>NZ_JEMA01001271.1 GCF_001589285.1 Sorangium cellulosum | reverse complement strand
AGCCGCCGCCCGCCGGGCTCACCGTCCGGCACCCGGTGCGCAGCGGGCAGGTCATCTATGTGCCCCACGGCGACCTCGTGGTCCTCTCGCCGGTCAGCTCCGGCGCGGAGCTCATCGCCAACGACAACATCCACGTCTACGCCCCGCTCCGCGGCCGTGCCATGGCCGGCGCCCACAACAACGCCGACGCGAGCATCTTCTGCATGAGTCTCGAGGCGGAGTTCGTCTCCATCGCCGGCCGCTACCTCATGGCCGACGAGATCCCCGACGAGCACCGCGGCAAGCCCGCCCGCATCTCGGTGCAGAACGATGGTCTCGTGATCACGCGGCTGTGATCTCCGGGTGAGCCCTCAAGGCCGCGAGATCGGCGCCCGCAGGGAGCTCACCTCGGCCGGAGCTCGACNCCCGCAGGGAGCTCACCTCGGCCGGAGCTCGACCAGGACGAGCAGGTACTCCGGCGGGTTGTTCGGCGTCAGCTTGGCGTACGGGTTCCTCAGGGTGGGGAACCCGGTGAACCGCTTCGTGCTGTACTCGCCCCAGGACGGATTGACGAAGAGCGGTATCACCGGCGCGGTCTGCACGAAGATCATCTGCAGCGCGTCCAGGATGCGCTTCTGATCCGCGGGACCCGTCGCGGCCTCGAACGCGTGGAACAGCGTGTCGGCCTCCTTCGCGCCGAAGCGGTGCCAGTTGCGCGCGGACATCTCGCCGACAGGCTTCACGAGCTCCGCGCTCATGAGATCGCGGTAGAAGTTGTACGGGGTGGGCTCCACCGTGGTCCAGCCCATCGACATATCGAACGTGCCCTTCTGCAGCGCCTCGTGGAACGCGCTGAAGTCGTACGTCCTCATCGACGCGTCGATGCCCACGCTCTGCAGGTTCTGCGTGATGATCTGGACCGCGCGGACCCAGTCCGACCAGCCGCTCACCACGTTGATCTCGAAGCGCAGCGGCTTGCCGTTCCTCGTCCGGAGCCCGTCGGCGGCCCTCGGGTAGCCCGCCTCGTCGAGGATCTGATTCGCCCTCTGCACGTCGAGCCTCACCCAGTCGCCCGCCTCCACCGCCTTCTCGTTGCGGAACCGCTCGTAGGAGTCGTCCAGCCCCGTCGCGTCCGCGCTGTGCGTGTAGTTGTCGGCCGCGATCTTGACGATCTGCTCCCTGTCGATCGCCATGCTGATCGCCTTGCGCACGCGCACGTCGTCGAACGGCTTCTTCGTGGAGTTCGGGTACAGCGTGGCCGTGCCGCCGACGAGCGGGAACCAGTAATGATGGTTCGCCGGGTCCTTCTCGACGAAGACCCGCTCGATGTTGGGCACGAAGGCGCCCGCCCAGTCGACCTCGCCGTTGATGAGCGCCAGCATGACCTGATCGTTGCCCGGGTACGCCGGAAAGCGCAGCCCCTCGACCGCCGGCTTGCCCTCCTGCCAGTAATTCGGGTTCTTGCCGAGCTCGTACACCTGGTTCTGGAACGTTTTCACCTCGGTGAAGGGCCCCGTGGCCACGGGGTTCTCGTTCGGGTACGTCACCGGGTCGGCGATGTCCTTCCACTTGTGCTCCGGCACGATCGGCTGGTGGCCGATGTAGCTGAGCCCCGGGACATAGGGCCGCTTCAGCGTGAACTCGACGACGTTCTCGCTCTCGGCCGTGACGCCGCCGAGGAACTTCCATATCCCCGAGAGATCGAGCGCCGGGTGCTTCCTGAGGAGCGCGAACGTGAACGACACGTCCCTCGCCGTGAACGGATGCCCGTCCGACCACTTGACCCCGGATCGGATCGTGAACGTGAGCTTCTTGTTGCCCTCGCTCCACGCGTACTTCGTCGCGAGCCACGGCGTGTACTCGTTCCTCATCGTGTTGTAGATGAGGAGCGGCTCGTAGATGCCGGCGACGGTCGGGAATCGCGAGTTCCCCTCCGGGAGCAGGGGATTGAAGTTGCGCACCCAGGTGGCCTGCTGCTCCCTGGCGATCGTGACCATCGCGGGGCCCTTCGGGGGCTCCGCCGCCGGCGTGGGCGCCGGCGTGGGCGCCGGCGCCCCCCGGTCCGGGGCGACCTGAGTGGCCTCCGCTCTCTCCTTGGACGAGCAGCCCGCCGCGCCGCCGGCAGACAGGACCAGCGCCGACAGGAGGAAAGCGCGACGTGGAAAGGCTCGATTCACCCCAGGCATAAGGTTCTCCACATGCGCGATTCCGGCTCTCCTGCGATGATCCATTGCAATGGAAACACTTCCGACCTGGCCCGCGCCGAGGCGTCACCGCAAGGCGCCCGCCCCAAGGTGCCTCGGTCGAGGGCTTCATCCCCGATTTCACACTCTATCGGTGGATGTGCGAGCATGTCAACTTACCCGATTTCTGGACCTCCTCGCGTCGTATCGCGAAACTGGCGGGGGCCCGGGATGTGATCGGGCACCGGATCGTGCGGATCGCGGGATCGCCCGATCGAGGGACGGCGGGATCGCCGCATTGCCGCGAGCGGCTCATTCCCCGTCCAGCGGGAAGAGCTGCAGGTTCACGGCGACCACGCGCTCGGGTGGCCATGACTCGGCGATCACCGTGCGCATGTTCTGGTAATAGCTCACGTGGAGCTCTGACAGCTTCGCGAGGTCGGCCTCGGAGACCGTGAAGACGTTGAACGAGAAGCGGCCCTCCGCCTTGCGCGAGAGCCGCTCCAGCCCGACGCCGGCCCAGAAGCACTTGAGCCGGTGCTCGGCGTCGGGGTCGGCGCGCGTGTCCACGGTCCGGATCGGCGCGACGCTCCACCGCCCGCGGCTCTTGCGGATCTGGCCGGCCTCGGCGAGCCGCTCCAGGCAGCGCGCCTCGTCCTCGACGGGGAACCCGAGCCGCCGCGCGATCCACCCCGGCTCGTGCCGCGGCAGCGCCCTGTACGACGGCATCTCCAGGGCGAGCAGGATGGCGGGCAGCAGCGGCTCCTCGTACACGGCGCGGCGCTGCGCCTCCAGCGTGCGCCACGCCGCGCTCGCCGCGGGGAGCGCCGTGGGGTCCGCGAACAGCGCCACGAAGTCGAGAAGGCGCAGCGAGCACGCCTCGACCATCCGCAGGAAGTCCGGCAGCCGCGGCTCGGCCTCGCCCGAGAGCCAGCGCGCGACAGCGTACCGGCTCCTGCCCGCCCGCCGCGCCACGTCGACGATGGGCGACATCCCGCGCATCTCGGTCAAGAACGCCGCGACGCCCTCGGCCGACGCCGGGTCGGTGTGCGCGAGCCACGCCGGCAGCGACGGGAAGAAGCGCCCGACCGCCCCGGCGACGTCGACGCCAGCGCGCCGCGCCGCCGCGAGGAACGTGGCCGCGGTGGGCCATCGCCGGCCGGACTCCCACGTGTAGACGACGTTGGTGCGGAAGCCGAGCCGCCGGCTGAAGGCGCGCTGCGAGCGCCGGCCGCGCAGCGCGCGGATCAGCTCCTGCGCGAGGGATTCGTGATCCATGTCTCGCAGGTTCGCACATCCACAGGCCTTGTTGCGGTATAGAATGTGCGAAGCTGCCCTGGCGCGGGTCGGTGAGCGAACGCAAGGTAGGCCGCAGGAGGTCTTGATCATGGGCGAGCGGCGTTGGCTTTCTTGGGCGGTCGCGGCGGTGACGAGCGCCGGGCTCTTCGGGTGCGGGGAGGGCGCGGGCGGCGGCCCTCAGAGCGGCCAGATCGGCGGAGTTCAGGTGAGCGAGGGGGCGTGCCACGAGGAGGCGGAGGCCATCGCCGCCGACGCGGAGACCGCGCTGGGCTTCTCGGCGCAGGACGTGGTGACCTCGCTGTCCGGCGAGCGCTCCGCCCCGCTCACGTGGGCGACGGGCGGCAGCACGACCGCGACGCTATCGCTGGGCGAGATCGTCTCCGCGCGCTTCGTCCGGTCCACGACGCCGCCGAGCAGCGGATCGGGCGGCGCCGAGCTGGCGCTCGCCGTCGACTGCGCCGATCACCTGCAGATCGACGTCCCGCTGGCCTTCACGACGGAGGACGGCGCGTTCGACGAGACGTTCACGGTCACACTCAGGGCCCTGCAGGCCGACTCGGCGAGCTTCACCCACCGGATCGATCTCGACGCGCTCCAGGGGACGTACGAGGTCACCGAGGTGGATCCCGCGGAGTACAGGAAGGTGATCGTGTACCTGAACGGTACGTTGAGCAGCAGCGCTGTCGACGGCGTGATCAGCGGGGTCGCCGAGACGCACCCCACCAGCAGCGGACCGGATGGATCGGTGTCCGCGCGGATGTTCAGCGTGGCGGATTTCTGAGTCGAGGCGCCGCCGCTGGCGAACCAGGCCGGAGCGGGCAGTACCCTCCTGCTCATTCGTCTGCCGTTTCGTTTCGTTTCGTTTCGTCTGCCCTCTCCCGTCTGCCCTCTCCCGTCTCCCGACTCCCGTCCCCGTGCGCGTCTGTCGTGCGCGTGCGCGTGCGCGTGCGCGTTCCCGATCCATCCCGTCTTCCGTCATCGTGAGCCGTGGAGCAGCACGACCGAGGACGGGAACGCGCACGCGCACGCGCACGCGCACGAAGAGGGCAGACGGGAGAGGGCGGACGGGAGAGGGCAGACGGGAGAGGGCAGACGGGAGAGGGCAGACGGGGAGGGGGAGGACGTGGTGGCGCATGGCACCATCGCCAGTGCTCCGTCATCCGCCTGAGAGATGCACCCATCGAGCAAAGCCCCCTCATGGTAGGTTGTGCTCATGCTCCGGCTTCACCTCCCGCCCGGCGTCGCGCGGTTCTCCCGCAGGAGGCGCCCTCGCGTCGCTGCCGCGCGCCGCGGCGGTCTTGCCCGCTGCGCCGGCGTTCTGGTGTCGCTCCCCTGGCTCGTGGGGTGTCACCCTCTGCTCGGCGAGCACCGCGTGCCCGTCGGCGTGAAGGTCTTCCTCCCGGAGCAGAGCGGCGGCGCGTGCCGCGTCCGCGAGAACGTCGATGTCCTCCGGGTGGACCCGGGCGACAGGCCGCCGGTGTCCGTCGAGGCCCGGCGCACGGGTCGCGGCGTTGTGCGGTGCGAGAACGGCGACATCGCCCTGGTCGTCGCGCCGATCGCGAGGCTGACCGTGAAGGGGCCTACCGTCATCAAGGGCGATGTCGCGCTCGAGGCCGAGGCCCTGACGGCGCGCGGGGAGCCCTTCAATCTCGATATCGTCTCGTCGGAGAGCGTGGCCTGGAGCCACCCCGACTTCCTGATCGTCAAGTCGCCGCGCTGCGGTCACATGGCGGCCCTGTGCAGCGGCTTTCTGGGCAATGGCACCGTCATGCGCGCCTACCCTCTCCACGAGCGCTGGGGCGAGGGCGAACTCGTGGTGCGCATCGGCGAGGCGCGCGCCTCCCTGCGCGTTGTGACGCCGCGGGAGCGGTGAGGGGAGCGCCGTCTGTCCTCAGGCGCGCTACTCCATCTCCTCCGCGATGAAGACCTCCGGGTTCAGCACGAGCTTCCCGTTGACGATCTTCCCGGTCCTCGTGAACAGGCTCGTCGTCCCGTCGCCGTCGAGATCTCCCTCCGCGGAGACCTCGAAGCCGTCCTTGCCCGGATCGGGCCCGCCGCGCGCCGGACCCTTGTAGCCCGATCCGGCGCGATAGTCGTATTGGTAGTAGGCCCGCATCGTCAGGTTGAATTGCAGGCACCGCCACCCCGAGGTGTCGTCGCCCTGGTTGAAGTCCTGTCCGGGGCTCGAGGACGGCGTGTAGCGGGTTCCCCGCGGCACGGCGGCGGGGACCGGGGCGGCCGACTTGCAGAGGTGGCGTGACGACGGCGGCACGCTCTTCTGCGAGCTCGCCGCGCGCTCGAACGCCCCCACCGCGCTGCGGGCGATCGCCCCGATCGTGTTCTTCGCCTCCGCCGTCTTCGCGGAGGCGAGGTAACGCCGGACGCCGTAGACGGCGAGCGCGGCGCTCGTGCCGAGGATCTCGACGCCGCCCTGGCCGCCGAGCGCGAGCTCGAGCCCGCGGTCGCTCGGCGCGAGCGTCACGGAGAGCAGCGTCGGCGAGGCGCCGAGGGCGCCGAAGCTCGCCGCCGCGGCCCCTTCGAGCAGGCCCGCGAAGGTCTGACGATCGATGTACATCTCCAGGTGCGAGGGCGCGTTCGCGCGCGCCCGCGCCTCCGCGAACGACGGGCTCGCGGCCAGCGATTCCTTCTCCTTTCCGAAGCGCGCGGCGACCTGAGCGAGGTAGCTCCGGTCGCCCGCGCCGATCAGCACGAAGCCTTGCCTCGACTCGGCCCTCAGCTCGTTGTGGTCGTCGAGATCGCCCGCCACCCATCCCGGCCTGGTCCGGACCTTCTTCGAAGTCCGCTTCATGTGCGCGGCGACCGCGTCGAACACCTTCTTCTGCGCCGCCGCATCCGCGGCCGTGATCGCGATCAGCACGGCGTTGTGCCGGAGCGCGTCGTCGCGCCCGCCGTCCGCGAGGGCGAGCTTGTGCTTCGGATCGCGGTAGATCCCGATCGCGGCCTCGCCGCCGAGCGCCCTGTCCACGTCGCCGAGATCGAGCCCGACCTCGGCGAGGGCGCCCGCGGCGGCGGCCGCGACGGGCCCGCCGGCGAGCCCGTTGAAGGCGCCGAGGACGTCGCTCACTGTCTTTCCGGGCGATCGCTGGAAGGAGAGCCCGAGCGCCGCCAGGGCACCCGAGGGCAGCTTTGCCATCGCTCCGTGGTCCGTCGCCGCGAGCACGGTGCCGAGGCGGGGATACTCCGGTCCGAGGGCCGCGAGCTCCACGCGGAGGCCGGGCGTGTCCTGGCTCATCGGCAGCGCCATGAAGAGCCGTGAGCCGGGCTCGGGTGCGGTGGCGCCGCCGCTGCTCATGCGGTGGAGGTCGAGCGCGAGCCACGGATCCTTCGCGCGCTCGGCCTGGAAGAGCGCGGAGCTCCTGAACGACGCCTCGCGCTGCCCCGCGACGCGCAAGGCCCTCGCCAGCGGCTCTGGCCGGGCGCAGAGGAGGGCGACCTGCGCCTCCGCGAGCCACGCGCCGTGCGCGAACACCCTGTCCTTGTCGTCCCGGAGCGCGAACGCGCCGCCCTCGCCGGTCTCCCGCGGCAGCCCGTTCAGCAGGCGCTCGACCGGCGCTCTGTCGCTGAATCGCGCCGCCGCGCAGCCGTGCCCGAGCAGCGCCCCCACGGCGCCGCCATGGGACGCCTCGCCGCCGACGAACACCATGGCGCCGTCGAGCGACGCCACGACGGCGCGGGCGAGGTCCGGGCTCACGCCGGGCTGGCGCGCCAGGATCGCCGCGAGCTCCTCGACGAGCGCCTCCTGGACCGCCGGCGCGCCCGCGAGGAGCGCGCCCGCCTGCGGGAGGCTCGCGACGAGCACCGCGTCGCTCGGGACGACGTCGACGAGCGACTCCACGCTCCGCGGCATCGCGGGGGCTGTCGGCGGCGCAGTCGCCGCGGTCCCCGCGGGCGCGGCCGACTGCGACGGCGGCGTCGCCGCGGTGGTGCCTCCGCAGGACGCGAGCGCGACCAGCCCGGCCGCGGTGAGGACTCTGGGTAAGGACAGGCGCCTCGACATGGATGTTCTCCTCATGCGCGGGCGTCCTGGTACACCCGACGAGCCCTCGCGTCTCCGTCAAAGCACGGCTCCACGGGGCTCCGCGTGCCCCGGTGTACGCGCGCTCCTCCTGCCCGCCGCCGGAGACCCGGGGCTGCCGAGAAAGAGGCGCTGTCGAGCGTCAGCGGCGCAGCTCCTCGCGGATCTCCATCAAGATCTTTCCCAGCATGTTCACCCCGCTCCCGTCGCCGCCGTCGGCCCAGTAGGCGTCGTTCGTTGTGTGCTCGACAAGCTCGGCGTCCCTGGTGTCGAGCAGGGCGCGCTTGAGCTCCTCGTGCTGGGTGAACTTTGCCCGCACCACCTCGCGCATGATGTCGTCCTTCACCTGCTCCCAGTCGGGGCGCAGCGGGCGGCTCCGCTGTCGACCCATGCGGGCCGCCTCACCGGGGCCGGGGGCGTTGCGGATCTCCTCCTCGTGGTGGGTGTCGGGGAACTTCTGGGCCTGGAAGTAGTGCTCGCTCGTGGGCCACACCTTGCCTTTCAGCGTGACCGGATGGCGCGAGAAGTTGGAGAAGAAGCCGTAGGCGTCGCCGGCCCGATAGAAGTGGATGACGGTCATGGACCGATTCTACCCCACGCGCTGGCGCGACGGCGCTGTGCCGGCGACCCGACCTGGGTCAGGTCGGCCTCGACGCACAGGGAATCGAAGGCACCTCGACAGCGCGCGAGGACCGGGAACGGCGCGAGGAGGGCGGTTGGACCGCCCCTCCAGGACCGATCTCGGTGGTCTGGGGCGGTTGCTCCGCCCTTCCACGCCCTCGCGCGGCCCGGGCTCCCGCGTCAGACAGCGGTCGCCAGCACGGTGACGGGCCTGGTCGGGAAGACGTGCTGGCGACGGCCATCGAAGCGGACGCCGACGACGTTGCCCGGCGATAGCTTCCGGAGCGCCTCCTCGCCGACGAAGAGGGTCTCCTGGTCGACGAAGGCCGGACTGCCGTCGTCGGGGACGACCTCGAAGACGACAACGACGAAGAAGCCCTTTTGCTTCACGAACTCCCGCACCACCGAGCAACGGAGGACACGCCCGCGGCCGAGGGAGCCGAACGACGCTACCAGGGTGGAGGCAAGGTGCCGCAGGAACCGTACGAGCTGCAGCATCGCGAAGAGGCCCCCCGCCGCGACGAGGATCAGGTACGCCGGCGACTCGACGGCCTGGGTCGCGGCCCAGGCGGCGAGCCCGGCGCCCCCGAAGACGAAGACCGCGTAGAGGAAGAAGCCGAAGCCGTTGATCGGCAGGTGACGGACGAGCGTCCAGTAGGCCGAGAGGAACACGTTCGCCACGGCTTGCTCGGCCTCGTCTCTGGACACCGACGCAGCCCGCGCGTAGTGGTCGACGGCCTCGTCGCGCTTGCCGTCGACGAGCAGCTGCTTGACGCGCTCGATGTCGTCCTTCGAGGCGGTCTGAGCCCTGATCTGCGCGACGGGAGCGCCGGTGGCGGGCCGCTCGACGAAGAGGTTCGTGTTGCAGAAGATGCAGATGACGTGGCGCTGCCCCGGCGCGACGGAGAGCGGCGCCCCGCAGTTGGGGCAAGAGGTCATCGAGAGGAGGAGGCTCATGGGGAGGTGAGCGTACCTCGGACGTCGCCTGCGCTGGAGCGCATCGCGCGCGCCGACGATCTCGTTGCGGCGCCTTCCGCGCGCGCCGACGAGCTCGCCCAGGCGCCGACCGCGCACACGAGACCCTCCTCGCGCACCGCTCGACCCCGAAACCTGCCAAGATGCGCCGCCATGGGATCCCGATCACACGTGCTGCACGCGGTCCTCTGGGCGACGGTCTTCACCGCGTCGCTCGCCGCGATGATCGGGGTCATGCTCGCCTTCCGCCGCCGCATGATCGACGACGGCGCGGCGGCGGTGCAGCAGTTCGCCGAAGACATCCTGCCGCTGGTCCTCGCGACCGGGAAGAACATCGCAGGGCCGCCGACGCGACCGCTGCCGCGGATCGAGCTCGAGATCGACGGCGGCGAGGTGTTCGCGATCGGCGTGCACGAGAGGACTGTATGAAGCGGCGGCCGGAACGCCATTGGGCGCGCGCGCAGCGGACCACGATCGTTCACGGCGTGCTGTGCATGCTGCTGATCCTGATCGCCCTGCAGCTCTGGCTGCTCACGGCGACGATGAACGCCTTCCTCGGGGGAGATGACGGGGTGGTCTGGCCGGCGCTCGGCGCCAGCGCCGCGTGCCTCGCGCTCAACCCGGGGCTCCTCCGCTATCTCGGATGTCTATGACGACGTCGCCTGGCGGCCTCGCCGGGATGCACCCGGCGTACTTCGCGCTCGTCATGGCGACCGGCATCGTCTCGCTGGCGTGCCACGTCGTCGGGCTCGGCGCCGTGGCG
>NZ_JEMA01001270.1 GCF_001589285.1 Sorangium cellulosum | reverse complement strand
GGGCGCGGCCGCGGGCGCACGCGGGGCGGCGCCGGGCGCACGCGCCGCGTCACGGGCAGCGCGCGAGGAACACCTCGGAGACGACAGGCGTCGCCCCGTCTTCCAGCGAGTCCTCGATCGCGCCCGTGATCCGGATCCCCTCCGCGGCGCAGAGCGCCGCCGCGGCGTCGCCCGGGAGCGTCCCGCCCCCGGCGCTGGTGTCGACGGTGAACGCCACGGTCACGTCGCTGCCCGGGGCGACCTCGACCGGCAGCGACGTCGCTGTCTCGACGGGGAGCGGCGCGACGATCGAGGTCTTCTGATCGGCGCTCGCGATCTCGAAGGAGCGGACCGCGACGCGGCTGGGGCCGCTGGCCCGCGGGCCGAGGTGGAGCTCCAGCGTGAAGCGCGCCTCGAGGCTCGTCCCGAGCGCGCCCGCGGAGACGGTCGCCTCCGGCGCGGCGATGGCCGGCTCGACGAACACGGCGGCGTCGGTGTCGATGCAACCGCTCACCGCCGCGGCGAGCGTCGCTGCGGCGGCGGGGATCCAGGCGCGGGCCTTCATGGTGTCACTGTCTCCCGGGCCGGCCTGTCCTGTCCAGATCGGCGGGCGCGCGGCATGGCGACGCGGCCAGCCGCGCGCGGCCGGCTCCGCTCAGGGCGGCGGCGGGACGACGCCCTTGGAGCGGGCGAGGGCGCAGCCGAGCTCCACGTTGGTCGGCCCCTTGTCGGTCCGCACCACCTTGAACTCGACGCGCCGGTTCTTCTCCCAGGCCGCCGCGTTGTGGGCCGGGTCGAGGGGGCAGTACTCGCCGTAGCCCATGGCGCGCACCGCGTTCCGGTTGACCCCGCGCTGCACGAGCGCCGCCACGACGGCGTCGGCCCGGGACTGGGTCAGCTTCAGGTTGTACGCGTCGGCCGAGCGCTCGTCGGCGTGCCCCTGCACCTCGATCATCGAGAACTCCGGGTGGTGCTTGAGCGTCTCGGCGACCGCCTGCACGATGCCGAACGACTCCGGGAGGATCTCGGCGCTGCCTGTCGCGAACTGGATCTTCTCGAGGATGACGATGTTGTTCTCCTCGATCACGACGCTGCCCTTGTCCGGGCACCCGTCCTCGTCCTCGAGGCCGTTGAACGTCTCGGGCTCGTTCGGGCACTTGTCGACAACGTCCGGGATGCCGTCCCTGTCGTTGTCGGGGTCGGGGCAGCCGTCCTCGTCCTCGAAGTCGTCCTTGTCCTCCGGATCGTTCGGGCACTGGTCGGACTTGTCCGGGATGCCGTCCTTGTCGTTGTCGGGATCGGGGCAGCCGTCCTTGTCCTGGAAGCCGTCGCGGTCCTCCGGCTCGTCCGGGCACTTGTCGCGCGAGTCGAGGATGCCGTCGCCGTCGCGGTCGCCGTCGCTCCCCTCCGGGCAGCCGTCGTCGTCCTCGTCGCCGTCGCGGTCCTCGGGGTTGTTCGGGCAGCGATCGTCGACGTCGAGGATGCCGTCCTCGTCGTTGTCCGGATCCGGGCAGCCGTACTTCCCGGGGGGCGAGTCCGCCTTGGTGTCCTGGAAGCCGTCGTAGTCCTCCGGCTCGTCGGGGCAGTCGTCCTGATCGTCCTTGATACCGTCGCCGTCGCGGTCGCCGATCGACGGCTCGAAGACGAACCCGAGGGTCGCGCGCTGCTCCGCCGCCTGGAACCCGGGCGTGTACCCGACGCCCGCGCCCAGCATGAGGAAGCTGTTCCGCTCGATGAAGAGCTTGATGCCCCCGATCGCCTCGGCCGACAGCTTCTGCCGGCTGCTGTCGCCGCCGCCGACCTGCTGCGTGAGGTAGGTCTCGGCCACGAGGTCGAGCGGCGTGAGGACGCGGTAGCTCATCCCGAACCCGCCGGTGAGCAGGTCGGAGTACTCGAAGTCTCCTTCCTTGAGCTGGAAGGTCATGCCGTCCTGGCGGAGGCCGAACGCGGGGTTCTTCCCTGTGTGGCCGCGGTATCCGGCGTTCACCGCGATCCGGAACGGGTTGGTGATGCCGAGCCGCTTCTCGAGCACGATCTGCGGCCAGAAGAAGAAGCCCGGGTCCGAGGCGAAGTCCTCGCTCCCGCCCACGCCGACGCCGGCCTGCGCGATCAGCGCGAGCCCGATCACGTCCTGATCGGGGCGGAGCAGGCGGAGCTTGGCGTGGATCGCCAGGTTGCCGAGCGTCTGGGCGTCGAGCGCGTCGTCGTCGTAGTTGGCGCCGGGCCCTGGGCCGATGTCGTCGACAGCCTTCGCCCCGTTGAGCACCACCGGCACCGACAGCCCGACGACGAGGAAGTTGGCGATGCCGTAATCGAACTGGAACGTCCCCTGGAAGGCGTGATTCAGCATCACCCCCGTCCCTCGGGCGTTCTCGTTGAGCGGCATGATGTTGTGCCCGTAATCGAGCACGAGCCCCAGGCTGATATCGTTGGCGCCGAGGATGTCTGCCCCGTTGACCGAGAAGAGACCTTTGGAGTCGACCGCCGGCCGGAACAGGTGCAGGTCCATGCCGTCGCCGTTGGCGCCGTTGCCCGTGCGCGTCCTGTCCCTGCCGGCGTCCTGCGCGGCGGCGTCCGGCGCGGCGGCGGTGATCGCGGCGCCGCCGAGGAGCATGGAGAGCAGCCCGACGGCGAAGCGGCTCGGGCGGCTGGGGCGACCGTGGGCGGGCGGCGCGCGCCGGTCGTCTGGCGCGCCGGGGCCGCCTGGGGGCGGGGCGGCGGGGAGCAACGGGGAACGAGGCATCATGGCAAGGTCCTCGGGTTCGTGAGGTCGCGATCGGGCAAGCGCGCATGGATCAGGCGCTGGCCGCCACGTACCACCGCGTGAATTGCGGTGTCAAACAGACGGCGCGGCGGGTCTTCGCGGCGGCGCGGGCGGGGATACCTGGATCAGAAATGTCCACGTGCCGCGCGCCCGACCGGGGCGCCGCGCGCGATCATCGCCCGCGCCGGGGCTCGCGGTTCCCCGGGGATCGCCCGCCGGCCGGGCGCGCGAGCGACGGAAGCGGCCGCGGTCGCGCGGTCGCGCGCCGGCGGCGACCGTGGCGTGAAGTTGTCCTGGCGATCGGAGACGGGTATTGCGTGAAAGGATCGCCGTGACAGGTGCTCGGCACGCGTCACGCGAGGACCTCGCGCCAGGGTGGGATGTATGCTGCAAGCGAAGTGGACGAAGCTGGCCGCGGCGATCGCGGTCATGGCGCTGCCGGCGTGCGGAGACAGCGACCCGAGCGACGGCAGGGGGGGGGCCGGCGGGGCCGCCTCGAGCGCGGAGGACGCGAGCTCCGTGACGAGCACGACGGCCGCGACCGGCGGCGGCGACGGCGGGAGCCGCGGCGACGGCGGGAGCCGCGGTGACGGCGGGAGCGCCGGCGACGGCGGGAGCAGCGGTGACGGCGGGAGCCGCGGCGACGGCGGGAGCGCCGGCGACGGCGGGAGCGCTGGCGACGGCGGGAGCGCTGGCGACGGCGGAGGGGTGTGCGGCGACGGCCTCGTGCGCGGCGCCGAGGCCTGCGACGACGGCAACACAGCGGAGGGAGACGGCTGCGACGCGGGGTGCGGGATCGAGGCGGGCTACGCGTGCAGCGCCGAGCCGAGCTCCTGCGGCCCGGTCTGCGGCGACGGCCTGCTCATCGGCACCGAGACGTGCGACGACGGCAACACGAACGGCGCCGACGGCTGCAGCTCGGATTGCGATATCAACGTCGGCTACATCTGCAGCGGCGAGCCCAGCGCGTGCGTGCCCGTGTGCGGGGACGGCATCCGCGCCGGGGGCGAGGGCTGCGACGACGGGAACACCACGGACGGCGACGGCTGCAGCCGCGCCTGCGAGGTGGAGGAGAGGCGAGCGGCGAGGCCACGGCTCCGCCAGCGCTCAGACCTCCGCCGCTGACCCACGCCGGTCGCGCGGCCGATCAGGGAGTGCGCGTCTTCAGGCTGTCGATGGCGTGAACGGGCGCCTGGTCGCCTGCCATGAGGTGGGCGATGGCCCCGTAGACCAGCCGCTGGCTCTCCAGCATGCTCTTGCCGGCGAACACAGGCGAGGTCACGACGAGGTTGAAGTGCCCTCCGCCGCCCGTCACCTCGGCGGTAGAACCCTCGATCTTCTCTTCGATGGCCCGCTTCAAGGCCTCGGGGATCGACCCTTGAAAGGTGGTCAGGTGGATGGACATGGGGCGATCTATAGGCCATCGCCCCGCCGCAGGAAAGCCGGAGCGCGGGGCTCGGGCTCGCGGCGGGGCGCGCAGCGGGGAGGATCAGCGGCGGGGGCTCAGGCGCGCGCGGCCGCGCCGGCCAGCTCGACCAGGCCGGCCGCGCCCATGCCGCCGCCGATGCACATCGTGACGATGGCGTACCGGCCGCCGCGGCGGCGCAGCTCGTAGAGGGCGGTCGCGGTGAGCTTCGCGCCGGTGCACCCGAGCGGGTGGCCGAGCGCGATCGCGCCGCCGTTCACGTTGAGCTTCTCCTCGGGGATCTCGAGCGCCCGCTGCACGTGGACGGCCTGCGACGCGAACGCCTCGTTGACCTCGAAGAGGTCGATGTCGGCCATCTTCAGCCCCGTCCTCGCGAGCAGCTTCTTCACCGCGGGCACCGGGCCGATCCCCATGATCGCCGGGTCGACGCCGACGGTCACGAACGCCCTGAAGAACCCGAGCGGCTTCACGCCGAGCGCGTCCGCCTTGGCCTTGCTCATCACGAGCGCGGCGGCGGCGCCGTCCGACAGCGGCGAGCTGTTGCCCGGGGTGACGCTCCCCTTCGCCGCGAACGACGGCTTCAGCCCGGCGAGCGCCTCCGCGGTCGTCTCCTTGCGGATCAGCTCATCGGTGCGGAAGTCGAAGGTCGCGCGCTTGCCGTTCTCGTAGCGCACGCCCTTCACGGTGACGATCTCGTCCTCGAACCGCCCCGCCGCCCGCGCCGCGGCCGCCTTCTGGTGGCTCTTCAGCGCGAACGCGTCCTGGTCGGCGCGGCTCACCTGGAACCTGTTCGCCACGTTCTCCGCGGTGATGCCCATCGGCGTGTACACCGTCGGACACCGCTCCATCGCCTCCGGCGACGCGCTCAGCTTGTTCCCGGTCATCGGCACCATGCTCATCGACTCGACGCCGCCGGCGACGGCGATGTCGACCGAGCCCATCGCGATGCTCCCCGCCGCGTTCGCGATCGCCTGGAGCCCGCTCGAGCAGAAGCGGTTGATGGTGATCGCGGAGCTCTCCTGCGGCATCCCGCCGAGGAGCGACACGACGCGCGCGACGTTGAGCCCCTGCTCGCCTTCCGGCATGGCGCAGCCGAGGACGAGGTCCTCGATGTCCTCCGGCTTCACCTGGGGGACGCGCTGGAGCAGCGCGGCGACGACCTCGCCCGCGAGCTCGTCGGGGCGCTTCAGCGCGAGCGACCCTTTGTGGGCCCGGCCAACGGCCGAGCGGACGGCCTCTGCAATTACGACGTCGACCATGGCGTTCACCTAGTTCCGGAGGGGCTTGTTGTTCATCAGCATGTACTGCATTCGCTCGGCGCTCTTCGGCTCACCGCACAGGCTGACGAACGCCTCGCGCTCGAGCTCGAGGATCTCGTCCTCGGTCACCTCGCGCGCCGCGCCCCCGGCGCCGCCGCAGAGCACCTCGGCGAGCTTGCGCGCGATCTTCGCGTCGTGCTCGCTGGCGTGGCCGCCGGCGACGAGCGTGTCGATCATCATCTGCAGCGTCGCGATCCCGCTCTCGCCCGGCAGCTTGTAGGCGCGCGGCACCGGCGCGTGGTACCCGGCCTCGGCCATCCCGACCGCGCGCGCCTTCACCTCGTACAGCTGGCGCGCCCGATCGAACGAGACGCCGTCGGTCTTGCGGAAGAAGCCGAGCGCCTTCGCCTCGTCGGCGCTCGTCGCGACCTTGGCGAGGGCGATGTTCTTGAAGACCTGCGTCACGAGGTCGTACGCGTTCACCGGCACGCCCTCCGGGACGCCCTCGAGCGCGCGCCAGAGCATGTTGAGCGTCCCCGCGCCGCCCGGGATCAACCCGACGCCGACCTCGACGAGCCCCGCGTACGTCTCGGCCGCGGCCTGCACCGCGTCGCAGGCGAAGCAGAGCTCGAGCCCGCCGCCCAGGGTCATCCCGTAGGGCGCGGCCACGACGGGGACGCTCGCGTACTTCAGCCGCTGCGTCGCGTCCTGGTACGCCTTCACCATCTTGCGGATCGCGTCCCAGTCCTTGTTCCCCGCGGCCATCGCCACCAGGAACAGGTTGGCGCCGACGCAGAAGTGCTCGCCCTGGTTGAAGACAACGAGCGCGCGGAAGTCCTGCTCGGCCTTCTCGGCGGCGAGCGTGAGCATCCCGATCGAGTCCGGATCGAGGCTGTTCGCCTTCGTCTTGAAGGTGACGCCGAGCACGCCGTCGCCGAGGTCCCAGGCCTCCGCGCCGTCGTTGGCGAGCACCGCCTTCACGCCGTTCGCGGCCGCGCGCGCGCCGGCCAGCGTGACGTTCCGCGGATCGAGCTTCCGGGCGACGTACTCCCCCTTGAGCAGGTCGAACACAGCGCCGTCGGCGCGGTAGAACGAGGTCGCGCCGCTCTGCTTCATGCGCAGGATCGACTCGGGCAGCTTGATGCCGTCCTTCTGCATGCGCTCGACGGTCTCGGCGAAGCCGAGCGCGTCCCAGGTCTGGAACGGCCCGAGCTCCCAGTTGTACCCCCAGCGCATGGCGTCATCGACGGCCACGATGCTGTCGGCGATCTCGCCGATCCGCCGCGCCGTGTACGCGAGCGAGCGGGAGAGCACCTTCCAGGCGAACTGCCCGGCCTTGCCCGGGTCGCCGGCGAGCTTCTTCACGCGCGCGGCCGGGTCCTCGATCTTCTCGCACGACCTCGTGGCCTTCTTGATCGCCTCGTCGCCGCCGTGCGGCCGATACGTGAGCTTCGCGGGATCGAGCGTCTCGAGCCCGTCCTTGGTCTTGCGGTAGAAGCCGCCCTTGGTCTTGTCGCCGAGGAGCTTCGCCTCGATCATGCGCTGGATGTACGAGGGCAGCTTGAAGACCTCGCGGTCCTCGTCGCGATCGAGCGACGCGTAGCAGTTCTCGGCGACGTGGGCGAAGGTGTCGAGCCCGACGATATCGCCTGTCCTGAAGCTCGCGCTCTTCGGGTGGGCCATGGCGACGCCGGTGATGGCGTCGACGTCCTCCGGCGCGAGCCCCTCCTCGATCATGAGGTGGATGGCCGTGAGCATCGCGTGGGTGCCGATGCGGTTGCCGACGAAGTTCGGGGTGTCCTTCCCGAAGACGATGCCCTTGCCGAGCACGTCCTCGCCGAACCTCCGCACGCGCGCGACAACGGCCGGATCGGTGTCGGGGCCGGTGACGAGCTCGAGGAGCTTCATGTACCGGACGGGGTTGAAGAAGTGCATGACGAGGAATCGCTTGCGGAAATCCTCGGAGCGCCCCTGCATCATCTCCTCGATGCGGAGCCCGGAGGTGTTCGACGCCGCGATCGCGTCCGGCCGCATGACCTGCTCGAGCCGCGCGAAGAGGGCGCGCTTCGGCTCCATCTTCTCGATGATGGCCTCGATGACGAGGTCGCACTGCGCGAGCTCGGCGAAGTGGTCTTCCGTGTTGCCGGTGCGCACGAGGCGGGCGTGCGACGGGTGGAAGAACGCGGCGGGCCTGGCCTTGAGGGCCTTCTCGAGCCCGCCCGCGGCGAACCGGCTCCTGGCGGCCGGGTCTTGCCGCTCAGCCTCGCTGAGGTTCGGGGGCACGATATCGAGGAGCAAGACCTCGATGCCGGCGTTCGCGAAGTGGGCGGCGATGCCGCTGCCCATGACGCCCGCGCCGATGACGCCCGCGCGGCGGATTGGTTTCGTCATGCAGATCCTCCGAGATGAATGGGGCGCAAACCATTGGCGCAAAGGGCGCCGAGCGCAAGCGTATCCGGGGTGGACGGCCGCGTGGGTGAGCTGGCGAAGGAGGTGCGCTGACGGCCTGTCCTGACCGTCCGCCTGTGGTGCGCTGTGTGCGAGCGTCCTCAGGCGTTCCCGGTCGGACTCGCGGCCGGTGGTTTTGCTCTCAGTGCCATGCCTGAGCGGACTGCACCGGCTGTCCGGTGCGGTCGTGCTCGGCCAGGAGACGCTTCGATATCTCGACGCATACGGTGCAGGACGCGAAGCGCGACCGGTGCAGGCACTGGAGCCATGTGGCCGTCCCTTGTGCCCCGAACTCCACCGCATCGAGGTGCTTGCCGCAGGCGACGCAGTGGATGTGCTTGTGTTCGTGCGGCTGCGCCGCCGGGCGCGCCGGTGCGAGCGCCTTCCGCTCGCGCTTGGTCAGTCGCTTTTCTCGCTTCATGGTCTCCTCTGAGGACGGGGATGGGCCGCACGGCGTGGTGCTGGCGCGCCGCACGCTACCATGTGTCGGAGCGCGGGTTCCGGCGGGCTGCGCGGGGGCGCAGCGACTCCGCGGTGAGGGATGAGCCGGCGCGGCGGTGTCGCCCGTGGGCGGGGCGCCGAGCCGGGGTGAGCGGCTTGACTTCCTTCAGGTGCTGTGTGTACCAGGCTTGCGCGGAGCGCCTCTCCGTGCCGCCGTTGCTTTCGCGAGGACGCTCGGTCTGTTCATGGAGGCTGCCGGCGCGCGGTTCGAGCTGGCCTTGGCGCGCGCCAGAGCCCGGGCTCCGGGCGGGGAGGTCACACCTGTGCACGGGAACGTTCGTCTTGGCATTCCGCTGGGGCTGGGGTTTGCGCTCTTCACCCTCGCGCCGGGGGCAGTAGCCGAGCGTCCTTCCGAGACGAGCGCACGTCTCATGGCGCAGGCGCACGCCGCGGTGGACGAGGGGCGACTCGCCGACGCGCGCGACCTGTGGATGGCGGTGTGGAAGGTCGAGCGCTCCCAGGTGGCCGCATGCAATCTCGGGGCGCTGTCGTTCCGGCTCGGCGAGGCGCCGGCCGCGGTGCGCTGGCTGTCCATGTGCAAGGAGATCATGCGAAAGCCCAGGACCCCCGGCGAGCGCGAGCTCTACGAGTCGCGTCTCGCCGATCTCGCCCGCGCGCGCCAGCTCGTCGGCGAGCTCCGCGTCGTCGCGCCCGCGGGGGCGGCGGTCACGATCGACGGCGAGCCCGTCGAGATCGAAGACGGCAAGCCCGTCCCAATCCTCCCTGGGCGCCACGTCGTGCGGGCGTCGTTGAGCGGCAGGGCAGCGGTGGCGGAGATCGACGTCCCGCGCGGCGGGACGCGGGAGGCGAGGCTCACGTGGCCTGCACCGTCCGAGGAACCTCGCGCCGCGCGCGAGCCGGGCGCCGCGCGCGAACCGGGCTCCGCGCTCGAGCCGAGCGCCGCGCGTGGGCCGAGCGTCCCGCGGCCGAGCCCCTCGCCTCCTCGGCCCGGACCGCGGCCGGACGTGATCGTCGGCGGCTTGGGGCTGTCCGCCGCGCTCGCGGCGGTCGGGGGCGTGATGATGATGGCCACGGAGAAGAAGGAAGCCGCCGGCCGCGCGGCCGCCCGCTCCGCGGGCCCGAGCGGTTGCTTCCGGATGACCTGGCCGATGTGCCGCGAGTCCGCCTCGGCCTACAGCGACATGCGCGCGTTCCGGACCGTCGGCATCGCTGCGTTCGCCGCGGGCGGCGCGGTCCTGGGCGCCACGCTCACCTACGCCCTGGTGCCGCGCGGGCACGCCGAGCTCACCGTGTCGGCAGAGGGCATTGAGGTGGCGGGCGTCTTCTGATCGCGGCCCGCCGTCGACCACGCCGCGAGGTGAGGCCCGCGGCGCCGCGGCGGCACTGGCGAAAACTTCGCGTGACGAACGCGCGCACGGCGCGGCATAGTGAGGAGGTCGAACGACCTGGCCAACGACACCCCGGCGGATTGGGGCCGCCGGGGTGCCGGCGCCTCAGCCTCGTGCCGGAGGACTGGACGCATGACGACGCGTGCCGCGCATTTCATTATCTCATCATTCTTTCTCAGCGGGTCGACACTTTTCTTCGCCTGCGGTGGGCCTTACCAGGGTGCGACCTGCGAGGTCACGGACGACTGCCACTCGGAGCACCAGAACGTGCCGGGCACGATCTGCGTCGATGAGCTGTGCGAGTGCTGGGAACCGGGCAAGGTCGTCTGCTGCGCGCGCGGAGAGAGGGAGCCGGGTTGCATCCTCGAGTGCCGTCCGTGCGACGAGTGCGGGCAGGACAGGCCGGCGGAGTGCGAGGGGGTGCCTGAGCCGCCCGGGGGTTGCGAAAGCGACGCGGAGTGCCCCGGTCCGCCGGACGCGCGGTGCGGCGCGGGGCGGTGCGTCGACGGCGCGTGCGAGGTCGAGATCGTCGAGGGCCCGCTGGAATCGCAGGTGCGTGGGGACTGCAAGCAGGACGAGTGCACGAAGGACGGCCGCGTGGTCAGCGTGGCGGCGTACGACGTCTCTAATGACGGGAACGAGTGCACGAACGACCTGTGCGATTTCGACACGCCGGTCAACGCGCAGCTCACCGGCGTGCTCTGCCCCGCCTCGGGGGCCGGGCGCTGCCACGAGGGGCGGTGCGTCGAGTGTGTTGCCACGGATCCGACCATGCCGTGCCCGAACGGGCTTGCGTGCGATGGATCCTTGTGCGTGCGGGACCACTGCATGAACAACCGGCACGACCCGGACCTCGGCGAGACCGACTACAACTGCGGCGGCCCGTGCAAGCCGTGCCCGATGGGGTTCGATTGCGCGACGGCGAACGACTGCCTGGAAGGCGTGTGCGCCGGCGGGATCTGCCGCGCCCCCACGTGCACCGACGGCGTGAAGAACGGCGCCGAGACAGGCGTCGACTGCGGCGCGCCGTGCCCGCGCTGCGCCCCTGACGGCGGCTGCGCGACCGGCGCGGACTGCACGAGCGGCGTGTGCTGGGCCGGCGCCTGCGAGGCGCCGTCCTGCACCGATGGCGTGAAGAACGGCGGCGAGCGCGGCGTCGATTGCGGCGGAGCGTGCGACGCGGAGTGCCCGGGCTGAGCGCCGGGGACGCGCGGCGGCGAGGTCGCGGCGATCACTTCCAGAACTCCCACCATCGCCGGGAGGCTGCCGCGATGCGAGCCGCCTCCGCGAAGATGACGGACGGGACGCGCTCGACCTCCCGGCCCTCCACGAAGACCAGCTTCCCCTTGTCGAGGCGATACACCTGGAAGACGTTGTACGACTCCCCCGATTCGAGCTCGACCACGACCTGGATCGCGTCGACGTCCTCCAGCGCGCCGCGGGGTCGGACCCGCACATCGCGGTAAACGGAGGCCGCGTGGAGACGCTCTGCCGCGGCCTTCTGCCTCAGCCGGGTGATGAGCAGGTTCGACCCGTCGGTACCGCCCTGCGCCGCGACCCCGACGTCGTACATCCCGTTGGGCTGGACGGCGATGAATCCGGGAAGGAACGAGCCCTGTTGCAGGAGCGCGTTCCTTGCCAGGTCGAGCGATCGCTCGATGAGCCGCTGGAGTTCGAACCGCTTTGCGTGAGGGTCTTTGCTCATGGAGCGCGTCTCAGGGGTCCTCGCGGGGCGCTGCCTGGCGCGCTTTGACCTCAGCAACCAACGCGGCGACCCTCGCGAGGCTCGCCTTGTACGACGCGGCGTTCCTTTGCGTGTCGCGCACGTAGGAGAGGGCCTTCTCGGTATCCGCGAACCACGCCTTCAGCCGGGCGGGGCTCTCGACGAGTTCGTCGGCCGTCATGCCGCTCGGCCACTTGGCCCACATCGCGATGGGCAGCTCGCCGTTGGCCGCAGCCCGGTTCCAGGCATCGGCCGGGCTCCGGTCCGAGCTGACGCAGTGCTCCTCACCTTGGACTGGTGCCGCGCAGAAGCTGCCGAGAGAGTCGGCGTGAGCGGGGGCCACGGTGTACTCGTAAGCGAACGCGCCGAGCATGCCTGCGATGGCAGTGATTGAGAGGATCTTGGTAGGTTTCGTCATACGGCGCGGCATCTTGCCGGGCGCGCGCTCCCAACGAAAGGGAGAAATCATTGATGCTGAACGGAATGCAGCACATGGGACCATGACGCCGCTCACGACATCATACCGAGCAAGCAGAGGGCATCCGCCCACAGCGGCCAGAGCGTGCGGTATGGGTGGGTCGCCAGCACCACGCCGCCGCTCGGGAGGCGACGCACGTTGAACCGGGCGTGGTCGACAAGGAAGTAGACGTGGTCGCCGGTCAACTCCACCCGAGAGAGGACCTGCTCGCCGCTCTCCCTGCTCTGGAGGGTCCGCTCGTAGATCTCCCTCGCGCGCGGCTCGGCGGCGCGCCACGCGTTGTCGGGCGCCTCCGCCGATGCTTCGAGAGCCTCGAGCAGAGCGGTGGGCGGTGTTGCGAGGGCCTTGATGACGGTCTCGCGGGAGAGCGAGGTCGAGCGCCCGCTGCCGTCTCTCATCGTTACGCGCGCCCCTGACGGGGCGGCGTCGACGCGTGCGTGGAGCGCTTCCAGCGACATGCCCGCGATGAGCGACATCTTGTCCTCGTCGTGGAGGCTGACCCACGACAGCGCGAGATCGCGCACGATGTATCGCGCGTCCGCATTATACGTCGCGCACATGGCGACCGGCGCGAGCCAGGTCCACGCGGTCGTGCAGCCGCCGGTCGAGACGCGCCCGCTCACGTCCGGCGCGCACAGGCGAACCAGGACGTCGTCGATGTCTTCCAGGGCCATGTGCCACGCGAGCATGGCTTCGGCCTTCACGGAGCGCGGGCCGCTGCCCAGGGCGAGGTCCATGTGCATGGGGGTAAAGTCCTCGATCTCGCGGGGGTGCATGTGGATGGGTCCCCACGGCTTGAGGCGTTCGCTCTCGTCGGTGTAGCAGCGCATGATGCAATGGACGAAGTGTTCGTAGCTCAACGACGCGACGAAGTAGGTTTCAGCGTCGGTGCGGCCGAAGTGAGCGCGGACCTTCGCGACCACCTCGCCTACGGAGGTCGTGTGGCATTCCGCCTCGGGGCGCATGATCGCTCCCATACTGTACTGTTCCACCTTGACGAGAGCCGACAGCGCCGCACCGAACGCGTCGACCCTGTCTGCCTCGTCACACCAGGCGAAAAAGTAAGGCCCTGATTTCATACCGGATCCCGTGATGAATTTGCCGGGTCAGGGCATGAGGTCAAGCAGGAAGAGCGCATCCGCCCAGAGCGGCCAGAGCGAGCGGTACGGGTGAGTCGCCAGCAGCACGCCGCCGCTCGGGAGGCGACGCACGTTGAACGGGGCGTGCTTTTTCAGGAAGCGGATGTGGCGGCTCGTGGCCGTGTAGACCCGCCAGGTAGGTGGGCCTTCACCGGTCTCCGCGATCTGGCTTGTCAGCTCCAAAATCTCGCCTGCGCGGCGGGCGGCCGCGCGCCAGGCGTCGTCGGTCACCGCCGAGGCTTCGAGCGCCTCGAGCAGCTCGGAAGGCGGTGCTGCCAGCGCCTTGAGGACGGTCTCGCGAGAGAGCGATTCTGCGAAGTCACTACCATACTTCATCGCTACGCGCGCCCCGTGCGGGGCGGCGTCGACGCGCGCGCGGAGCGCTTCCTGCGACATGCCCGCGATGCGCGATACCTTCTCCTTGTCGTGGAGGTGCACCCACGACAGGGCGAGATCGCGCGCGATCTCTCGGGCGTCCGCGTGGTACGTCGCGCACATGGCGGCCGGCGCGTCCCAGTGCCACGCGTTCGTGCACGCGCCGGTCCGGACGCGCCCGCTCGCGTCCGGCGCGCAGAGGCGGAGCAGGAGGTCCTCCAGGTCGACCTGGATCACGTGCCACGTCACCTCGGCTTCGGCCTCGAGTGATCGCGGACCCCTGCCCCAGGCGAGGTCGAGGTTAAAGCGGAAGAAGTCCTCGCTGTCGGACGGGGACATCTCGATCGGGCCCGTCGGATCGCGATGTTCATACGCTTCGGTATAGCAGCTACTGCCAAAATCGACGATCGGTACGCCGAGAGAATAATCTGGTCCGCGTTGATCCGGGAAGATGAAATGGTTCGAAGAGCTCAGCAGCATGCGGGACCCTACGTACGCGCGGCCGCTTCCGAAGTGGGCGCGAATCAGCGCAACCGCCTCGTCCATCGAGGTCGTGCGGAGTTCCGTGCCGCAATCCACGCTGATGAGAGCCCCGGGGTACACGAGCGCCGAGAGCGCCGCTGCGTGCGCGTCGACCCTCGCGGTCTCGTCACACCATGCGTAGAAGCGAGGACCTGATTCGCTCATGACTGGATCACCTTGTTCAGCTTGCTGAAGCCCTTTGGTGTGGCTTACGTGCCCTGCAGTACCCGTCGACGCCGATGGTCCTCGAGGCCCTGGCTCAGGACATCAGGCCGAGCGCAAGGAGAGCATCCGACCAGAGCGGCCAGAGCGTGCGATAAAAATGGGTCGCCATCAATACGCCGCCGCTCGGGAGGCGGCGAATGGTGAACGGGGCGTGGTCGGCGAGGAAGTAGACGTGCTCGCCCGTCATCTCGACGTACCACAGAGGTGGCCCTTTGAGGCTCTCGGGGAGCCGCTCGCCGCGCGCCTTGGCCTGCACCGTCAGGTTGTGGATCTCCTCGGCGCGCGGCTCCGCGGCGCGCCACGCCTCGTCGGGCACATCCGCGGCGGCCATGAGCGCCTCGAGCAGCGCGGAGCCCGGCAGGGCGAGGGCCTTGAGGACGGTCTCGCGGGTGAGCGGGATCGAGCGCCCGCTCTTGTCCGTCGGAACCACGCGCGCCCCGTCCGGCGCGGCTTCCACCCGCGCGCGGAGCGCCTCCATCGACAGGCCCGCGATCCGCGGGACGCTTTCGCCGTCGTGGAGGCTGACCCACGACAGGGCGAGATCGCGTGCGATGTCGCGGGCGTTCGCGTGGTACGTCGCGCACATCGAGACCGGCGCGAGCCAGGTCCAGGCGGTCGTGCAGCCGCCGGTCGAGACGCGCCCGCTCGCGTCGGGCGCGCAGAGGCGAAGCAGGAAGTCCTCGATGTCGGTCACGACCTTGTGCCATGCCAGCACGGCCTCGGCCCCGACCGACGACGCGCCGCTGCCCAGGTCGAGGATCATGTACATGGGGGCGAACTGCTGGAGATGATCAGGGTGCAGGTGGAGGGGACCCCACGACGTGGAGCGTTCGCTCCTGTCGGTGAAGCAGCGAAGCGTGCAACGGACGAGCTTTCGCGAGCTCGAGATCGAGTGGAGGCCGACCTCCGCATCGGCGCGTCGGAAGTGGGCGCGGATCGTCGCGACCGCCTCGTCGACAGGAGCCTCGTGGGGCTCCGGGCCAGGGTACAGACGAACGGCGACCGTGTGCGGAGGGTCGTCGGCGAGCGCCGACAGCGCCGCGCCGAGCGCGTCGACCCGCGCGGCCTCGTCGCACCAGGCATAGAAGTAAGGTCCTGCTCCCATCTCTCGACGTTCCTTGTCAGCACATCAGGCCGAGCGCGTCGAGCGCGCCGGCCCAGAGCGGCCAGAGCGAGCAGTACGGGTGGGTCGCCAGCACCACGCCGCCGCTCGCGAGGCGGCGCACGAGAAACGGCGGGTGCTTTTTCAGGAAGCGGAAGTGACGGTACGTGTCTATGTCGACCGGCCAGGTCGGTGGACCGTCCCCGGCCTCCGCGAGCCGTCGTGTCCACTCCAGGATCTCGGCGGCGCGTGGCGCGGCCGCGCGCCACGCGTCGTCGGGCCTCGCCGAGGCTTCCAGCGCGTCGAGCAGCGCCGAGGGCGGCGCGGCCAGCGCCTTGAGGACGGTCTCGCGGGAGAGCGACCACCCCCGCGCGCAGACCCCTCTCCGGGCGAGGCGCGACAGGCTCGAGGCGATGGCGACCCGCGCCCCGCGCGGCGCGGCTTCCACCCGCGCGCGGAGCAGGTCGAGCGGGATGCCCGCGATGCGCGACATGGCGTCCTGGTCGTGCAGGTGCACCCACGACACGGCGAGGTCGCGCGCGATCTCCCGGGCGTCGGCGTTGTACGTCGCGCACGTGGTGACCGGCGCGTGCCAGAACCACGCGTTCGTGCAGCCGCCGGTCCGGACGCGCCCGCTCCCGTCCGGCTCGCAGAGCCGGAGCAGGAAATCCTCGAGGTCGATCTGCAGGATGTGCCAGGCCAGCTCGGCCTCGACCTCGAAGGAGCGCGGTCCCCTGCCCCAGGGGAGCTCGGTGATGAAGCCGAAAAAGTGCATGGCGTTGTCCGGGTACATCTCGAGGGGGCCTTGTGGCTCGTGGGGGCCGCACAGCGACCAGCGGCGCTCATACGCTTCTGTAAAACACTTCAGGCCGACAAGGATGCTGCGCATCGCAAGGGCGTCGGGGCCGCGCTGGCCCGGAAGGGCGAAGCGCCGGGAGGTGGGGAGCACCGTGCTGCACCCGACGTCAGCAACGCCCTCGTAGGGGTAGTGGGCGCGGACCATGGCGATGGCCTCCTCCGTGGAGCTCACGTCGCGTTCCACGTCGCACTCCATCCGCGCGTGCAGATAGCCCCCTGGCAGCGCGAGCGCCGACAGCGCCGCCGCAAGCGCGTCAACCCGCGACGCCTCGTCGCACCAGGCGTAGAAGCGAGGACCGGGATCGCTCATAGCCGGACCACCTTGATGAACCTGTTGAAGCCGTTCAAGGTCGCCCTCTTATCCTTGTCCTTGTCGAAGAGGTAGCCGTCCTTGACGGTGTACTTTCTGCCGCTGAACTTTCCGCCCTGCTCCATGAGGAGCTCGACCTCCTCCTCGACATGTCCCACGAGCCCCCTCTGCCGTACCCCCTCCATCCCGCTCGACAACTGCTTGATCACCTCGTCGCCGTCGACGTTCATGCCGCCTTTCGCCTCGCTCAGGATGAGCTTGTTCTGCGCCGACACCGTCACGAAGTCCGGTGCCTTTAGGTTGGCGCGCGCACCGTCCGATAAATCACGCCAGAGCACCATGCGCACGCCGTCGTCGCCCACCCCGAGGAGCCCCCGCCCCTTGCGGATCAGGAACTTCGTCGCCGCCTTCTCGAACGGGTTGAAACTCGTCGTCGCCACCGCGCCGCGCAGCCCCTTGTACCCGTGCTGCAGGCTTGAGCGGAAGCCCTTGCCGAAGACGTCATCGAGGTCCGCCACCTTCTCGGCGACCACTGCCGCGTCTAGGCTGATGCCGGCGCGCTGAACGCCGCGCCAGAACGGCCCGATGGCGGCGGCAGCTACACCCAGCCCCGAGAAGATCCGCTCCTCGTCGCTGAGCTCTCGCCCCGCCGGCAGGCACCACTCCTTGCCCGTCACGGCCTCGCACAGGTCGAGCGCCGG
>NZ_JEMA01001269.1 GCF_001589285.1 Sorangium cellulosum | reverse complement strand
GCGCCTCCGCAGCAGCGCCAGCGCAAGCGGCAGCGGGCGACCCGGCTGCGCCCGGGGACGCCGGACCCGAGCTGCCGCCCGCGTCGGCCGAGCAGATCGCGCGCCTCCCGCCGGGCGCCGCGCTCTACTTCTCGCTTCGCACCGGCGACCTCGACGTCGCTGTCCGGTACCTGCCCGAGCTCGCCGAGATCCTTGTCGAGGCGAACCGCGCGCTCGGCAGCCAGGATCCGCTGCACGTGACGCTCGCGAACGCCGGCGTCGATCCGCGCAGGCCGATCCTGGGCGCCGTGGTGCCCGCGCCCGAGAAGAGCGCGCGCGCGGTCGTCGACGCCATCGCCAAGGGGGCCTCGGGCAACGCGCTCGAGAAGGTCGTTCGCGGGCACGCGCAGGACGCGACTCCGGGGAGAACGAAGTCCAGGCGCCACAAGACAGCGCAGGGAGCGTGACCATTGCAGCGGTGATCGGGCCCGCGCGCGTTCGTTGCATGCCGGCGAGCGCCTACTTGTCCTGCGCGCGCTGCGGGAGCGGATCGGTCCCGGCCTGGACAACGGCCTGGCGGACGGCGAGGGCAGCGGCGTGCTGATACGCCATCGCGCGGGAGTCGACTTCATGAAACCGGGCCTCGAGCAGCGTGGCGCTCACGCCCGAGAGCACGGCGTCGCCTGAGGCCGCGCGCGCGGCTCGGGCGAGCCCGGTGCACAGCGCGGGGAGGAACATCCGAAACGCCTCGTCGGGGAGCGCGTGCGGGTGCTCGAGCGGGACGGCCGCCGCGCGCAGCGCGATCGCGTCGCCGAGGGAGGGATCAGGCTCGAAGAGGAATCGGAGCCACGCGTACGCGCCGGGGCCGGAGACGTGCCGGATGTGCTTTCCGGTGACCTCGACGGCGCTCCGCAGGGTGACGCGCTCGAGCGGCGCGGGCGCGCTCCATTGCGGGGGCGCGTCCGCGGGCGAGCACGCCCGCACGAACGTGGCGAGGCGATCGAGGCACCCCACGTCGGCACGAGGACGGCCCACTGGCGCTCCTCGTGCTCAAAGGATTCCACGCCGGGCACGAGGAGCTTCATCGCCTCGAGGCGCTCGGGCATCCCGTGATCGGGGTACCCGGACGCGATGGCCGCGCGCAGGCCCACCCGGTAGCGAAGGCCCGGCGCGATCGGGAGCAGGATCTCCATGGGATGAGCAGGATATCCCACGGATGCGTCGCGTGCCCGCTGGCCTCCGCTTCAGATCAGCGATCGATCCGGTCGACGACGCCGAGGTAAATCGCCGCCAGGGCCCTTTGCGCAATCACCTCATCTCGACCGCGCTGCCGCGCACCGCTCTGCGTAGGCGGCCGGTGTGAAGCCGACCTGGGCCTTGAAGTCCCGGATCAGGTGCGCCTGATCGTGGTACCCGAGCTCCTGCGCGAGCGCCGCCCACGCGACGGGCGCGCCCGACGCCACGCGCTCGGCGGCCTCCTGCACGCGTGACCGCCGGATGATCCACTTGGGCCCGACGCCGATGTACCGCTCGAACGCGCGGTGCAGCGTGCGGACCGAGACGCCCGCCATCCGGGCGAGATCCTCGGCGCGGTGCATGTCGCGATCGTCCTGCGCGCGGGCGGCGAGCGCCATGGCCTCGTCGAGCACGGCGTCCTCCGGGCCTTTGCGCTCGCGCAGGAGCTCCTCCACGGCGCGGACCGCCAGGACATCGTCCGGCTGGCCGAGCACGGCGCGCTCGATCGGCTGGGCCGTGCTGCCGAAGATCTCGACGAGCGGGACGACGCGGTCGACCAGTCGTCGCATGGGGAGCGGCGCGAACGGGAAGAAGCCGCCCGGCTTGAACTTCGTCGCGACGACGCGCCCCGTCCCCTCGAGCCGGGCGACCTCGCGCCGGGTCCCGATGCCGTGCAGCGCCGAGCCCGGCGCCTCGATGGCCAGGTTGACGCAGGGGTGCGGCAGGATCTCCTGCTCGAACGGCGTTGTGAGCGACCAGCGGACGACCCAGTGCCAGTCGACGAGCCTGGCCAGGTCGGGCGCGGGCGCGTGGCGGCGCAGCTCGAAGCGCTGGAGACCTGCGGCGGGGTTCAGGATGCCGCGGGTGGGGTCCGCGGGGGTGATGCTCGGGCTCATGATCGCGCGTGGCGCTGTTTTACAATACCGCGCCTGGCCGTGGCAGTAGCGTCCGTCCCGGAGGCACAACATGGCTGATTCGACCACGACCTCGAGGGGCAACCTCGTCTTCTTCCATTCACCGAACTCGCGCTCGTCGGGCACGCGCATCCTGCTCGAGGAGCTGGGCGCGCCGCACGAGCTGCGCATCCTGAACATGAAGGCCGGCGAGCAACGGAGGGCCCCGTACCTCGCGGTGAACCCGCTCGGCAAGGTGCCCGCGATTCTTCACGACGGAGCGCTCATCACCGAGCAGGTCGCGATCGTCATCTACCTCGCCGATCTGTTCCCGGAGGCCGGCCTGGCCCCGGCCCTCGGGGATCCGCTGCGCGGGCCGTATCTCCGGTGGATCGCGTACTACGGGTCGTGCTTCGAGCCGGCCGTCGTCGATCGGGCGATGAAGCGCGATCCGGCTCCGCCGGCGACATCTCCGTACGGGGAGTTCGATACGATGTTCGGCGTGGTGGCGGAGGCGCTCCGGAAGGGGCCGTATCTGCTCGGCGATCGGTTCTCCGCGGCCGACGTCCTCTGGGGGAAGGCGCTGGACTGGATGATGATGTTCAAGCTCGTGCCCGAGCTGCCGGAGGTCAAAGGCTACGTCGCGCGGGTGTGCAGTCGGCCCGCGTTCGCGCGGATCGCGGGCAAGGACGCAGAGGTCGCCGCGGCGCACGAGGCCGCGGCCGCGGCCGCGGCACGGGCGAGCTGAGCCTGCCCCGCCCGGACGCCCGGCGGCGCCTCGGGCCGCCTCTGGCTTGACGTGCCCGGGGACGGGCCGCAGAGCCAGCACACCAAAGACCATGGGGAGTCGGCTGCTCGTCCGCAAACCGCTGTCGCTGCTGAAAAAGGAGCTGGAGGGGGAGCACCGCCTCCGGCGCGCCCTCGGGCCGCTGCAGCTCACCAGCCTCGGGATCGGCGCCATCGTCGGGACAGGCATCTTCGTGCTCACCGGTCAGGCCGCGCACGACAAGGCCGGTCCCTCGCTGATGCTGTCCTTCGTTGTCGCGGGGCTTGCCTGCGTGTTCGCGGCCCTCTGTTACGCGGAGTTCGCGGCCATGGTGCCGGTCGCGGGTTCGGCCTACACGTACGCGTACGCGACGCTCGGAGAGCTGCCAGCGTGGATCATCGGGTGGGACCTCGTCCTCGAGTACGCCGTCGGCGCCGCCGCCGTGGCGCACGGGTGGTCCCACTACTTCCAGGATTTCATCGGGATCTTCGGGGTACAGCTGCCAAGAGAGCTCAGGAGCGCGCCGTTCGACTACGATCCAGCGCTCGGCGAGCTCGTGTCCACGGGGGCGATCCTCGATCTCCCCGCCATCCTCGTGACGACAGCGGTCACGATGCTCTTGCTCAAGGGGATCCGCGAGAGCGCGGCGTTCAACGCCGCGATGGTGGTGCTCAAGCTCGCGGTCGTGCTCTTCGTCCTCGTCGTCGGCGCGTTCTACGTCAACCCGGACAACTGGCGGCCGTTCGCGCCGTTCGGGTACGGGGGGCTCAGCTTCTTCGGTCACACGATCTTCGGCGAGGTAGGCAAAGGGGGAGAGCCGCTCGGGATGCTCGCCGGCGCCGCGACCATCTTCTTCGCGTACATCGGGTTCGATGCGGTCTCGACCCACGCCGAGGAGTCGAAGTGCCCGCAGCGCGATCTGCCCATCGGCATCGTGGCCTCGCTCGTCATCTGCACCGTCCTCTACGTCGCCGTCGCGGCGATCCTGACGGGCATGGTGCCCTACACCGAGCTGAGCATCGACGCGCCGGTCTCCGACGCCTTCGCGCGCGTCGGCCTCCCGTGGGCGCAGTTCATCATCTCCCTCGGGGCGATCGCCGGGATCACCTCCGTGCTGCTCGTGCTCATGCTCAGCCAGCCGCGCGTGCTGCTCGCCATCGCCCGCGACGGGCTCCTGCCCAGGAGCTTCTTCGGATCGGTGCACCCGGTCTTCAGGACGCCGTGGAAGTCCACGTTCCTCACCGGGTTCGTTGTCGCCGCCCTCTCGGCGTTCCTCCCGCTGCGGATCCTGGCGGAGCTCGTCAACATCGGGACGCTCCTTGCGTTCCTGTTCGTCTGCGCCGCGGTCCTGATCATGCGCCGGACGGCGCCGGACGCGCCGCGCCCGTTCCGGGTGCCGCTCTACCCGCTCACCCCGATCCTCGGGATCGCGATCTGCCTCCTCCTCATGTTCTCGCTGCCCACCGAGAACTGGCTGCGCCTGGCCGCCTGGCTCCTCCTCGGGCTCGCGATCTACTTCGGCTACGGCCGCAAGCACAGCACGCTGACGGCCGGCCCGTGACGCCGCGGCGCCACGGGGATCGGCCTACCCCGGCGGCGCGGGCCCCCGCGGCGGCTCGCCCTCCGCCGGGGCGCCGGCCCCGGCGATGACGCGGGGCAGATCGACCGAGAAGGTCGCGCCGCTCCCGGGCGCGCTCTCCACCCGCACGGCGCCGCCGTGCTGCTCCACGATGAGCCGCACGATCCAGAGGCCCAGGCCGAACCCGCCGTAGTGCATCACCGACGCCGCGCGCTGGAACCGCTCGAAGATGCGCGCCTGGTCGCCCGGCGCGATGCCGATGCCGCGGTCCTGCACGGCGAACCGGACCCGCTCCGCGTCGGCCTCGACGCGCACGTCGATCGGGGCGCCGGCGCCGTACTTCACGGCGTTCGACAGGAGGTTCGTGACCACCTGCTCCATGCGGGAGCGATCCCAGCGCACGAGGACCTCCGGGCTCCCGAGCAGCCGGATCGGCGAGCCCTGCGCCTGCGCCTCCTGGAACCGCTCGACGCCCTCGCGGAGCAGCGCGACGAGGTCGAAGTCCTCGACGTGCAGCGGCAGGCCCTGCGCGGAGATCCGCGAGACGTCGAGCAGATCGTTCACGAGATCGCTCAGCCGGAAGACGCTCCGGTGGATGGTCGAGAGCTTGGCGTCGAGCCGCGGCACGCCCTGGGGGGCCTGCCCGCGCCGGATCGCCCGGCGCAGGCTCTCCACCTGCAGCACGAGCGCCGTGAGCGGCGTCTTGAGCTCGTGCGACGCGATGGAGAGGAACTCGTCGCGCACCTGGACCGCCTCCTGGAGGCTCTGGAGCAGCCGCTCGCGCTCCTGCTCCAGCCGGAGCCGCTCGGTCTCGTCGCGCGTGTTCATCACGGCGCCGGCGGGCGCGCCGTCCGCGCGGCGCAGGGGCGAGGCGCTCGCCGACAGGACGCGCAGCGAGCCGTCAGGACGCCGGACCTGCCAGCGGGCGCTCTCCACCTTCTCCCCGTGCAGGGCGCGGTGGAGCGGCGTCTGCGCGGCCGGCATCGGGGCGCCCTCCGGCGTGAAGAAGCCCGCCGTGCTGGCCCACGCGTCGATCGTGCGCTCCGCGGCCGGCCCGAGCTGCCGCTCGGCCTCCGGGTTCATCAGGCGGACGACGCCGTGCTCGTCCACCATGACGATCCCGTCGCCGCTCTGCTCGATGAGGCGCCGCAGCACCGCGTGCTCGGCCGCGCGCCTGCCCTCGCTCCGCTGGAGCGCGTCCTCGGCGCGCTTGCGCTCGATCCCCTGCGCGACAGTGTCGGCGATCGTCCCCAGCGCGTCGAGCACGTGCTCGTGCAGGGGCCTCCGCGCGAACATCGCGACGACGCCGATGAGCCGGTCCTCGACGAGCAGGGGATACCCGGCGAAGGACACCATGCCCTCGCGCCGCGCCCACGCCTTCTCGCTCACCTGCGGGTCGTTCAGGACGTCGTTCGTCAGGTGCGGCCGGCGCTCCTTCGCGATGCGGCCGATCTTGTAGCTGCCGACGGGGATGTGGCTGTGAGGCCCGTCGAGGTGCGTGTACATCCCCGCGCTGGCGTGGAGCTCGAGCACCTGGTGGAGGTCGTCGAGCAGCCAGATGCGCGCGAACGCGGCGTCGAGGTGCCCCCGGATCGCCTCGGCGCAGCCCTGCAAGAGCTCCGACATCGTCCCGGAGCGGGCCAGCGCCGCGCTCACCTCCGCCCGGAGCGCGCTCATGAGCGCCTGCACCTCGAGGAGCTCTTCGCTCCGCTTCCGCTCCGTGATGTCGACGAACGTGACGATGGCGCCGACGACCTCGCCTTGCCGGCGGATGGAGCGGGACCAGTACTCGACGGCGAGGCCCGTCCCGTCCGCGCGGAAGAGCAGCTCGCCGTCGAGGTGCGCGGGCTCCCCGTTCCGGAGCGTGCCGCAGATACGGCACTCGGACTCGGGCAGCGCCGCGCCGCTCGGGCGCGTGTGGTGGACGAGCTGGTGCATGTTGCGCCCGACGAGCTCCGCCTCGCTCTGGTAGCCGAGCAGCCGCACGCAGGCCGGGTTGGCGAAGGTGCATCGCCCCGCGCGATCGAGCCCGTAGATGCCCTGCTCGGTCGACTCGAGCAGCGCCTGCATCCGCTCTTCTGCCTCGCGGAGCGCGTCCTCGGCGGCCCTCGCCCGCGTCACGTCCGTGGAGACGCCGAGGATCGCGGGCGCCCTGCCCGCCTGGTCCCTGCGGCGGGCGAGCTCGCTGCTCAGCCACACAGGGCGGCCATCCGCGGCGAGGAAGCGGTGCTCGATCCGCTCGGTCGCCCCCTCCGCGAGGACCTTGCGCACGAGCGCGAGCAGCCGCGGCCGGTCTTCCGGGTGCTGCTGCCTCCAGAACAGCCCGTCGTCCGCCGCCCAGCGCTCGGCGGCGTGCCCGAACAGCTCCCTCGCCGGCGCGCGCACCGACGACAGCTCGAGCGCGTCGCCCCGCATCTCCCAGAGCAGCACGTCCACCGCGAGGAGGAGCGCCCGCGCGCCATCGTCCTCCGGATCAGCCGGCGCGCCCCGCTCGTCCTCGGAGGGGGCCAGGCTCTGCCGGCCTACGTCCGACGGCTCCCGATGCGCGTCGATCAATCGGCCCTGGAGGTCACCCGCCGGACAACCCACGTGCCAGGCTAGCATGTTCGCCGCGGCGCGCCCCCGGGCCTGCCGGCGCCCGCGGCACGACGGCTGAGCGCGAGCGCGCGTCGAGCCCGCGTTGCGCCCGCCGGTGCGATCGGGCGCGACATGGGCGAGGATGGCGCGGAGGGGCAACGACACCGTGCGGCTCGGAATCCGGCTTCAGCTCTTGCTCGCGCTCGGCGTGCTGCTCGTGCTGGCGTTCGTGCCGCTCTTCTTCGCTGTCGCGAGCCTCACGCAGGCCACGATGGGCGGCGTGCGCGCGTCGAGCGCCCGCGCGATCGGTCGGGCCATCGCCGGGCACGTCGCCGCGGCGCGGGCGAGCCGGTCCGCGCCGGAGCTGTCGCAGCTGCTCGAGGCGCAGCTCGGGCCGGACGGGGCGTCGGCGATCGGGGTCTACGACGCGGCGGGCGCGCTCGCGGATCGCGCCGGGGAGCCGGAGATCGCGGCCGCGCTGCCGGCCTCGGTGGAGGCGGGCGCGGAGGTGCTGCGGGCGGTGCGCACGGCGCACGGGGGCGCGCTCCTGGTGGTCGTGCCGGAGCGCGCGCGCGAGGGCGCAGCGGGCGGGGGCAGCGGACGGGGGGCCGCGGGCGCGGCGCCGGCGGGCTCGGTCGCGGTGCTGGTGCCGACGGACCCGTCGACAGTGCCCGCCGCGCCGCTCGTCCGGATCGTCGCGCTCTACACGGGGGTGGTGGCGCTCGGGCTGCTCGTGTTCGCGTACATCGCGATGACGCGCCTCGTGGTGCGGCCGATCGACGCGCTGTCGCGGGCCGCGGGGCGCGTGGCCGGCGGCGCGCGCGACCTCGAGGCGCCGCAGGCGGGCGCGCGGGAGCTCGCGGAGCTCGGGGCGAGCCTCGCGCACATGACGAGCCGCCTCCGCGCCGACGAGGAGTCGCTGCGGGCGAAGATCGCGGAGGTCGAGCGCTACGCGGCGGACCTGAAGAGCGCGCAGGAGCGGCTGGTCCGGTCGGAGCGGCTCGCCTCGGTGGGGCGGCTCGCGGCGGGGCTGGCGCACGAGATCGGCAACCCGATCGCGGCGATCCTCGGCCTCCAGGAGCTGCTGCTCGCGGGGGGCCTCGCGCCGGCGGAGGAGCGCGACTTCGTCGAGCGGATGAAGCGGGAGACGGAGCGCATCCACAAGATCCTGCGCGACCTGCTCGACTTCGCGCGGCCGGCGGCGCCCGGCGCGGGTGAGGCGGGGGACGCGCCCTCCGGCTCGGTGGCGGACGCGCTCGAGGACGTGCTGTCGCTGGTGGCGCCGCAGAAGGAGTTCCGCGGGGTCGAGCTCGCGCGGGACCTCGCGCCCGACGTGCCGCCCGTGCCGCTGTCGCACGGGCGCCTCGTGCAGGTGCTGCTGAACCTGCTCCTGAACGCGGCCGACGCGGTGCCGCGCCCCGGCGGGCGCGTCCGGGTGCGCGCGTCGCGGGGCGCGGACGGGGGCGCGCGGATCGAGGTCGAGGACAACGGGCCGGGGATCGCGGAGGCGGTCCGCGAGACGCTGTTCGAGCCGTTCATCACGACCAAGGAGGTCGGCGGGGGGACGGGGCTCGGGCTCGCTGTGTGCCGGGGGCTCGTCGAGGCGGCGGGCGGCTCGATCGGGATCGAGCGGGGCGACGGCGGCGGGGCGCGGTTCGTTGTGAGGCTGCCGGCGGCGGGGGGGCGAGGGCGGTGATGCGTCGGGAGAGACCTGGTATCCGATCGCGCGCAGGGCGCGAGCCGCCGTCAGCCCACGTCGGTCCAGCGTCAGTTCACCACGCGACCCGACGACGGCCACGGCCGCTCGCCGCCGAGCTGGTCGAGCTCCTTGCGCAGCTCGTCGGACGGCGCGAGCACCTGCATCCGCTCGAGAACGCTGCGCAGCTTCGCCGCGTCCGAGCGGCTCGAGTAGATCGAGCGCAGGTTGTTCAGCATGCGCACCAGGATCTGCCGCTTCTGCGCCGGCACCAGCAGCCGCGGGTCCGGATCGCGCGTGGCCCCCGTGGCGCGGGTGTGCAGCGCGCGCAGGTCGTCCCGGCCGAGCAGGCGGCCCTCGAACGGATCGATGAGCAGCACGCCGCCGCGGACCGGCGTCCTCACCAGGAAATGACCCGGGAACGACACGCCCTGCGCGTCCATGCCGGCCCGCCAGCACACCTCGAGGAGCGCCACCGCCAGCGTGATGGGAATGCCCGTCCGGCGATCGAGCACCTCGTGCAGGTAGCTGTTCTTCGGGTCGTAGTAGTCCCCCGTGTTCCCGTGGAACCCGAGATCCCCGTAGAACCAGCGCAGCAGCGCCTCGATCGGGCCGCTGCCCGGCGTCGCCTCCGGCGCGCGCTGCGGCCGCTCGATCGCGCGGCGCGCCTCGCCGCCGAGGCGGTCGAGCACGCCGAGGTAGTGCGGGATGTCGAGGCCCGGGTACGCGGCGTCGTCGATGAGGAGCGCCGCCTCGGCGAGGTCGAGCTCGTCCTCCGGCCTCGCCGCGATATGCGCGAACATCGTCAGACTCACCGGCGCAGCCATCGGACGGAGCGTAGCGCCACCTGAGAGAAATGGTCTAGGCCAGGGCGTCGTCCCGGGCGCCTTCGTCGAGCCACGCGTCGACGCGCACCCCGGCCAGGTTGCGCTGGCTCATCGCCGCGAGGATGCGCGGGAGCGCCGCCACCCCCGCGGGCGCGTGGTCGTCGCGCTCGGCCGCATCGTGGAGCAGCACGATGGCCCCGTCGCGGAGCCCCGGGATGATCCGGGCCGCCACCCGCTCGGGGCTCGCCCCGGCCAGCCCGTCGAACCCCCGCGCCGACCAGCCGATTACGTCGAGGTCGAGCGCGTCGACGACGCGGGCGATGCGCGGGCTTGTGTGGCCGACGGGCGGCCTGAACAGGGCAGGGCGGTCGCCTGTGATCCGCTCGATGACGTCGAGGTTGCGCCGGAGGTCGCGCTCGACGCGGCGGGCCGAGCGGAGCGAGAACAGCCGGTCGTGCTCGTGGCTGTGCAGCCCGACCGCGTGGCCCCGCGCCGCGATCTCGCGGACGAGCTCGGGGTGCGCCTCGGCCTTGCGGCCGATGACGAAGAACGTCGCCTTCACGCCCGCCTCGTCGAGGAGCGCGAGCACCCGCGGCGTGTGCTCCGGGCTCGGCCCGTCGTCGAACGTCAGCGCGACGCCGCGCGCGCCGGGCGGGCCGCGCTTCACCACGTCCACGAACACGCCGAGCCCGAGGAAGAAGACCCCGCACAGGACGAGCGCGACGTACCCGACGAGCGCCGCGCCGGCCACGGCGAACGGCACCGGCGCGACGAGCAGCGAGCGCGCGACCAGCGCGAGCGCGCCGGCCGATGCCGCGTAGAGGAGCGCCCGCGCGACCGGCACGGGCTACTTCTTGGAGCGCTTCTTCTCGGGCTCGCTCTCGAGGTCGTCCTCGAGATCGTCGGCCGCGGGCGAGGCGGCGATGCGCTTGTTGCCCCCCGCCGCGGCCTTCGCCTCCGGCGTCGCGCCCGGCGCCGCCTCGTCCGACGGGTCGTTGTCGGCCTCGTAGAAGCCGCCCAGCAGGGCGGCCACCGCGGCGAGCGACGTGATCGCGAGGCCGCCGAACGTCCCGGCGCTCCCCGCGGCCTCGCCGAGCGACAGGTTCGCGCCGCCGAGCTCGCCGAGCGGCACCGGCACCGGGAAGGTCAGCCACCGGCGCGCGGCGTACATCAGGCCGGCGCCGAGCAGCGCCCCGGCGAAGGCCTTCATGCCCGCCTCGATCTTTGCGTCCTTCGCCCAGATGGGCTTTCCCGCGATGAGCCCGACCAGCACCCCGGCGAGCGCCGCGGCCAGGTAGGCGACGATCGCGATGGGCGCGCCGTAGCCGAGCTTCGCCAGCCCGAACCCCAGCAAGCCCCCCACGATGAGCCCCTTCACAATCCCGAGGATCAGGCGACCCAGCATCAGATTCCATCCTTGGCACGACGCCGGGCGCTGTTCAACAGGGCGCCGCGCCGCAAGCGCGACCGCGCGGCGCGCGCCGTGGTAGAGGGCGCCCACCGCCCGGGCGGCCCCCGCCGCCCCGGGGGGCCCGTCCACCGTACCAACGTCCCGCGGCGCTGCGGTTCCACGGATCCGCGGTTCCGCGGCTCCACAGCCCACAGCGCCCGGCCCTGCGGCGCGCCGCGCCCCCCGCGGCGGCCTGGCCCGGGCTCCGACCGGTCGTGCTCTTCAACACCCTTCGCTACGCCGAGTTCTTCGCCGCCGTCTTCGTCGGATCGTGGGCGCTCGCGCGGTTCGCGCGGACGTCGGCGAACCGCGCGCGCCTCGTGTTCCTGCTGCTCGTGAGCTACGGGTTCTACGCGGCCTGGGACTGGCGCTACCTGCCGCTCATCTTCGCCTCGTCCACCGTCGACTTCCTGCTCGCGCGCGCGATCGCCCGCGAGGCGAGGCCGCGGGCGCGGCGCGCGATGCTCATCGCCACCGTGGCGCTGAACCTCGGGTTCCTGGGGTTCTTCAAGTACTGGAACTTCGCGATCGAGAACGCCGCGGCGCTCCGCGCCCTGCTCACGGGCGAGCCGGCGACCGTGAGCACCGCGTTCCGGGTGCTGCTGCCGCCTGTCGGCATCTCGTTCTTCACGTTCGAGTCGATGAGCTACGTCATCGACGTCTACCGGGGCGAGCTGCGGCCCCACAAGAGCTACCTCCGCTACCTGCTCTTCGTCGCCTTCTTCCCGCACCTCGTCGCCGGCCCCATCGTCCGCCCGCGCGACCTGCTCCCGCAGTTCGAGCGCGCCCCGAGCCTCACCCGCGAGCAGGGCGGCGAGGGGATGTTCCTCGTCGCGATCGGCCTCGTGAAGAAGGTCGTCCTCTCCGATCAGCTCGCGCTCAACCTCGTCGACCGCGTCTTCGAGCGCCCGGAGAACTACTCGGCCCTGGAGGTGCTCGCGGGTGTCTACGGCTACGCCGCGCAGATCTACTGCGACTTCTCGGGCTACACCGACATCGCGATCGGCTCGGCGCTCCTGCTCGGCGTGCGGTTCCCGAAGAACTTCGACGCGCCCTACAAGGCCCGGAACCTCGCCGACTTCTGGCGCCGCTGGCACATCTCGCTGTCCACGTGGCTGCGCGACTACCTGTACATCCCGCTCGGCGGCAACCGCGGCTCCGAGCTGGCGACGTACCGCAACCTGATGATCACGATGCTGCTCGGCGGCCTCTGGCACGGGGCGTCGTGGAACTTCGTCTTCTGGGGCTTCCTCCACGGCCTCGGCCTCGCCGTGACGCGCGCCTTCCAGCGCGCGATCAGGCGCCGCCGGCCGGGCGCCGAGGGCGCGGGCGAGGTGGCGGGGCGCGCGCCGGCCTCCTCCTCCCTCCTGCGGTTCCCCCTCCACGCGCTCTGCGTGCTGCTGACGTTCCACTACGTCTGCTTCGCGTGGATCTTCTTCCGCGTGCCGACCTTCTCGCAGGCCGTGCTCATCCTGCGGCAGATCGGCACGCTCACGACGTTCCACCCGAACCTCCCGCCCGTGCTTGTCGCGCTCCTCGGGGTCGCGCTCCTGTCCCACTACGTGCCGGAGCGCCTCTACGAGCGCGCCCGCGCGTCGTTCATCGCGGCGCCGGCGCCGCTGCAGGGCGCGCTGCTGTTCCTCGTCGCCGTCGGGCTCCACGAGGCCGCGAGCGCGACCGCCGTGCCGTTCGTGTACTTCCAGTTCTGAGCCGGCGCCGGCAGGGCAGCGAAGCGCAGGGCGGCGCGGCGACGGGGTCCAGGGGCCGGGGCGCAGTGCTCTGGCGCACAGGCTCCCCTCGGTTCCACCGCCGGCGCATTTCTCGCGCTTTCGAGCGGATCGGTGCACTACGCTCACGCCGTGCGCCCCTCTCCGCTCGCCGCCCTCGTCCCCCTGGCCGCCCTCGTCGTCGGCGCGCTCTCGCCGGCGTGCAGCATCGCCAACGTGCCGTCGAACGCGATGCCGATGGTCCGGTCGCGCGCTGTCTCCGATCTCGACTGCCCGGACAAGGACGTCCGCGTCGAGGAGCAGATCGGCGGCCAGTTCAAGGCCGTGGGCTGCGGCCGCAAGGCGTACTACCGGGCCGCCTGCGAGGCGCTCCGCTGCGTGGTGAGCGGCGAGGGCGAGGCGGCGGTGCCCTGGCGAGACCGCCCCGAGCCGGCCGACGTCGACCGGCAGCGGGACCGGCTGCCGTAGGCCGGCACCCCGGCGCGCCGGCCGATCCCGGGTTTTGCAGGCGTTTTGGGGGCACGTGGGCCCTGGATCGAGGTAGCCTGCGCCGTCTCGAGGATCCGCCGCAGGGGTTCGCGCCATGGCCTTCATCACCACCGGGAGCTGCACGTGACGGACAGGGCGCAGGGAGACGCCGAGGCGCCGCGCCGCACGAAGAAGCGCGCGAAGCGGCGCGATGGGGAAGCCGCGTCGGTCCAGGGCGACGGCGCGCCGGGCCTGCCGCGCGATCCCGAGCTCGCGCGGCTCGAGCAGGCGTTCGAGCGCGGCGACTACGCGCTCGTCCGGGCCGGCGCGAAGCGGCTCCTGAGCAAGGCCGATCCCGACGAGCTCCGCGGCGCGGCTCCGGCGGAGAGGCACCCCTACCGGCCTCTCGACGCGCAGGAGGCCGATCGCACCGAGGCCGATCGCACCGAGGCCGATCGCACCGAGGCCGATCGCGCTGAGGTCCGCCGCGCCGCGCGGGCGCTGCTGCGCCGGATCGAGCCCGACCCGCTCGCCGTCGCCCTGCTCGTCGCGGCCGCGGCGCTGCTCGCGTTCCTGTCGCTCTGGTACTGGTCCCACAGCCACATGTCTCCGTGACGACCCCGCCCGTGACGACCGAGGAGGCAGCGCGGTGAGCGTCGAGCGCGCACGTCCTCCGGGCCGCCCCCTCGCGCGGCCGCTCGCCGCGCTCGCGCTCGCGCTGCTCGGCTGCGGCGGCGCCCCCGGCGCGGCGCAGCCCACGGCGTGGAACGCGGCGCCCGACGGTCAGGAGGGCGCCTCCTCGGGCACGCAGGCCGAGCGTTACTTCCCGCTCATCGACGGGCACGTCTACCACTACGTGACCCTGAGCGACGGCGGCGAGCAGGGCATGCTCGTCGCGCGCGTGCACCGCGCCGACGAGCGCCGCGGCGAGCTCAGGTTCCCCTCGGGCGTGAAGCGCTTCGAGTTCACGGCCGAGGGCGTCCTCCGCAGCGACGCGGGCGTCTTCGTGCTGAAGGCGCCGATCGCGCCCGGCACGACGTGGACCGGCGAGCACGGCGGCCGCGCCCGCATCACCGCCGTCGACGCCGCCGTCGAGGTGCCCGCGGGCCGGTTCACCGGGTGCGTGCAGACCGTGGAGGAGCGCCTCGGCGACAGCCCCGCGCGCTACGTGTCGACGTTCTGCCCCGACGTCGGCGTGGTGGCGATCGAGGCCGAAAGCGGCGCGAGCCACGAGAAGGCCGTGCTCAAGAGCTACGCGCCGCCCTTCGACATGGGCCCCGACGGCGTGCGGCGCACGCCTGTCGAGCCGCCGCCCGGCGCGGCGAGCCCGCCGTGAGCGCGCGTCCCGAGGCGCGCGCGTTCCGCCGTGAGCGCGCGTTCCGCCGTGCGGCGCGCGCCACGCTGCCCGGCGCGCGCCGCGCGCTCTGGAAGGCGCGCCCGTCGGATGAAACCGCTTCCCGGACCGGGCGCGCTTTCCTTGCGAACGGCGCCGGCGCGCTTCCGTTTCCTGGGGGGCGGGAAGTAGACTCCCCGCGCTGCTCGCGGGAGCCGGCGCAGCGCCCGCAGCGGGCAAGCGGCGCGGTCCACCCCCGGGCAGAGGTCCCGCGATCGCCAACGACATGAACTACTGGGATTACATCCACGTCGAGGAGCTGCTCGCGCTCCAGGGCGGGTTCGACGACGACGAGCAGAAGGTCGGCAACGACGAGGCCCTGTTCATCGTCGTCCACCAGATCTACGAGCTCTGGTTCAAGCTCATCCTCCGCGAGCTCACCTCGGCGCGCGAGCTCTTCCGCCAGAACCCCGTGCCCGATCAGAAGCTCGCCTCGGCCGCGCGCTCGTTCCGGCGGGTCGTCACCATCTTCGAGCAGGCGATCCAGCACTTCCGGGTGATGGAGACGCTAACCACCCGTGATTACCTCGATTTTCGGGATCGCCTGATCCCCGCGAGCGGCTTCCAGTCGGCGCAGCTCCGCGAGATCGAGGTCCTCCTCGGCCTCGACGACGCGGCGCGGATCCCGCTCGGCCGCGAGGGGAGCTACAAGGAGGCGCTCAAGACAGCGGACGGCTCGCCGTCGTCGGCGACGCGGCGGCTCGAGGCGCGGCTCGCGAGCGGGCCGAGCCTCAAGCACTACCTCTACGAGTGGCTCTCGCGGACGCCGATCGACGGGTCGAGCGATCCGGGCGCGGTCCTGGGCTTCCTGCGCAACTACATGCGCTCGATGCGCGAGGAGAACGAGCGCCGGGTGCAGATCGCGATCGGCAAGGCGCTCACCCCGGCGGACGTCGAGCGGCTCCGCGCGCGCTACGAGGCGGATAACGCGAACGCCGAGGCGTTCCTCCTCGCCGAGGACGACCCCGACGCCGACGGGCCCACGCGCGAGAAGCGCCGGGCGATCCGCGCGGCGATCGTCTTCATCGAGAGCTACCGCGAGCTGCCCAGGCTCGCGTGGCCGCGCGAGGTGCTCGACCGCATCCTGGAGATGGAGCAGGCCATGCTCATCTGGCGGCAGCGCCACGCGCGGATGGTCGAGCGGGTGATCGGCCGCCGCACGGGCACCGGCGGCTCCGCGGGCGTCGATTACCTCGACCAGACCGCGCTGCGCTACCGCGTGTTCGGCGATCTCTGGACAGTGCGCTCCCTGCTCCTGCGCCAGCCGAGCGTCCCCGCGCTCGAGCACGCATCGGACTACGGATTCCGGGTCGAGGACTCTCCGTGAAATCACTTCGCGATCACTTCTTGCGGATCGACGCCCGTTCGCTCGGGCTTTTTCGTATCACCTTCGGGCTCGTCCTTATCGCCGACCTCTTCGCGCGGTGGCGATGGGTGCGGGACTTCTACTCGAACGAGGGCGTCCTCCCGAACCACAACCACCTCTTCAACCTCCGCGGCAAGCAGCAGGTCTTCAGCCTGTTCCACGCCTTCTCGACGGTGGGAGAGGCCCACTTCGCCTTCGCGCTCGCGCTCCTCGTCTACGCCCTGTTCCTCATCGGCTACCGGACGCGCGTGTTCCACGTCCTGGCGCTCGTGGTGCTCGTGAGCCTGACGTCGAGGAACATCCTGCTCGAGAACGCCGGCAACTACGCGGCGATCGCGATCCTCGCGTTCACCGCCTTCCTGCCGTGCGGGGGCCGCTTCTCGCTCGACAGCCTGCGCGCCTCGCTGGCGCTCCGGGACGAGAAGCGCGACACCGAGCTGAACGACAGGTCGAGGGCCGCGGACTCCGAGATCGCGGCCGAGCGCCTGCCCGGCTGGTCGCCGACCTCGCTCGCCGCGCTGGCCGTGCTGCTGCAGCTCGCGCTCATCTACCTGTGCACGGCGCTCCAGCAGCGCGGCGCGGCGTGGCGCGACGGCTCGGCGTTCTACTATGCGCTCCACGTCGATCGCTGGGCGAGCGACGCGGGCGCCTGGCTCCGCGACGCCGTGCCGCTCGGCACCCTGCGCGGCCTCACGTACGGGACCTGGGCGATGCAGCTCGCGATCCCGGCGCTCCTCTTCGTCCCCGCGGCCTTCCGCTGGACGCGCGGGCTCGCCGCCGCGCTGATGGTGGTGCACGGCCTCGTCCTCGGGATCTTCTTCGATTTCGGGCTGTTCGGGTGGGCGCTCGCCGCGGCGGCGCCGCTCGTGCTGTCGGGTGAGCTGTGGGACGTGTACGAGCGCTCCTGGAACGAGGGGCGGGCGCGGACGCTCGTGTACGACGCCGACTGCGGGCTCTGTCTCACGCTGTGCCGGCTGATCAAGCGGCTCGACCTGCGCGGGCACGTGGCCTTCCAGGGCAACGGCGCGCTCGACGAGCTCTACGTGCGCAACCAGACCGGCGCGACGGAGCGCGTGCCGATGCCGAAGGAGGTCACGGCGGAGCTGGTCGAGCAGACGGTGCTGGCGATCGACAGGAACGGGCGCGTCTACCGGAAGGGGGGCGCGGTGACCGAGGGGCTGCTCGCGCTGCCGTTCGGCTGGCTGGCGTTGCCGCTCAAGCTGCCCGGGATCTCGCACGTGCTCGACGTGCTCTACGAGGTGGTCGCGACCCGCCGGCACCACATCAGCATGGTGCTCGGCAAGCAGGCGTGCGGGATCCCGCTGTTCGACGAGAGCCACGCGGACGGCGACGACGAGGGGGCCGCGCCGGACCGGCCCGCGGCCGCGGTGCGGGCGGCGCGGCTCGCGCTGGGGTCGCTGCGAGAGGTGGCGGTGCTCGTGGTGCTCGCCGCGATGCTCGCGCAGACGGCGAAGGAGAACCCGCTGCCCGGGGCGGGCGCCATCCCGCAGGGGGCGGTGCTCGCGGGCGTGGCGTCGTGGCCGCGCATGCTGGCGCGGTGGGACGTGATGGCGCCGGAGCCGCCGCGGAGCAACGAGCTGCTGGTGATCGACGGCCAGACGCGCGCGTCGCAGCCGATCGATCCGCTGACCGGGGAGGAGCCCCGGCTCCAGCCCGCGGGGCAGCCCGCGACGAGGCTCGGCCAGCTCTGGTCCGACTACCTCGACCGCATCCGGCGGCCGGAGTGGAGCGATTTCCAGCGGGCGTTCCGCGACTACCTCGCGAAGGGCGGGCCGCTCGCGGAGGAGGGGGGGCGCGAGATGTCGCTCTCGGGCTTCGACGCGTACTGGGTCTCCGCGCCGATCCCCGCGCCGGGCGAGCCTGCGCCGAGCGGCGTCGAGCGGGTGAAGCTGTTCTCGCACTCGCGCGGCGGCGCGGGGAGGCTCGGCGACCGCGTCCCGCCCCTCTCGCCAGGCCTCCTTCGACCGAACAAACCGAACTGAGGCGCTCGCATGCGTGCGGCTGACGAGGACCCGAGCGCCGCGGCTGCCGGCGCGCCGGAGGAGGGCGCGCCGGGTGGAGAGGACGCGGGCGCGCCCGAGGAGAGCGCGGCGCGTGCAGACGACGCGTCGGGCGGAGAGGGCGCGCCCGAGGGGAGCGCGCCGGGCGGAGAGGGCGCGCCCGAGGGGAGCGCGCCCGCGCCGCCCAGGGCCGCAGCCCCGAGGCCGCCGGCCGAGAGCCGCTCACGGCGCCTGGGGCGCTGGATCCGGGATCATTACTGCACCATCGACGTCCGCACGCTCGGGCTGTTCCGGCTCGTGCTCGGCTTTCTGCTGGTGAGCGACTGCCTGCGCCACTGGGCCGAGGCGCGCTGGATCTACAGCAACGACGGGGTGCTCACCAACCACTATCACCTCTTCCACCCGAGCAGCGGATTCAACTTCAGCCTCTATCACGCGTTCTCGTCGATCGGAGAGGTCCACGTCGCGTTCGCGCTCTCGCTCTTCTGCTTCTTCTGCTTCTTCATCGGCTGGCATACGCGGCTGTTCTCGATCCTCTCCTTTGTCCTCGTGACGAGCAGGGACAACCGGATCGTCATGATCGAGAACGGCGGCTATGTCGTCGTGAACCTCATCACCTGCTGGGCCATGTTCATGCCGACCGGCAGGCGCTTCTCCGTGGACGCCCTTGTCCGCTCGTACCGCGAGCGGAAGGAGCGCACGGCCGCCGACCTCGCGGACCGGAGCCGCCCCGCGTGGGCGACCCAGCCGTACGTCTCGGGGATCGTGCTCCTCGCGATCCTGAACCTGGCGACCATCTACTATTTCAACGTCGTCAACAAATCAGGCCAGATCTGGCGCCGCGGCGACACGGTGCACTACGTGCTGCACCTCGACCGCATGGTGACGGGGCTCGCTGTCGTCGCGCGGGAGTACATCCCCTTCTGGGCGAAGAAGGGGATGACCTGGGGAGTCCTCATGCTCGAGGCGATGCTCGTGCCGTGGATCCTCTCGCCCTATGGCCGCCGCTTCACGCGCGCGCTCGCCATGGGCGGGATGTGGGCCCTGCACGGCTCGTTCGGGGTGATGATGCGCCTCGGCCCTTTCTCGTGGTTCATGATCGGCTGGTCGTTCCTGCTCCCGACGGCGCAGCACTGGGACGCGCTCGAGCGGTGGTACCGACGCCGCGCGGCGCCCCGGGTCGTCGTCTATGACGGCAGCTCGCCCCTCGCGTTCGCCCTCATGCGCTTCCTCGTCCGGCTCGACGGCCTCGAGCTGCTCCGGTTCGAGGAGGCGCGCGGCGAGGCGGCCGGGGCGGCGGAGGAGGCCGGGGGAGGGGAGCCACGGCCGGAGCTCTTCGTCGTGCGCGATCCGTCGGATGGCCGGGTGTTCCAGGGCGCCGGGGCGCTGCGCGAGATCCTGCAGGCGCTCCCGGGGGGCCGCTTCGCGCGGCCGCTCCTCTGGGCGCTGACGCTCGGCGCGCCCGGCGCGCTGCTCGGGATCGCGTCGCGGCGGCGCGACGCGATCGCCCGGTTCTTCGGGCTGACGCGGCGGGCGCGCGCGAGGGCGGGGGAGGTGGCGGAGAGCCCGTCGCCGCTCTCGGAGAAGCTCGCCCGCGGGCGGGTGATCGCGCGGGAGGCGCTCGTCGCGTACCTCGGGCTGTGCGCGGTGAGCCAGGCGATCAACGAGAACAAGAGCGTGCCCGCGATCCTCAAGCACACCCAGCCGAAGTTCGTGCAGGCGACGATCGTCTATCCGCGCCTCCTCCAGGGGTGGGGGATGTTCGCCCCGAACCCGATCACCGAGGACGGGTCGATCACCGTCGACGCGATCACCATCGACGGGCGCCACGTGGACCCGTTCACGGGGCAGCCGCCGGATCTCGATCTCACCGACGCGCGGGGGCTCGGGCTCGGGCAGATCCGGCAGGACTATTTCAACCGGATCCGGCTCGACCGGAACAAGGCGTTTCGCAGGCCCGGGCTCCAGGACTACCTGCTCAGGTATCATGAGCGCACCGGGCGGCAGGAGGACGAGATCCTCGCGTTCGACGTCTACTGGGTGCGGGACCAGTGCCCGAGGCCGGGGGAGGTCGCGCCGTACAAGAACGAGGCGATCCCGATCCTGTCGTACCGGAAGCCGGGGTATCGGCCGCGGGCCGGGATGCCGGCGCTGCCGCCGGTGCGGAAGGAAGAGAGCGCGGGGAATTAGAGCCCGCTCGGCGTCGTCAAGCGCGGAGCGAAGTCCTCGACCGCGCCGAGCTCCAGGCGACGACGAGCGATGGCGCGCCATGAGGGCGCCAGCTCCGGCAGCGCCTCCATGCGCTCGAGCTCTGCGTGGTTCAGCCCGTCGCGGTGCAGGGCCCGCAACAGCCTCGCGATGGGCCAGCCCGGCTGCGGGCGGTGCAGGAGCTTGAGCTCGTCCTGCGGCGCGACGACGCCCGGCTGGAGCACCCGGTAGTACCAGCCGCTCCACCCGCTCTCTTGCAGCAAGCGAGCCATGTCGGCCCGAGAGAAGCGGAGATTCAGCTTCCAGCAAGGCTGGCGCCCCTGCGAGACCTGGATCACCGCGCTGCCGAGCGTCCATGTGTCACCGACGCACACGCTGCTTTCGTCGAGGCCGCGCGTGGAGATATTCTCGCCGAACGCCCCCGCCGCGAGGCTCTTGGCGGGAAGGCCGAGCCGCTGCTCCCAGCAGCCGTAGTGCTGCAGTGGAACGTGGTGCAGCGCCTTCTCCACGCCGCCGTGGCGCACCATGTCGCCCTGCTCGTCGCCCTCCAGCCCTCGCTCGCTCAATCGAAGCGGCTCGAAGACAAGCGACTTCGCGATCGCGCTGAGCTGGCCCGAAGGGCCTAGCGGGACCTTCTTGCCGACGAGGAGCCCGTGGAGCGGATAGACCTGCGACATGGGAGATCACTCGCCCACGATCGGACGGCAGCCGTCGCCGACCGCGCAGCTCCCCTGAGCGACGCCGGCCGTGGCCGCGCTGGACGCCCCGACCTCGGCCTCGGCGAGCAGGCCCCCGATCTCGGCCCCGAGCAACAAGTCGTCGTGGATGCCGAACAGATGACGCCGGAGGTTCCCTTCGGCGTCGACCAGCAGCGTGCTGGGAGTGCCACGCAGCGCGTAACGCTCCATCGTCTCGGGAAGACTGCCCCGTCCCGGTCGGTCCACGCCTACCGGGAAGGTCACCTTGAACTCGTGAATGAACGCTTCCAGCGCCCCCTCGTTCATCGCCGCGTGGTGCTCGAAGACGGTGTGCAGGCCGACTACCTGGAGCCTGGAGCCACGGAATATCTCGAACACCCGCTGCGCTTGCGGAGTGGCCTTCACCACGCAGCCCGGGCATAGCATCTGAAAGGCGTGGATCAGCACGACCTTCCCGCGGAGCCCCGCCAGGGTCAGGGGTTCGCGGCTGTTGAACCAACGGCTCACACTCCACTCGGCCAATCGAGTCATGACGCTCCCTCCGAGGCCGCCGCCCCCAGGAGCGGCGGCAACCTGCTGAGATACTCGCCGCGGGCCTTCACGTGACTGCCGCCCAGCGCGAACGCCCGCAGCGCTCCGGCCGCGTCGAAGGCCAGCTCCGTCGTGCCCTCGGTGTCCGCGGAGACCTCCCACGTCAACCCAGCCTCGCGCGGACCGGCCGAGCTGACAACAGGGAAGCACGGCGTCTTGACGCTGATCGCCAGTGGCGGCAGCGTCAGCGAGACGCTCGCGCCGAGCAGCGAGCGCGCCAGCGCGGCGGCAGCGTGCGGGATCGGCGCGACGAATTGAAGGTTGTACGGCGCGAGGCTGGCGCAGTCGCCCAGCGCGTAGACATGCTCATCGCTCGTGCGGAGCGAGCGGTCGACGACCACGCCCCGCTGCGTCTTCAGCCCGGCGCTCTCCGCGAGCTCGCCGGCGCGCAGACCGGTGGCACAGATCACCAGGTCGGCCGCGAGCGGACGCTCACCGTCGAGCTCGACCCACACGCCGTCGCCGAGCGGCTCGACGCTGAGGGGAGACACGCCGAAGCGGCAGACGATCCCCGCCTCTTCCAGCCTCGCGCGTAGCCTCTTCCCGAGCTGCGGCGACACCAGGTTCGGCAGCGGCTCCGACGCGCGGTCGATCAACGTCACGGCGTGTCCGCCCCGCTGTAGATCGTTGGCGAGCTCACAGCCAACGAAGCCGGCGCCCAGGATGGCGACACGCGTGCTCCGGGAGAGCCGCTGAATGAGCCGACGGTAGTCGTCCAGGTGATTGACGCTCAGCACGCTCGAGCTGCTCGCCAGCCCAGGCACCGGCGGCGTCCACGGCACGGCTCCGATCGCGAGCACGAGCTTCGAATACGGCATGGCCTCGTCCCCGGCGACGAGGACGCGCTTGCCGCAATCCAGGCTGTGCACCCGCGTGCGGGTGATGAGGCGACAACCCAGCTCTTTCCTCATCTGCTCGGCGCTGCGCAGGACCAGATCCGGCGCGCCGGCGCGCTGGCTGGCCGAGACCGACAGCGTGGGCTTGCTATAGAAGTCGCCGTCGTCCGCGGTCACGATCGTGATGGACAGCTCCGGGGCCAGCGAGCGGAGCGCGCGCGCCGCCGAATAGCCGGCGAGACCTGCGCCGACGATCACCACGCCGTCAGGGGCGGCCGGGGACATCAGCCTGACTCCAGCAGCGCCACCATCGAGAAGTCCACCTTGCGGACTCCGCAATCCGGGCAGGTCCAGGACTCGGGGATATCAGCCCACGCCGTACCCGGCGCGATGCCCTCGTGAGGCAAGCCGAGCCTCTCGTCGTAGACGAAGCCGCAAATGATACAACGCCAGCGTTTCTGTCGGACGCCGGCCCGACGCGAGATCGGCGCCTGAGCATCCGGAACGGCAGAGGTTGACGTCATCGACATGACCGACTCCCAGCGTTGAAAAGGGGAGGACCGGCGGGGACGAGATCGCCCCGCCGGCCGTGCAGTCCTCAGCCGAGGTCGCTGAGGGCCGCTCCGAAATTGATGTGGTACGCCGAGCCATCGAGCACGAGCGCAGGAACGGACTTCACGCCCGCCGCGCGCGCCTCCGCGAGCCGCGACTTGTCCTTACCGAGGTGAACGCTCTCGATCTGATAGCGCTTCGGATCGATGGCGTTGGCCAGATTCTGTTCGGCGGAGACGCAAACCGGGCACCCTGCATGGAAAAAAACTGCCTTGCTCATGACCTTCCTCCTTCGCTGAGGCGATGCTCAGTACTCCTAATTAGATTCATGAAACGAACAAAGTCAATAATAAAAGTGGTTGCCCGTGCGTGCTCACAAACCTGAGGAATCCTCCGGGATTGGCGACTCAGGCGACCGGATCGATCACCCGACGCGCCTCCCCGACGCTCTGCCTCGGTACGACGAACCGTACGATCGATGTAAGGCGAAGGGAGATGTTGGCCTACATGTGCACGCATGGCCGTTGCCAGGCCGTGCGCGCGAAGCTCGGCCGCTTGACTAAACTTCAAACTGGTCGACTATGAAGCGACGTTGACCCGTCGCGGCAAACTCGTCACTGCGGACCTGAACAGCCAGTTGATCGCTGGGCTCGAGCGACTCGGATCCGCGCTGCGGGCGCAGGCCTGGAGCGAAGCGTTCGCTCGAGGCCTCACCCCGACGCAGGGACAGGTGCTCACGACGCTGCGCACCCACAAGGGTGAAGGGCTGCGCCTCCTCGACATCGCCGAGGCGCTCAGCGTGACGCCCGCCACCGCGAGTGAAACGGTGCGCGCCCTGGTGGCCAAGGGGCTGGTCAAGAAGACGCAGGCATTGAGCGATGGACGAGCCATCAAGATCTCCCTCACGAAGCAAGGCGAGAGCGAGGCGCTGGCTGTCGCTCAATGGCCCTCGTTCCTGCTGGACGCGGTGGACGACCTCTCCGACGAGGATCAGGCCGCCATGCTGCGCGGCGTGCTCACCATCATCTCGTCGCTGCAAGAGCGCGGGTATATCCCGGTCGCCCAGATGTGCGTGAGCTGCACGAACTTCCGCGCGAACGCACATCCGGGCGAGCCCAAGCCTCACCACTGCCAGCTGCTCGACGCGGCGATCGGCGACGCCGAGCTGCGCGCGCAATGTGCCGATCATGAGGCCGGCAGCGCCGAGCTCCAGGCCGAGAACCGCGCGAGGTTCATGACAGCCGCCGGAGATCCGAAGCGCCGCTTGCCCGTGGTTCCTCCGAAGCCCTCAACCACTCGTTGAGGAAGCGGCGCAGCGGCTCTTCCAGACGCTTGGCCCTCGGCGCGCTCTGCCCACGCAGCCGGGTGACCTGGACGGGGATGCTGGCCAGCTCGCCGACGTGGCCCACGAACCAGCTCTCGAGCTGCTCGGCCGTGACCTCCGGGTGAAACTGCAAGCCGAGCGCGTGGTCGCCCACGCTGAACGCCTGGTTCTCGCAGAGCGGCGTGCTGGCGAGGCGCGCCGCGCCCGCGGGCAGGTCGAACGTCTCGCCGTGCCAGTGCAGGACATCGAGCCCCGGCGCTGCCAGGTGCCTGATCGCGTGGCGCGCTCCCGCCTCGGTCAGCGCGAGCGGCGACCACCCCACCTCCTTGCCCCGCATCGGGAAGACCCGAGCTCCGAGAGCACGCGCGATCAGCTGCGCTCCCAGGCAAATCCCGAGCAGGGGCAGCTTCTGCTCGATCTGGCGCTGCACGAGCGATAGCTCGCGCGCCAGGAACGGGTAATCCTCTGTATCGTTGACCGAGATGGGGCCGCCGAGGACGACCAGCAGATCGGGCAGCGAGTGCAGCTCGAAGGCCGCTGTCGGCGCCTCGAGGTACCGGACACCATAGCCTGCCTCGCGCAGCGCCGGCTCGAGAGCGCCGAGGTGCTCGAAGTGAACGTGACGGATCACCACTGCGGTCTTCACTGGGCATTCTCCAGGTAAAGGTCGTACTCGGCGAAGGCGTCTGCGCCGGCCGCCGTCTCGAACACGCCAGCCGCCTCGAACATGCGCAGCGTCGGCTGGGCGGCGGAACGCACGGCGCTCCGCACGGGCCCGGGTTGATATGTCTCCTCCAGCATCTTCTCCCGCGTCGGCTCGTCGAACGAGAGCGCCTCGAGGACGCGCGCATCGCAGCCCAGATCGGGGGCCAGGAACGCGTCCACGAACCTGGGCAAGAGCCGTCCGACGAGCTCCTGTTTCGGTCGGTCGAGGCGGCTCCAGGCTCGGGGAAAGAGCCAGTGAAAGTAGACGCTGTGCGTCCCCTCGTCCTGCGCGTGGTCGCCGATCACCTCGCGGACGAGCGGCGCGACCTGCGGGTGGCGCGGGATCTCGCGGAGGATCTTGCTGACCAGGGTCTCCGAGACGGACACGAAGAACAGGTGCAAGATCTCCGGGGCGATCTCGCCGCCGTGCCGCTCGAAGATCCGCTCGAGCACGGCGTGGAAGCGAGGCTGGGGCAGCGCGCCGCGCTCGACGCCATGACGGCTCTCGATCGACACGCTGAGCAGCTCGACGAAGAGCGCGTGGGCGCCCTCGTCGCAGTAGATGCGCAGAGCATCGTTCTTCTGCTCGCGGCTCAGCTCCAGCGCGTAGCAGTCGCGCGCGAGCCTGGAGCAGACCGCGTTCACGTGCTCGAGCTCCAGCATCGTCGTGAACTGCAGGTGAGTGAGCAGGCGGTACGCGAGCAGCCTCTCCGTCGACGCGCGGTCGTCGACGAAGCGCGGATGGCGCGACAGCGGGACCAGCTCGGGCGGGAACGCGAAGCCCTCGCAGCTGGCGCTGCGGATCGGCTTGCTGCGGATCCAGCTCGCGGCGTCCCACTCGGAGAGAGGCCTTCTATAGGGTGCCAGGATCGCGTTTGTCTGGTGCATGACGGGTGTCCTCTGGTGCCTTGCTGCGAGGGCGCGCAGGCGGGCACGAGCGCTCGCGCTCGCCTGCGCTTCGTTGAACGCTACTCGTCGAGACCGAAGGCGGACGTCCTGAGCGCCGCCGAGTCGTGCCCTTCCTCGATGCCGACGATCGAGCCGCCGTGAGGCATCGAATGCATGGTGTCGTGGTGGATGACGTGCTCCACGAGCAGGCTCTCCGTGCCGATGCGGAGCACGTAGCCAGACGGGTAGCTCTCGAGGATCACGCTCTTGCCGTCGGGCGTCGGGGCCAGCGCGTGCCCCACCGCGAAGTCGGCAGGCAGCTCGACCCCCGGCTTCAGCCGCTTGATGAAGCGAGGGCGCCACGGGTCCTTGACGTCGAAGACCGACACGTAACCGTCGTCTCCGAAGGAGTCGTCGAGTGAGTCCTCTTCTCCGACGAACAGCTTGTCACCGACGACCTCCACCCAGGAAGCCGAGCGGAAGATGCCCGCCCCATTCACGTCCGTGGTCGGCTTGATGATGCGCTTGGCTATCCTCACCTTGGTGTCGACGTACCAGACGCTCGGGCCCAGGATCTCCGTGCTGCTCGGGGTGAGGGACGTGCGAGCGAACTGCATGGTGCCCACGAACGCGTAGCGGTTCGTCTGCCACTCGACGTTGTGCACGAAGGCGGCGTGAGACTTGGGGGTACCCAGCCAGATCTCACCATCGCTCGCGAGCGTCCCGTCGGCCTGTACACTGAAGACAGGCAAGTACCCCCTGTCGTAGAAGTAACCGGCGCCGAGGCCGCGCGTCTCTGCGGCGTTGAAGCTGATGCCGTGGAGCGCGCGGCTGGCGTCGCCGAACTCCTGGGTCGGCAGCAGGGTGTCGTTGCTCGTGTTCACGGTGACCACGCGATCGTCGGTGAGGACGGTCCAGAACAAGCGGTGCTTGCTGAACAGCTCGGCGGGCCCGTGCAGCTGCGTGAACGGCTGCGCCGTCCACGGCTGAAAGGGTTGCCGCGGGTCGACCTGCGTGACCGCGGGAAACTCGTGCGGGTGAGCCGGGTCGTCGAGGATGAGCTTCTTGACCAGCTCCACGTCGGCGGCGTGCTCGTGCCAGAAGATGTCGTTGACGCGGATCACCGCCAGGCCGGTAGGGCTGCTCGCGTCACCGTTGAACCCCACGTACACCTTGTGGCCGCCTTCGGTGATGTACGCGTGCAGCGGAACACCGCTGCCGTACCCCGGCAACGTGCGCAGATCCACGCTCGCCTCCATGTCGAGGCTGGGCTCGTAGAACTTGAGCTCGTACGACATCATGTCGACGTACGCAAACACAGCGGTCGTGTCGTGCAGGGCTTGCCTCACGCCGTCCATCGCCTCCGGATCGCCGGGCCGCTCTGCCGCGCCGCACCCGAAGGCGCCCAACACGATGCACGCCAACCCACCGAAACGATAGCTCTTCATACAAACCTCCTGAGGGGCGCATCACCGAGGGTGATGCAACGGTTCACGCGATCTGCTCGACAAGCTGCGCGCGCCGGTGCTTCCCGGGGCGCTCAACAACTGTCCACCGCCTCGGACCGGCAAGGGTGACTTCTCTTGCGCAGTGGACCACCGTCCGGCCGGAGCGGCGCGAGACCTCGCGCCTCCCTGCATGCCCGGCTGTGGCCGGTCACCTGCAAAGCAGGGCGTGTGCCATCCGCCGTTCTCGAGGGGGGGTAAGGAGCGCGCAGCGCGGTCCGAGGCTGCGCGACCCGGGGGGCACCGCCGTGACAGGCGCATATCGCCGCAGTTTCGCGGAGGGACCTGCTGCTCGCGGGCTCCGCTCGGGAGCGCGGAGACGCACGCCGGCGTTGTATCCATCGAGCGATTGAGACGGATAGAACATGACCATGCTGGCCGCACGTTGCGCAACTACGCATGCGCTTGCGTGCCTCGCTCCGCTGTCGGCGGTCGGCGCGTCACTCGAGATGACGTGTCATTGGAAATGGGGCGCGGTGCTGGCGTCCGTGCGGAAGTGACTTTTCGGTGTGGACGACTCTGGGGTAGCGCCTGCGCTCGGCTCCACCCTGCGGCACAGCGCCGGCGCGAGGGGGCGCGCTGCCGCGATCGTCCGCAGCGGAAACGGGCGCCGCCGTACCGGCGAATCGATGGAGGGCGGGCACCTGGGCATCACGCCCGGAGCCGGGGGGGCGTCGTGACTGCTGTCTGCCAGCGTGTCCCCTGAACGCCAGTGGGACGTCCCGGCCCCGTTGCTGCGCAGCGCGGCGCCGCGGGCGCCATGCCGAGGAGGGGCGTTGATCCGCCTCGAGGTGGATCGGCCGGCGCCCTGGGGCAGGGCAGAGGGCGGTTGCCTCCGCACGCCAGCGTCCTCTACGATATTCATGCGTTGATCGGGCAGCTCTACGACGGAAAGTACCGGATCCTCCGCTTGCTCGGGCGCGGCGGCATGGGCGCGGTCTACGAGGCCGAGCACGTCGAGACCGGCGAGCACGTCGCGCTGAAATGCATGGACGGGGCCCTCCAGTTCCCCTTCAAGAGCAGCCTGGCGCGCTTCCACCGCGAGGCGAAGGCCATGAGCGCGATCGACACCGATCACATGGTCCGGGTGCTCGATGCAGGGACGGAGCCGGAGACGAACGCGCCCTACATCGTGATGGAGCTCCTGCGAGGAGAGGACCTCCAGCTCCTGCTCGACAGGGTCGGGAGCCTCGAGCCCGACGCCGCCCTCCGCATCGCGGCGCAGGTCTGCCGCGGCCTGCAGAAGGCCCACGCGGCGCGCATCGTCCATCGGGACATCAAGCCGGCCAACCTCTTCCTCGCCCGGCGTGAGGAGGGCGAGATCGTCGTCAAGATCCTCGATCTCGGGATCGCCAAGATCAAGCAGGAGCCGGATCATGTCGGCGCGACCACGGGCCTCAGCCGCTCCGGAGGGGTCCTCGGCTCACCGCTTTACATGGCGCCGGAGCAGGCTCGAGGCTGCGCCGACATCGACTACCGCGCCGACCTCTGGTCGCTCGGCATGGTGCTCTACCGCGCCCTCGCGGGGAGGCTCCCGCACGAGCACATCACCGGCCTCGGCGATCTGATCGTCGCGATCTGCTCGCAGGCGCCGATCTCGGTCCAGGCGCTCGCGCCCTGGGTCCCACCCGAGGCGGCGGCCGTTGTGCACGGCGCGCTCCGGCTCGACACCTCCGAGAGGTTCGCCACCGCGGCGGCGATGCTCGACGCGATTCGACCGCTCCTGCCCGACGGCTTCGCCCTCCGGGAGGAGCTCCTCGTCCCGGTCAGCGCGGCGACCCGCGCCACGAGGGCGGAGAAGCTCGCGACGCAGGACGCCGAGGACGACGCGCACGAACGGCTCGGGCGCGTCGTCTCGCGGGATGGGATCGGGGACGAGACGATGGACATGGAGGCACCCCCCTCCGGCCCCGGCACGAGCGCGCCTCTCGAACCCTGGCGCATGATCGCCAGACACCCCGGTTACATCGTCGCGAGCTGGCGCCAGATCTTCTGCACCATCTGGCTCCAGGAGACGGCCGAGGACGACGTGCGCCGCGTGAGCGAGGCGTGCGCGGAGTTCGCAAAGCAACATCCGCGCGGCATAGGGCTGCTCACCATCGTCGAGGGCGCGGCCCCGCTGCCGCAGGCATCCGCGCGCAGGGCGCTCGCGAGGTTCCTCGCGGAGGCGAGCGCGTTCATCCGGTGCTCCGCCGTCGTCCTCGAAGGATCAGCGCTCCGCGCGGCGGCGGTGCGCAGCGTCGTGACAGGGCTGTCTTTCGTCGCCCGCCAGCGGTTCCCACACAAGGTGTGCGGCATCGAGGAGGCCGGGCGGATGTTCGCCGAGATCCTGCCCGCCGCGACGGGCATCCGCGTGAGCGACACAGCGCTCCGAGCGTCGCTCGACGAGCTGCGCGCGGCCGTCGGCCGCCCGTGAATCGCGGAGACCGAGACGCCCGGTCCCGGCCCCGCCGCGGTGGCGCATCGTGGTCCATGCCACCTCGCGCTCGACCGACGCGAAGGCGCCGGCGCCCTCGTCGAGGGCGCCGCACCACAGCGATGTGCCGCCCGCGCCGATGCCGTCGACGCGGACTGGCCCGGATCCGTCGGCGAGCAGATCGGCCCAGCGGCGGCGCCGGGCGCCCAGGGCCTCGATCTCGCGCAGCGCCGTGGCGTGCTTGCCCGCGGTGCTCGCCGCTGTCGCGTCCTCGAGGACCTCGACGTCATAGCCGAGCCGGCGCGCGTCGCGGGCGGCGGCGAGGACACACACGTTGGTCGCGACGCCGCACAGGACCACGGCTGTCACGCCCGCCTCCTGCAGGCGAGCGTGCAGATCGGTGTCGCGGAAGGCCGAATACCACCGCTTCTCGACGTGCCATTCCGCCGTCCCGGCGGGGCGCTCGGCGCGCTCGGCGCGCACGGGCACGAGCGCGGGGAACAGCTCGGCGCCCCACGTGCCGCGCGCGCAGCACGCGCTGCCTGTGTGCGTCTGCCCGCGGAGCGCGTCCGGGGGCGCGTCGATCTCGCCGTAGGCCGCGGTCACCCACACCACGATACGCCCCTGCGCGCGCGCGGCGCGCGCCAGCCAGGCCACGCTCTGCGCGAGCTGGCGCGGGTCGCTGTGCCGCTTCGAGAACGCGCCCCCCTCCGCGAGGAAGTCGTTCTGCATGTCGATGATCAGCAGCGCCGTGCGCGCCGGATCTTCGGGGTGTGGCCGACCGTCCATGTCCTTTATGTTCTGGTACCACCGCGGCGGTGACCGGCCAAGGGCCCCGCCTCGCGACAGCGGAGGGCCGCGGGGAGCATCAAGAGGAAGAGGAAGAGGAGGACGACGAAGGAGACGCGGGATCTCCGCCTGTTTCTTCGCCGTGCCAGTAAGCTCTTACCTGCGACTTGTCATAGATCTCGTCGACCGAGCCCACGAGGATCTTGTTCGAGTCGGTGTAGACGCAGACATCATCTGGCTTCTTCTCGCCGATCACGAGGAAGCGGCAGGGCGCGTCGCTGGTGTTGACGAGGCAGTGGCCGGCCTTCTGGCGCGCCGGGAAGCAGACGTAGTCTCCGGCCGACATCTCTATCGTCTCCTCGGCGAGCCGCAGCGTGGCGCGACCCTCGAGGATGAGGATGTGCTCTTCCTCCAGCAGGTGGTAGTGCGCGGGGGAGGATTGCTTTCCCGGCAAGAGCTCCTCCATCAGCACGCCTACGTGATGGCCTTTGCCCATGACCGCCCTGGTCAGGTGCCGGAACCGGCTGCCGAAGCGCGAGCCCTCCGACCACTCTTCCCAGGGGACGCTCTCGACGGCGATCGGCTTGCGGATCTGCTGCGGATCGTCTTGTTCATCGTTGCTCGACACGGCTGGCCTCCTTCGATTTGCGTGTGTCCGCGGCGCGGGGCTTGTCCTAGCCATTCCGGTTGCGGAGGTAATGGGCGGCCACCTTCATCCGGTTGCCGCACAGATCCATGCTGCACCAGCGCCGCGCGTGGTTCCTCGAACCGTCGTGGAAGTAGAGGACGCAGTCGGGGTTCGCGCAGCGCTTCACGAGCTCCGGGTCCACGTCGCAGAGAAGGTTGGCGGCAGCCTCGGCGACAGGGCGGAGGAGCTGGTCCGGCGCGTCGATCTGCACATGAGCCCGCCGCGTGAACCCGGAGCCCGCACGCACGATCTCGGTGTACCCCGTATCGAGGCGGAGGGCTCTGTTGATCACGTCGACGGCGCCCTGGCAATGCGCCCTCTGCGCGCGGGGCCGCTCCAACAACGCGCGCAGCGCGCTCCGGAGCTGCCGCGCTCGGTCGAGAGCGCTCTCGCCCTCCCGCGACCCCTCCCAGCGATCGAGGACGCAGCCCGCGGTCGCCCCTTCGAGGAAGCCCGCCTCCTCGGACCAGGCGACGAGCGCGCGCAGGTCGGGGAGCAAGTCCACGCGGTCGCCGCGGTGCAAATGCTCGGTGTTGAGGAAATCGAGCGCCCGGTGATTGCCGAGCCAGAGGAAAGGCGACGTGGTTGTAACCATCGATCTCCGCGTTGACTGGTTAGCATGTTCGCCGTATAACCGTCAAACAGGACTTACGGAGGTTACAATGAGACGAAGGGGTGAGGCGCGGGCGGCGCTGGCCACCGGGTCGCGCGCGACAGGCGGCGCGAGCTCGCGAGGTCGGTCGGGCAACGACGTGGACATGCGCCGTGACATGGCGACGGCCGGCCTCGCGGGCTCGACGGCTGGCAGGCGCCCGCGGCTGGCGCGTCTCGGCCGGGCGGCGGCGCGGCTGGCGCTCGTCGTCCTCGTCGCGGGCTGCGCCGGCAGGTCGCCCGCGCCGAGCAGCGAGCGCGGCGTGGCGACGGGAGGCCGCGCCGCGGCGGCGGTGCCCGACGCGGTCTGGCCGGAGAAGACGGCTTACCGCACCGTCGATGTGCGCGGGCGTCGGATCTTCTACCGCGAGGCGGGGCGCCGCGACCGCCCCGCGCTGCTCCTGCTCCACGGCTATCCGTCGTCGTCCCACAGCTACAGAGAGCTGATCCCTCTCCTGTCAGGCCGGTACCGCGTGGTGGCACCGGACAACCTGGGGTCGGGCTTCAGCGATCACCCGAGCCCTCACGAGGTCACGTATACGTTCGACCTGCTCGCGGACCACATCACCGGCTTCACCGAGGCGCTCGGGCTCACGCGGTACGTGCTCTACATGCAGGACTTCGGCGCGCCGGTCGGGTTCCGTGTCGCCATGGCCCATCCCGAGAGGCTGCGCGGGCTCGTCGTGCAGAATGGCAACGCGTACCTCGACGGTCTGCCCGAGGCGCTGCGGGCGTTCCTCCGGCGCGCCCACGACGACAGATCCCGGGAGGGCGCCGCCGCCGTCGCCCAGATCGTCAGCGCCGCGGCGATCAAGGAACAGCAATACCTCCGGGATCTGCCCGGCGATCGGCGGGAGCGGTTGAGCCCGGACAGCTGGACCCACGACCTCGCCTTCCTCGCCACCCCCGAGGACCGCGAGATCCAGGTTCAGCTCCTCCAGGACTACCAGACGAACATCGACGCCTATCCGTCATGGCAGGCGTTCTTGCGCTCCCGCCAGCCGCCGACCCTCATCGTCTGGGGGCGCAACGACGCGGACTTCATCCGCGCGGGCGCGACGGCGTACCTCCGCGATGTCCCCCGCGCAGAGCTCCACCTGCTGGACGCGGGGCACTTCGCCGTGGAGGAGCAGGCGGTCGCGATCGCGCAGCACGTCACGCGCTTCATGGAGAGGCTCCCTCCCTGAGCGCCGGCGACACCGCGCCTCGCCGCGGGAACCTCCGGCCCGACCGGGTGTCGATCGACCAACCCCAGCGCCGGCTGGCCTGCGTCGTTCACGCTCGCCCCGCCGCACAACGACCGGAGCCCCCCCGTGCGAAGAGCCCTCCTCCGCGCCGCGCTCGCCGCGCTCGCCGCCTTGGTCCCCGCGCTCTCGAGCTGCGCCGACAGCCCCTTGCCGCCCGCCGCCCCCGGCTCGCCCCCGGGCGGGGCCAGG
>NZ_JEMA01001268.1 GCF_001589285.1 Sorangium cellulosum | reverse complement strand
GACGTCGCCGCGCGCGACGTCGGCCCGCACGTCCTCCTCGGCGCGTGGCGGCTCCCCGACCGCCGCGTGCTCACGCGCGACCTCGTCCTGTTCAACCCGGGCCCGCCCGCCGCCGAGCGCCTGCTCCGGTTCGAGGGGCTCGATCCGCAGGGCGGACCGGAGCTCCGCGACGCGGGCGCCTCGGCCGCCGCCGTGCTGCGCGGCGGCGGCGCTGTCGCCGTCCAGCTCGGCGCCGAGGTGCGCCTGTACAGCGAGGCCTCGCGGCGCCGCACCGCCGCGCGGCGCGGTCATCTCCTGCGCGCCTGCGACGACGGCCGCCTCCTGTCGTACCGCCGCGACCAGGGCGTCTGGGCGCTGTTCGACGCGGCGACCGACCAGCTCGTCGAGGTGGTGCCGAGGGCGCCCGCGTTCGTGCTCGGCGTCGACGCGGCCTGCCGCACGCTGTTCACGCAGGAGCTCGACGGCAACCTGCTCGCCACGTCGCTCCGCGACCTCTCGTCGCGCACCATCGCGGTGACCGACGGCTACGTCTACGAGGCGCGCCCGAGCCCCGCGCGCGGCGACGTCGGGCCCGGGCTGCTCCTCGCGTTCAGCTCGGGCGCGGTGGCGCGCATCGACGAGGCGCGCGGCGAGGTGCGCGTCCTCGGGTACGCCACGCCGCGCGCGACGGCGATCGCGGACGGCCCCCTGCCGGGCGACGTCGCCTTCGCCGACACGACGGGCGTCGTCGTCGTCCGCCGCGCCGGCGTCGCCGAGCGGGTGCTCGACGGCGTGACAGGGGCCGAGTGGGAGGACATCGCCGCCGCGCCCGACGGCAAGACCCTGCTGCTCTCGTCGGCCGACCGGCTCGCCGTGCTCGACCTGGAGCGTCGCGAGATCGTCGGCGCCATGCCGTCCGAGGGCCGCGAGCGGCTCGCCCCCTGGGACGCCGAGGGCTCGGTGCTCTCGTGGTCGTTCGGCCGCGTGGGCGGGCCGAGCGGCGTCGTGGTGCCCCGGGGGCTGCCCCTCGCCCAGCGGGTGGGCGAGGCGGTGTCGAACCTGAGGGCGCAGGGCAAGCGGCTCGTGGCGCGGCAGTAGGCGCCCCCGATGTCCTCGCCTACGCCTCCTCGGGCACCTCGACGAGCCAGCCGTGCTTGTCAGGCATCCGGCCGCGCTGGATGGCCGTGATCGTCTCGAAGAGCTTCTTGGCGATCTCTCCGGCGCGCCCGTCGTTGATGCTCATGCGCCCCCCCTTCCAGCCGAGCTCTCCGACCGGCGAAATGATGGCTCCCGTCCCGCACCCGAACACATCGTGCAGCTCGCCTCGATCGTGAGCGGCCACCACCTCATCGATCGCGAGCGGCCGCTCCTCGACCGGGATGCCCCACTCCTTGAGCAGCGTGATGATCGACTCGCGTGTCACGCCGGCCAGGATGCTCCCCCCGAGCGGAGGCGTGATGAGCGTGTCGCGGATCCGCACGAAGAGGTTCATCGTCCCGACCTCCTCGAAATAGCGGTGCTCCTTGGCGTCCAGCCAGAGCACCTGCGAGTAGCCGTTCTTCTTCGCCCGCTCCGACGCGTAGAGGCTCGCGACATAGTTGGCCCCGGTCTTGGCCGCGCCCAGGCCGCCGGCAGCCGCGCGCACGAGCTCGTCCTCGATCCAGATGCGCACCGGCTCGAAGCCTTCCGCGTAATATGCGCCGACGGGGCAGGCGATCAGGTAGAAGAGATAGGTGTCGGCCGGCCGCACGCCGAGGAACGGCTCGGTCGCGATGATCGCGGGGCGGATATAGAGCGACGCGCTGGGCGCCGAGGGGACCCAGTCGCGCTCGATGCTGATGAACTTCCTGAGCGCGTTCATCAGCAGATCGGGGGCGACCGGCGGGATGCACAGGCGCTCTGTCGTCGAGAGGAAGCGATGGCAGTGCCTGTCCGGCCGGAACAGGTGGACGCGACCGTTGTCCGTGCGCCATGCCTTCAGGCCCTCGAAGGCCTCTTGGGCGTAATGAAACACCGCGGCCGCCGGATCGAGCGAGAGCGGGCCGTAAGGTACGATGCGTTGATCGTGCCAGCCACGTTGGCGATCGAAATCCATGATGAACATGTGATCGGTGAAGTAGCGGCCAAACCCGAGGGAGGCGACGTCGGGCAGCGGCCGGCGCTGCTCAGCCTTGTGGACGGTGATGTTCATCGCAGAATTCCTTCACTGTGAGCGTGGCAGGTAGGGACGGGGAGCGTGCTGTACATGGGAGCAGGTGGTGCGGAGATGGAGGAGGCTGGCGCACCGGCGCCCCGGACGCAGCAGCCTGGATCCTCCGTTGCGCATTATGTGCCCACACCTCGAGCGCGCGCAATCCTGGTCGAGCGCCGGCGGCTGTCCTCGTTCGTGTTCCGCGTGTCGCGGTCACCCGGAGCGCCGAGCGCGCGGCGCAACGCTCTGCCGGCGCCCGCGCCGCAGGGGCGTGGATCCTGCGTGCGGGCGGATGGGGCGCTCTGCGTGGGGTCGCTGCGGGGATGCTCCAGCGCCGCGCTCGGCGGCCCGCCGTCCGGCGACCCGGACCGAGCAACCGCGAAGGACGCCAGGACGGACCGCGGGCTTCCTCCTCGTGGCGCCCTCGTGGCCCGTACACCGTGGCCCGAGCTCCGCTCTCGAGCGCCGCGCGACGTCGGCAGGCGCCTCAGCGCAGGAGCGACGCGCTCAGAGGATGCGCACTCCCGCGCGGACGGGCTGATCCGGTGAGAGCAGGCCCGTTCCTCTCTCACGACAGACCGCGGCCAGCACCGGCACCTCGGGGGTGAGCGCCTCGACGTCCGTGGGCGGGAAGTCGCGCACCGCCACACGACAGGGCCGCATCGCCGAGCTCACGCACGCCGCGGCATCAGGCGGTGTCGAACGCGCAACACGCCTCGAAGCCATTCAGCAGCTGCTCTTCCTGGTCCGGGGTGTGGCCCGCTGTCTGCGCGCCGGCCGGCAGACAGGGGAACGGCTGGGATGTCGCCGGCCGGCGCTGGAGCAGCGCGCGAATGCGCCGCGGCTCCACGGGGTCCTCGAAAGGATGTGGAGAGCAGCGGCTGTCGATGATCGGGTTGAGCTGCTGATGGCTGGAGTGAGCAATGCGACGAGCCCCAGCGCGTTTGACGTCCGCTGAGCGAGCGCAGTCACGAGCGGAGCCATGCCGGGTTGGTGATTGCCCCGGTCAAAGGACGCGCGACATTTGCTGTCGTAAGGCGCCAATGAGCGTACGAGAGGTCGCCGTCGCTCGTGATTGCGGCCTTGCTACGTTCCATGCTTCGAGCTGTCAAACACAGACCGCGTCGAATTGCTGCTAGGCGTGATGGACAGCCTCGAAACCCCTGCGCTCAGCCGAGCCGCTCTTTCGTGGCGTCGAACAGTCGCCTTGATGATGGCGTCGGCCAGCCGTCTCGCCGCAGAAGGCGGCGCGTTCGCGCGATCGTCGATGATCGTCCGGATCTTCATCATGGCGGCATCCCCGACCGCTCGTGTAGATCCGGCGGCAGGACGTTGACGAAGCGGCGTCGGGCTCACGGGCGAGCGCACGGCCACGTCGCCCGTCCTTGCTCCTCGGCCAACGCCCCACCGCTTCATGCGCTCTCGGACCATGCAGCTTCATTATTTTGCTCTCGTTGAGCGTTTGCGAGCCTGAAGATCGGACCGAGGGCTCCATTTGCAGCCTGTCGTGTCGATCCTCCCTGGGGCACGATTGCTGCTCGATGGCGACGCCGAGCCGCTGTCGCGCCGCCCGAGATGGGATTGCTGATAGCGCGATGAGCGGCTCGCCCGGCCGGGTCGGGCCCACGGAGGCATTTCCACGAATGGTCTCGTCGCCGCGAGGTCGTTCGAGGACAAATGTTCGCCTTGACACCATGGGTTGGTGATGTATACGAGGAACTGGCGCTCCGGGACTCTGTTTCAACAGGGTTTCTGGTCGATTTCCTTTTTCATTTTTGCGGGCTGCTGAAGAGCGGTCTGCGTGAAAGCGGGCAATGCACGACAAGAACCTGGCCGAGCAGGTCGAGACGGGAGCCGCTCAATGGGTCGAAGGCCCGGAGCAGTTCGAGCGGATGCCCGAGGAGTACAGGGACCTCGTCGTTCATCAGATGATGGCGCACACCGAGGGAGAGCTCTCCGGCGCGGACGACTACCTCGAGCTCTTCTATCCGATGACGGACGACCCCTACGAGAAGAAGGTCTGCTGTGAACGCGGAGCGGAGGAGGTCGATCATTTCCGCAAAGGAGCGAAGGTCCTGGCCGATGTTGGCAAGGACGCGAGCTTCATGATGGATATTCCGCTCCAGGATCGCAGCCTCTACGCGACCGAGGCGGTGAAGCGAATCGATAACTGGCCCGAGCGTGGGTTCTTCTCGATGCTCGGCGAGGCCGCCGTCCTCGAGATCCTCAAGGAGATGGCGGAGAGCAGCTACAAGCCGATCGCGGACATGTGCCCGGGGGTGATCAAGGAGGAGCGCGTGCACGTCGCGCACGGCTTCCGTATCATCCGCGACCTGTGCCAGACGCCGGAGGGGAGGCAGCAGGCGCAGCGCGCGCTGCTCCGCTGGTGGCCCGTGTCCCTCGACGTCTTCGGCCGCAGCGAGTCGAGGCGGTCGCGGCTGTATGTCAAGTGGCGCCTTCGCAAGTACACGAACGAGCAGGCGCGCGACAGCTTCATCGAGGCGATGGTCCCCAGGCTACAGCAGCTCGGGCTGGATGTGCCGGACTCCACCGCGAACCGTCGTTTTCTCTAGGTGGAGAGCACAACCATGCAGTTGAGTACACAGCGGCCCTACACGATAGCGGAGCGCGCGATCCTGAGCCTGCTCGGCGGCGATGTCGATTACCTGGAGCGGTTTCGAAAGGTCACCGCCCTCTCGCGCAAGGTGCGATCCTCCGAGTATCTGCTCACGAACGGTTGCAATATCCGCTGCGAGGGCTGCTGGTTCTTCGAGCACGATTTCGACAAGGGAACGACGGAGCTCAAGTCGGTCGAGGGCGTGCGGGAGTTCGCGAAGCGGGAGCGCGAGCGTGGGATCACGTACGCGATCATCATCGGCGGAGAGCCGACCCTCGTCCCGGACCGGGTCGCCGCGTTCGTCGACGTGATGGATTACGTGACGATCTCCACGAACGGGCTGCGGCGCCTCCCTGTCGACGGCTTCGAGAGCGTGGCCGTGCAGATCTCGCTCTTCGGCGGTGGACAGCTCGACGATCAGCTTCGCGCCATCAAGCCCGGCGGCCAGAGGTTCACCGGTCTCTTCGAGACGGCCCTCCGCAACTACGAGGGCGACCCTCGGGCGTGCTTCGTCTACGCCATCACCGAGGATGGCATCGAGTACATCGAGGATACGGTCCGCCGTATCCACGAGAACGGCAACCGGGTGAGCCTCAACTTCTACAGCAAGTACAACCGCGACGAACCGCTGCGGATGCAGAACGCGCCGCGCCTCGTCGAGGAGGCCCTGCGTGTGAAGGCGCTGTACCCGGACACGCTGCTCAGCCATCCCTACTTCATCCGCGCTATCGTCACGGGCGAATCCCACTGGGGGAGCTTCGGCTATGACGTGTGCCCGAGCCTCAGCGTGGACCACCCGGCGCACGCGGAGCGGCTGGCCAACGGCAACCCGGTGCTCCCGCGCTTCAATGCCTGGGCGGCCGACTGCAGCACGGTCAACTTCTGTTGCACCTCGGGCCACTGCGGAGATTGTCGCGACAGCCAGGCCGTGCTGAGCTGGCTCCTCGTCAGCCTCGATCGCTTCCGCGAGAGCGGCGCGCGCCTGAAGACGTGGATCGAGATCAGCGAGAGCTACTGGAAGCAGTTCTCCTGGGCACCCTACGACGCGCAGAGCTCGCGCGCACAGCAGCGGCGCGTGCTTCCTCTCCTCTCGAACGCGATCTGAGCTCATGCCCGAGCCCACGACGGAAGAATCCATGAGCACGCACATGCAATCGAACCCTGTTCAGCAGCTCTCGTTGTACGCGGCGGCTGCGGCCACGTGCGCGGATCGTTACGCCAAGGCGTTCTATCCGATGATCAAGGACGCAGACGAGAAGATGGTCTGCTGCGTTCACGGCGCGGAGGACATGGACCATTACATCACGGCCGCGGAAGTGCTGCGCGGCCTCGGCGTCGACCTCGGTGGCCTGGTCGAGCGGCCGATCTCCGAGCGGGGTCTGCAGGGCGCCGACGTGCTGGAGACGACGGTGAGCTGGGCGGAGCGCGCGGCCTTCTCGGCCCTCTTCGAGGGAGCGCTGCTGGCGCAGCTCCGCGAGCTCGCGAGGAGCGACTGCGCGCCCATCGCGCGGATGGCCGGCGCCGCCATCGTGCGAGAAGAGCGCCATGTCGCGCACGGGCTCGGGCTCCTGCGCACGGCCTGCGGCGCTGCGGACAGCAAGGCACAGGCGCAGGACGCCGTGCGGCGCATATGGCCGGTGGCGCTCGCGGTGCTGGGCGCGGGCGAGCCGCGGCAGGCGTTCGCCGGCGCGACGCGCGACGCGCTCGGCGCGCTGGGACTCTCGGTCTCGGAGTGATGGGCGCGATGGCGCGCGCCGCGATCATCGATGGCGTGAGGACGGGCGTCTCGAGGGCGTTCCAGGGCCGCCTCCGGGCCGCGCGTCCGGACGACATGGCGGCCCATTGCATCGACGCGCTGCTCGCGCGCAATCCGGGGCTCGACCCGGCGCGCGTCGATGACTGCGTGATCGGCTGTGCGTTCCCCGAGGGGCCTCAGGGGATGAACCTGGGGCGAAACGCGGCCGTGCTCTCGAGGCTCGGTCGGGGCAGCGCCGGGCTGACGATCAGCAGATACTGCGCGTCGGGCCTCGACGCGGTCGCCCACGCAGCGAGCCGCGTCGCGAGCGGGCAAGCGGAGATCGTCGTCGCGGGAGGGGCCGAGTCGATCTCGATGACGATGAAGTCCGTCAACGCGTCGAACATCTTCAACCCCGCGATACGCGAGAGGTCGCCCGGAACCTATCTCAAGATGAGCAGCGAGGTCCCGACCATCCCCTTCTGGAAGCGAGCCTTCCGCTCGATGGGCGAGACGGCCGAGATCATCGCGCAGCGCGAGCAGATCACGCGTGCCGAGCAGGACGCCTACGCCTGGCGCAGCCAGATGCGCACGCTGCGCGCGCAGCAGGCCGGCCTGTTCGACGACGAGATCGCCCCGCTGGCCGTCGACATCGCCGAGCAGCCGGCTGGGCCCGTCGAGCGCGTCGTCGTCGATCGCGACGATTGCTGCCGGCCGGACACGACGGTCGAGGTCCTCGCCACCCTCGAGCCGGCGTTTCGCCCGGACGGCTCGGTGACCGCGGGCAACGCGGCACCGGCGGCCGACGGGGCGTCGTGCGCTCTCCTCGCGGACGAGCAGGCCGCTCGGCGCGACGGGCTCGAGGTCCGCGGCTGGTTCGCGGGCTACGCCACGGTCGGCTGCGAGCCTGAGCTGATGGCCGCCGGGGCCGCGCGCGCGATATCCAAGCTGCTCGCCGCGCACCGGCTCACGCCCCGGGACATCGATCTCTTCGAGATCAACGAGGTGTTCGCTGCCCAGATCCTCTACTGCATACGCGCTCTCGAGCTCGACGAGGAGCGGGTCAACGTGAACGGGGGAGCGATCAGCGTCGGCCATCCGTTCGGGATGACAGGGGCGAGGCTCGTCGGTCACGTGACGCGCGAGCTGCGGCGGCGAGGGGGGCGGCTGGGGGTGGTCGCGATGTGCGTCGGCGGAGGCATCGGGACGGCCGCGCTCATCGAAGCTTCGCTGTAGTGGAAATCCTTGATTCTGGACTTGATTGGAGATCATCGCAATGTCGACAGCCGAGCAAGTGAAGCAGATCATCGCCGAGCACCTCGAGAGGGACGTGGAGGAGCTCAACCTCGACGCGTCGTTCGTACATGATATGGGCGCCGATAGCCTCGACCTCTCCGAGCTCGTGATCGCGTTCGAGCAGACGTTCAACATCCGCGTTCCCCCGGAGCACGCAGCGCAGATCCGCTCGCCGCGCAGCGCGATCGAGTACATCGAGGCGAGGGCGTCGGGCTCTCCGAACACGACGGCGTGAGGTAACAAGCTCAATGCGTCGCGTAGTGGTCACGGGGATCGGGTGCGTGTCTCCGCTCGGGAACGATGCGGACACGACGTTTCAGGGGTTGCTGGAGGGCCGGTCGGGCATCTCTCGCATCACGCGCTTCGACGCGACGAGGCACTCGGCGCAGATCGCGGGTGAGGTTCGCGGGTTCGACGTGGCGCCGTACGTCCCGTCCCGCAAGACGGCGAAGCACATGGACGTCTTCGTCCGCTTCGGGATCGCCGCCGCGGATATGGCCATCAAGGGCAGCGGGCTGGACCTCGCCGTGACGGACCGCGAGCGCGCCGGGGCGGTCATCGGCACCGGCGTCGGCGGTCTCCAGGTCATCGAGGCGCAGCATCGCGTCTTGCTCGAGCGGGGCCCGCGGGCGATCAGCCCGTTCCTGATCCCGATGTTCCTCGGCAACCTCGCCCCGGGGCACATCGCGATCCACTACGGGCTCAAGGGCCCGAACGTGCACCTCTCGACCGCCTGCGCGACCGGGACACACGCGATCGGCGAAGCGGCGCACGTCATCTCGCGCGGCGACGCCGACATCATGCTCGCGGGCGGCACCGAGTCCGGGATCACTCCGCTCCTGGTCGCCGGCTTCTGCGCGGCGAACGCGCTCAGCACGCGGAACGACAGCCCCGAGGAAGCCAGCCGTCCCTTCGATCGCGGTCGCGATGGGTTCGTGATGGGCGAGGGGGCGGGGATACTGGTGCTGGAGGAGCTCGAGCACGCGCGCAAGCGGGGCGCCCCCATCCTCGCCGAGCTCGCTGGCTACGGGCTCACCGACGATGCGCACCACATGACGTCGCCGGAGGAGAACGGAGACGGCGGCAGGCGTGCCATGCAGGCGGCGCTCGCGCGCGCGAAGGTCAACCCGGAGGACGTCGACTACGTGAACGCGCACGGCACGGCGACGCCGATCGGCGACAAGGTCGAGACAGCGGCGCTCAAGGCGCTCTTCGGCGATCACGCCAGGTCGGGGAAGCTCTGGATCTCGTCGACCAAATCGATGATGGGCCACCTCCTCGGCGCCGCAGGCGCCGTGGAGGCGGTCGTCTGCGTGAAGACGATCGTCGACGGCAAGGTCCATCCGACGATCAACCTGCACGACCCGGACCCGGAGTGTGATCTGGACTACGTCGCGAACGCGGCGCGCGACCGCAAGGTGCGCTTCGCGCTGTCCAACTCTTTCGGTTTCGGCGGACACAACGCGAGCCTCCTCTTCCGCGCGTTCGAGGGGTGAGCGTGCCGGCGCTGCCTCCGCACATCACGTTCCTGCAGCGCGGGGTGTTGAACAGCAACAGCGTCGTCGTCCACGCGCCCGACGCGTTCCTCGTGTTCGACACCGGCTACTGCACGGGCGCGCGCGCGCTGGAGCGCGCGATCGCCGAGCAAGCGGGGCGGCCGCTCGCCGAGCTGGCGCTGATCGTCAATACCCACGCGCACCCCGATCACACCGGAGGAAACGCTCATCTGCAAGAGCGATCGGGCTGCGAGATCGTGACGAGCGACATCGATCGCATGCTCATCGAGAGCGGCGACCCGGTCACCTTGATGCGCGACTGGGCGGACCTGCAGTGCCCGTCGTTCGGCGTGACGCGTGCGGTCCGGCCCGGTGAGACGCTCGCCTTCGGCGTGGCGGAGTTCATCGTCGTGGAAGGGGCGGGCCACGCGGCGGGCGAGGTGAGCTATTACTGCGCTCGCGACAAGCTGCTCATCTGCGGAGACCTCCTGTGGCAGTCGGGGTTCAGCAATGTTGTCCCGCTCGTCGAGGGGATTGGCGGCCTCGCGCGCCACGAGCGCTCGCTCTCCGGGCTGAGAGAGCTGGACGTGGAGATCGCGATCCCGGGCCACGGACCGCTCGTCGTCGGGCGGGACGCCGTCCGGCAGCGCATCGACGAGAGCATCGAGACGATCCGGTTCTACCGCGCTCATCGGGACCGCTGGGCGAGCACGGTCCTCAAGTCGTTCATCGTGATGCACGTGCTCGCCGGGGAGCAGGTCACGCGCAGCGCGTTCGTCGCGCGCTGCGAGCGCTCGCCGTGGTTCCAGGAGCAAGCGGCGCGCTTCTTCCCCCGCGCTGAGCGCCTCCTCGACGCGCTCATCGACGAGCTGCTCGGCAGGCGGATCCTGCGCGCGGAGAACGACCGCCTGACCTGCAGCTTGAGCGCCTGACGGATCGGGCGGAGGTTCGATCGCGCCCGCGGCGCGGACCCGCTGACCCGGTGTCCCCCGGAGGACCCAGCGGGGCTGTGCGACGCGCGCGCGGCGCGCTCCAGCCCTCGGCCTCCATCGTCGCCGTCCGCACCACGTGCCGCGTGGGCTCATGTGAGCTGATGCGCCGGGCAGCCTGATGCGCGCGGGCAGGGCGGGCTCTCGATCGCCGCGGGCAGCTTCCGGGGGCTCCGGTCGTCGCGTCGCTCGTTCGCCCGGGGTCGCGCTACCCCGACGCGGCGCCCGCTCACCTACATGAGCGCCATCGATCGCGCGCGGCCGAGGGGATTGGATCCGCCCGTGAAACGCCGTACGCTGCTTCAATCGTGCCAGCGCCTGAACCGAGCCAGAATGCCTCATTGTTCCTGTGCATCACGTTCTTCCCGAGCGAGCGGCTGGCCACCGCGGTGCTGCGGCTCGTCTCCAGCTTCTGCGGGATGGTGCTGGACGACGCGAACGTGAGCTCGAGGTTCTACATGGCCGCGCACGAGCTCGCCGAGAACATCACCAAGTATTCGGCCGGCCCCAAGGTGAGCCTGGAGCTCGCGCTGGAGCAGGGCGAGAGCTCCTGTATCATGAAGATCCGCGCCCGGAACGAGGCGTCTCCGGAGCGGCTGCGCGAGGTGGAGCGGCGCCTCCTCGAGCTGAAGACGGCGGCCGATCCGGTGAAGCACTACGATGACCTCATCTGTGAGACAGCGATGCTGGAGGGGGTGTCGGGGCTCGGCCTCGCGCGGGTGCGCGCCGAGGGCGGGCTGGACGTGGACTACAGGATCGAGGGGAACGAGCTGACGATCATCGCGCACGCGCCGGTTGGGAGGTGGAGGGTAGATGAGAAGCTTGAGGGTTGAGCCTGTCGTCACGGAGAGCTTCGGGATCGAGCCGGCGCTGAGGGACGACTCCCTCGGCGTCAAGCTCACCGGCACGGGCGACATGACGGCGGTCGCGCCGCTCGGCCTGTTCCTCAAGGACCTTCAGGCCGAGGCGGCGCGCCTGCGCGTGAGCGCCGTCGAGTTCGACGTGAGGGCCCTTTACTTCCTGAACTCGAGCTGCCTGAAGGCGTTCATCAGCTTCATCTGCGGCCTGCCGGGCCTCGGGCTGCGGTGCAAGGTCGAGTTCGTGACGGACGCGCGGCTCGGCTGGCAGCGGCGGAGCCTGGCGGCGCTCGAGCGCATGTCGCCGGAGCTCGTCTCGATCACCGACACTTGACCCGAGAGCCGCAGGCCATGACGAAGAAGCGCCGGACGATCGCCCTCCTGATGGACTACGTACGAGGCGAGTACCAGTCCGAGGTGCGCTTCGGGGTCGAGCGCGCCGCCGAGACGCACGACGTCAATCTCCTCGTCGCCTTCGGCGAGACGCTCGCGCTCCCCGGGACGACGGCGTCGGCGCAGAACAGCATCTATCGGCTCATCGGCCCGGAGACGGTCGACGGCATCATCGTCGCCTCGACGACCCTCTGCCACCACGTCGGCATCGAGGGCATGCAGCGGTTTTGCCGCTCCTACGCCCCGCTGCCCGTCTGCAGCGTCGGGATGGCGATCGAGGGCGTCCCGAGCCTCGTCGTCGACAACGCCCTCGGGATCGAGATCTCCGTCAGGCACATGGTCGAAGATCACGGTCGCCGGCGCGTCGCGTACATCGGCGGCCCGGCCAACAACGAGGAGGCGGACGTGCGCGCCACCGCGTACTGGCGGGCGCTCGCGGAGCGATCTCTGCCCTTCGACGAGCGGCTCTTCGCGTTCGGCGCGTTCACCATCGACACCGGGCGCGCCGCGATGCGCGAGATCCTGGGGCGCGGGGTCGAGTTCGACGCCGTTGTCGCCGCGAACGACAACATGGCCCTCGGGGCGATCGAGGTGCTCCAGGCGCGCGGCATCAGCGTCCCGAAGGACGTCCTCGTGTGCGGCTTCGACGACGTGGCCATCGCGCGCTTCACGAAGCCGTCCCTGACCACCATCGGCCAGCCCATCAAGCGGCTCGGCGCGCGCGCCCTGGACACGATCCTGCGCATGATCGACGGCGCCCCCGTCGCGGAGCGCAGCCTGTTCCCGGTCGAGCTCGCGCTGCGCGAGTCCTGCGGCTGCGGCTACCCGGCGGAGACAGCGGGCGCGCCCTCCGGCATGGCGCGGCGCGCGCCGCTCCCGCCCGCCGACCAGCGGGCCGACCTCGAGCGCCTCCTCGAGAAGAGCGTCGCGATCCCGGCCGGCTCGCTCCGCGGCTGGGCCGGCGCGCTCCTGTCGGCGCTCGAGGAGGAGCTCGCCGGGGGAGAGGCGGGCGAGGGCCGCTTCCTGCGCGCGCTCGAGGCGCTCCTCGACGCGGCGGGGCGCGAGGGCGCGATCCTCGAGCACTTCCAGGGCGTGATCACGCTGCTGCGCGAGCGGTTCCGCCCCGGGCCCGGGGAGCGGCGGGACGCCGCGCTGGAGGAGGCGCTCGAGCGGATCTGGCACGGGGCGCGCGTCGTCGTCGGCGGCGCGTCCGTGCGCGCCGAGGGGCAGAAGCGGCTCAACGTGGAGCTCGCGTCGCTCTACCTGAGCTGGAGCGCGCGGAGCTTCTCGACCTGCCTGAGCCTGCCCATCCTGCGGCGCATGATGGCGTCGGAGCTGCCGAGGATGCAGTTCTCGCGCGTCGCTGTGTCGCTCTACGACGACGCGCACCGCGACATGCTGAAGCCCCTCTTCCTGATGGAGGACGGCCTCGAGGTGGATCCCCCTTCGGCCCGCTTCCCGGCGCGCTGGCTCGTGCCCCCGGGGTTCTTGAAGGACGGCGAGCGCTGGAGCATGGTCGCGCTCCCGGTCGCCTTCGGCGACACGGAGAAGTTCGGCGTCGGGGTGCTCAACAGCGGCGCGAACGAGCTGGTCTATGACGCGCTCCGCCTCCAGATCGGCTCCGCGGTCAAGGCCGCGGCGCTGCACTGGGAGGTCGTGCGGCAGGTGGAGCTGCGCGAGCGGCTCGAGCAGGAGAAGGTCCGCCAGGAGAGCGTCGTCGCGGCGCGCATCCAGACGACGCTGGTGCCGCCGCTGCTCTCGGTCGAGGGCCTCGATCTCTGCGCCGTCATGAGGCCGGCCGCCGAGGTGGGCGGCGACTACTACGATGTGCTCGCGACCCCCCGGGGCGGGTGGCTCGGCATCGGAGACGTCGCGGGGCACGGCCTCGCGGCGGGGCTCGTGATGCTGATGATCCAGAGCATGATCTCGGCCCTCACGCGCAGCGATCCGGAAGCCAGCCCGGGCGAGCTCGTCTCCGCCGTCAACGCGGCCGTGTACGAGAACGTGCGCAGCCGCCTGAAGCGGGACGAGCACGCGACGCTGCTGCTCCTGCGGTACGAGCGCGACGGGCGCGTGACGTTCGCGGGGGCGCACGACGACATCATCGTGTGTCGCGCGCGCACGCGGCGCTGCGTCTGCATCCAGAGCTCCGGCGTCTGGATCGGCGCGCTGCCCGTCATCGACGCGATGACGCGAGACGCCGAGTTCCTCCTCGAGGACGGAGACGTGCTCGTGCTGTACAGCGACGGTGTCACCGAAGCGCGCAACGCGCACCGCGAGCAGTTCGGCCTGGAGCGGCTCTGCGCCACGATCGAGTCCGCGCAGGCGTCGCCCGTCGAGGCGATCCGCGACCGCATCCTGAGGGACGTCGACGGCTGGTGCCCGAGCCCCGATGACGACATCACGGTCGTCGTGGCGAGGTACAGCGCGCCGCGCCCGCTGGCGCCCGGTTCCGCCGGCTCTCCTACATGAGCGCCATGTTCCGTCCCGCGCGCAGAAGGGATTGGATCCGGATCGAGAAAGCCGTACGCTGATCGAATCGTGCCAGTGTCCGAACCGAGTCAGAACGGCTCACTCTTCTTGTGTATCACGTTCTATCCGACCGAGCGGATGGCCAACAGCGTGCTTCGGCTGGTGTCCAGCTTCTGTAGCATGGTGCTGGACGACGCGAATGTGAGCTCGAGGTTCTACATGGCCGCGCACGAGCTCGCGGAGAACATCATCAAGTATTCCAGCGGTCCCAGGGTCAGCCTCGAGCTCGCGCTCGAGGAGCGCGACAGCTCGTGCGTCATGAAGATCTGCGCGCGGAACGAGGCGTCTCCGGAGCGGCTGCGCGAGGTGGAGCGGCGGCTCTTCGAGCTGAAGACGGCGGTCGATCCGGTGAAGCATTACGACGATCTCATCACCGAGACAGCGATGGTAGAGGGGGTGTCAGGGCTCGGCCTCGCGCGGGTTCGCGCCGAGGGCGGGCTCGACGTGGACTACAAGATCGAGGGGAACGAGCTCACGATCATCGCGCAAGCGCCGGTCGGGAGATGGAGGGTAGATGAGCAACTTGAGGGTTGAGCCGGTCGTCACGGAGAGCTTCGGGATCGAGCCGGCGCTGAGGGACGACTCCCTCCGCGTCAAGCTCACCGGCACGGGCGACATGGCGGCGGTCGCGCCGCTCGGCAGCCTCCTCAAGGAACTGCAGTGGGAGGCGGTGCGCCTGCGCGTGAGCGCCGTCGAGTTCGACGTGAGGGCCCTTTACTTCCTGAACTCGAGCTGCCTGAAGGCGTTCATCAGCTTCATCTGCGGCCTCGCGGGCCAGGGGCTGAAGTGCAAGGTCCAGTTCGTGACGGACGCGCGGCTCGGCTGGCAGCGGCGGAGCCTGACGGCGCTCGAGCGCATGTCGCCGGAGCTCGTCTCGATCACGGACACCTGACCCGAGAGCCGCAGGCCATGACGAAGAAGCGCCGGACGATCGCCCTCCTGATGGACTACGTGGGAGGGGACTACCAGTCCGACCTGCGGTTCGGGGTGGAGCGGGCCGCCGAGGCGCACGACGTCAATCTCCTCATCGCCTTCGGCGAGACGCTCGCGCTCCCCGGGACGACCGCGGCGGCGCAGAACAGCATCTATCACCTCATCGGCGCGGAGACGGTCGACGGCGTCATCGTCGCCGCGGCCACGCTCTGCCACCACGTCGGCGTCGAGGGCATGCGGGAGTTCTTCCGGGCTTACCCGCCGCTGCCCGTCTTCAGCATCGGGATGGCGATCCAGGGGATCCCGTGCGTCATCGTCGACAACGCCCTCGGGATCGAGCTCGCGGTCGGCCACATGGTCGATGTCCACGGGCGCCAGCGCGTCGCGTACATCGGCGGCCCCGCCAACAACGAGGAGGCGAAGGCGCGCGCCGACGCCTACTGGAGGGCGCTCGCGCAGCGATCTCTCCCGCTCGACGAGCGGCTCTTCGCGTTCGGCGCGTTCTCGATCGACTCGGGCCGCGCCGGGGTGCGCGAGATCCTCGGCCGCGGGGGCGAGTTCGACGCCCTTGTCGCCGCCAACGACAAGATGGCGCTCGGGGCCATCGAGGAGCTCGCGGAGCGGGGGCTCCGCGTCCCGGACGACATCCTCATCTCCGGCTTCGACGACGCCGCCATCGCGCGCTTCTCCAGGCCGTCGCTGACCACCGTCCGCCAGCCCATCAAGCGGCTCGGGTCGATCGCGGCGGACGTGATGATCCGAATGCTCGACGGCGAGCACGTCGACGGGACGACGCTCCTCGGGGTCGAGCTCACCTGCCGCGAGTCCTGCGGCTGCGGGACCCAGGCGAGCGCCTCGCTCGCGCCCCCGGGCCCGCCGACCCGGGGCGGGGCGCTCTACCTCGCCGGACAGCGCGAGTCGCTGGAGCGCGCGCTCAGGAGGAGCGTGATGATCCCGACCAGCATGCTCGACGGCTGGCCCGGCAAGCTCCTGTCGGCGCTCGAGGAGGAGCTGTCCGGAGAGGCGGCTGCGGGCCGCTTCCTGCGCGCGCTCGAGGCGATCCTCGACGCGGCGAGGCGCGAGGGCGCGATCGTCGAGCACTTCCAGGGCGCGATCACGCTGCTCCGCGAGCGGCTCTCCCGGCCGCCCGAGGACGGCAAGGACAGGGAGCTGCAGGACGCCCTCGAGCGGATCTGGCACGCGGCGCGCGTCGTCGTCGGCAGCGCGTCCGTGCGCACCGAGGGCGAGAAGCGGCTGAGCGTCGAGCTCGCGTCGCTCTACCTGAGCTGGAGCGCGCGGAGCTTCTCGACCTGCCTGAGCTTGCCTGTCCTGAAGCGCGTGATGACGTCGACGCTGCCGGCGCTGGAGCTCTCCCGCGCGGCTGTGTCGCTCTACGACGACGCCGACGCGGAGCGCGCCACCATGAAGCCGCTGTTCCTGATGGAGGGCGGCCGCGAGGTGGAGGCGCCGCCGCTGAGCTTCCCGGCGCGCCTCCTCATGCCCCCGGGGTTCATGGACAGCGCGGAGCGCCAGACGCTGGTCGCGCTCCCTGTCGCGTTCGGCGACACGGAGAAGTTCGGCGTCGCGGTGCTCGACAGCGGCGCGAACGAGCTGGTCTATGACGCGCTCCGCCTCCAGCTCGGCTCCGCGGTGAAGGCCGCCGAGCTGCACCGGGAGATGATCCGGCAGGTGGAGCTGCGCGAGCGGCTCGAGCAGGAGAAGGTCCGCCAGGAGAGCGTCGTCGCGGCGCGCATCCAGACGACGCTCGCCCCGGAGCAGCTCTCGGTCGAGGGGCTCGACCTCTGCGCCGTCATGCGGCCCGCCGCCGACGTGGGCGGCGACTACTACGACGTGCTCGCGACGCCCGGGGGCGGGTGGCTCGGCATCGGCGACGTCGCCGGGCACGGGCTCGCGGCGGGGCTCGTGATGCTGATGATCCAGAGCATGGTGTCGGCGCTGACGCGCAGGGACCCGGGCGCCAGCCCCGGCAAGGTGCTCTCGGCGCTCAACGCGGCGGTCTACGAGAACGTGCGCAGCCGCCTGCAGCGCGACGAGCACGCGACGCTGCTGCTCTTGCGGTACGAGCGCGGCGGCCGCGTGACGTTCGCGGGGGCGCA
>NZ_JEMA01001267.1 GCF_001589285.1 Sorangium cellulosum | reverse complement strand
CGGCTTGATTTGCCTACGCGCTGAACGCTCACATCTCCGGCGTCAATCAAAAACTGGCGAGCGGCGATCGTCGGCGCTTACCGGTCAGGAGCTTGCGCATGCACGCCACGAGGGCGACCTTCGACGTCCTGCCCCGTGCAGCGAGCCGAGCGTAGCGGGCGGCGATGACGTGGGCTTGGGTCTCGGCGACGACCGCGGCCATGTTGCGCACGGAGCGCACGGCTGCCCGGCCGCCCCAGGTGCTGCGGCGGCCGTGTTCTTCCGTTGTCGTTGTTGAATTGTGCTAGACCGAAGGCGGAGGCGCTGCATCGACCATGAACGCGATCGACTATCGCACGGGTGACGCGACAGAGCCCGTCGGAGAGGGACCAAGGATCATCTGCCACGTCTGCAACGACATCGGTGGCTGGGGGCGTGGGTTCGTCGTCGCGCTGTCGAAGAAGTGGCCCGGACCTGAGGCGCAGTACCGCGCTTGGCATGCCCGGGGTGAAGAGGCTGGATTCAAGCTTGGGGCAATACAGCTCGTCGACGTGGACGACGGTCTCTCGGTCGCGAACATGATTGCCCAGCACGGCGTGCGTCCGCAGCGCGACGTTCCCCCGATCCGATATGATGCGCTCGCGCAGTGTCTTGGCAGCCTCGCGGAGCACGCGCAGGGTGTCAGCGCATCCGTCCATATGCCGAGGATCGGTTGCGGCCTCGCGGGCGGGAAGTGGCCAGAGGTCGAGGCCATCATCCAGAGAACGCTCTGCGCTGCCGGACTGTCCGTGCACGTTTACGATCTCTAGCGCGGGTGCTCGTACGCGGGCCCGCCGGAGCAGAGAGCGAGGCGGCGCATCTGCTGTCGCGGTGGGACGATCTCGTCCGCTCTGGCCGGCAGCGCGCGGGGGGCCTGGACACGATCGCGAGCGTCACCGGTGCACCGGCCTGTTGTCGTGGCTTGCATGAGCATCCGACACCGCGGCGGCGAGGGGGACCACGAGGAGCGGAGCAAGCATCCGGCGGCGCTGCGGTCGCCGTCTTCACCCTCGGTGCGGCAGCGAAGGAGCACGGGTGCCACCTCACGGCGCAACGACCTCACGGGCCGGAGCCGCTTCGAGCTTCCCCGGCCCCCTCCGGCTGAACCCTGAAGTGGCCGAGCACGGTCCAGGCGTCGAGCGCGTCGTCCTCGCTCGGCCTCGGGCCGATGTTGTGGAGGACGAGCGGGAGGCCGCGCGGGCCCTTGCGATCGCTGACGATGCCGACGTGATCCGGCGAGCACGGAGGGCACGACTTCAAGGCCCACACGACGATATCGCCAGGCTTCCATGTGCTCAGCGCGGCCTCGTCGAACGTCCTCGGGAGCGGCGTGGCGTGGGCGCGCAGGTAGGTGAGCATCGGTCCGACGCGGCGATGATCGATGTTGCGATCGGGGCGCTCGACCGTCGTGTAGGCGGCGCGGCGCGCGAGGACGTCTTCGTGAATCATCTTCTGGAGATCGACGCCCGTGGCGCGGACGGCGCGGATGACGACATCGGTGCAGACGCCGCGATCGGGGGCCGGATCGCCGCCCGGGTAGCCGATGGCGACCCAGGCGGGGTCGTAGGTGACGCCGCGGGCGACCTCGAGGCGCGCGCGGGCGACGATGGCGTTGGAGGACGCCGCGGCGGGGGCGGGCCCGGCGAGGGGCGCTGGAGCAGGCGCGTGCGCGGAGGTCCGCCCGGGCGCGGGCTTCGCCGCGGGCACGGGGGTCGGCACGAGCGCAGGCGCAGGGGCCGGCGCGACGCGGATCTCGCGGGGAGCGAGCTCTGGCGAGCTGCAGGCCAGGAGGGGGACCGCGGCGACGAATGTCCAGAAGCGTGAGCTCATGACCCATCCTCGGCCGAGGAGGACGATCTGTGACATGGCAGCGCGCGACGTTCGAGGGGGNATCTGTGACATGGCAGCGCGCGACGTTCGAGGGGGGCGGCGGCCTGGAGATCACCGACGAGATCCGGGTCACGGTGGCGGCGCAGGCGTGCCTCCTCCTCTTGCACCGCGAGACCGGCGCGGCGGACGTGAGCGACGGTCGCAACCTCGTGCTCCACGAGCTTGCGCACCAGCTCGATCCGTGAGGAAGGCCCCGCCGGCGGCGCGCCCGAGCTGCCGGAGCGCTCGAGGTACGGTGAAGCTCGGGCGCGCATCCTTCAGGGCGCTTTAAGCCCCAGGCATCTTGATGCCGCGCTCGTCCATCACGGCTTTGTTGCGCGCCTCGCTCTTCGCGTACGCCGGGCGGGCTTTGACCCTCTCGGCATATCCTGTGAAGCTCGGGCGCGGCTCGAG
>NZ_JEMA01001266.1 GCF_001589285.1 Sorangium cellulosum | reverse complement strand
CAGGCCGCGCCGGCAGCAGCGGGGTGGTGCGCGCCGGAGCTCGCGTCGCTGCCCGGCGAGGTGTGCGCCTTCCTGCCGGCCAAGGAAGCGCCTGGCCCGCGCGTGCTGATGATCTTCCTGCACGGCGTCGTTCAGCCCGATTCCGGGTGGCAGTGGGCGCAGCAGCGGGGCGCGGCGCGCGCCGGCGCCCGGCACGGCGTCGTCGTGATGATGCCGCGCGGACGCCGAGGGATCGGGCCAAGGACGATGGAAGACTGGTGGTGCTGGCCCACCGCCACGGCCGCGCAGGCATCCCACGAGGACGCGCTGCTCGCCGCGTGGGACGCCGCGCGCGCGGAGCTCGAGCGGCGCGCGGGCGGGCGCTTCGAGCGGGTGCTCGTGTTCGGCTTCTCGAACGGGGCGTACTACGCGACGTCGCTGGCGATGCGCGGGCGGCTGCCGGTCGACGGCTACGCGGCGTTCGCCGGCGGATCCGGCGCGCGCTACCTCGAGCGCGCGGGCGCGCAGACCCGGGCGCGCGTGCCCCTCTTCGTGGGCTGGGGCGGCAAGGACCCGGCGCACCGGGATCAGGTCGCGCTCGCCAGGATGCTCCGCAGGCTGAAATGGCCCTCGAAGGCGCTCGGCAAGCCGCGCGCGGGGCACGCGATGACCGATGATCAGGTCGACAAGGCGTTCGAGTTCCTGATCGGGAAGCGGGGCGGCGCGAAGAAGCCTGGCCGCGGGCTCGCAGCTCGACCGCGATGAGGGGGCGCCCGGGCGGCGGCCGTCGCGAGCGCGGTCAGCCGCCGTCTGCTCTCCCGGCGCGCTCCGCGGCGCCGGCCGGCGGGATCGGCCGCGGATCGCCGGCCGGCACCTGGAGCATCGCGTAGTTGATGGTGGTCTCGTTGCGCAGCACGGTGAGCACCACCATATCTCCGGGCGCGCAGGCGGTCAGGTAACCCTCCAGCGCTGCCATCGAGTGGACGGGCCGCCCGTCGACCGCGAGGATGACGTCGCCCGGCTCCAGCAGCGGGGCCGTGAAGCTGCGGACATCCATGGTCGCGATCCTCACGCCAGGACCCGAGGTCGGCTGGACCGTGAGGTACCACGGCGCAGGGATGGACGTCATCGTCGGCGCGGGCCCCGGCCGCTCCTCTGCAATCGCTGTCTGCGCCGGGCTTGCCGGCGCGTGGACGCGCCGCTGCGCGGCCTCGGCGCCCTGCTGCGCGGCGTCGGCTCCTTGCTGCGTGGCCTCGGCGCGCGAGCAATCGCCGCGGCACGCGGCGAACGCCAGCGGCACCAGCGGGGTGAGCACGCCCGATAGCCGCCGTGCCCACCCGTGCGCGCCGCGCGCTCGGACAGGTTGTTCTCGCTGCTGACCGCTTTGCATGGCCCCCGCACTCCGATCGGCGCAAGGCGGTGCAAGATCTCCACCAGCGATCTCCGCCCGCTGTCCGGACCGTCGTCAGCGCGCTGCGAGGGGCGGAGCGCGGCGGGCGCGGAGAACGATCTTCGTCATCTCTGCATCTCCGCGCGCGCTGCGCCTCCGCGCTCCACACCCCCGTGAGCCCGGGACATCGGCGCGCGCCCGAGAGGACCGGAAATCGGGGAAGACGCCCGCGATCCCGGCGCGCCGTGCTCACCGGCGGGCGAGCCGTGGCGCCGGACGGAAGTGCGCGGGGAACACCCGCTCGAGGAACTCGTTGCGCAGGAGCCCGTCCGGATCGGCGAGCTGCTTCAGACGGACGAACTCCGGGAGCGCGTGCGCGTACATCGCCTCGAGCTGCTCCGGTGTCGCGTAGACGTTCTTCACCAGGTAGACCCGGCCGCCGAGCTCGAGCGTGTGCGCGCTCAGCTCGCTGAGCCGCAGGCGGATACGGCACACGCTGTCTTCATCCCAGGCCTCGAACGCGAGCGTCACAGCGAACCCGTCGGTCCCGTGGTTGGCGGAGAGGAGAAACCGATCTCCCTGGATGTGGAGCACGTCGAACATGAGCGGCGGGATCCCGTCCCGGGCCGCGATCTCCTCGATCGTGCGCAGGAAGTCGGCGAGCCGGCGCAGGCTCTCCTCCCGGGCGCCCGCGTCGTACGGGATCATGAAGGACTGCTGCACCGTGAACATGCGCATCCCGAAGCCCTGCGCGATGCGCTTCGCCAGGACGTTGCCGTCCATGAAGAACATGTAGCCCATGAGCTCATCGACGTACGGGCGCGTGACGTCGAAGATGAAGCGATCGATGATCGTCCAGATGGCGCGGCTCACCACCGACGCGCGCATCAGCCACTCGACCGGCACGCGGAGCAGGTGCCGGGGGCGATGGGTCAGCAGCGGGCGGAGCACGAGCGACGTCCCCGCGACGTACCGCGACCGGAGGACCATGCTCCTGCTCCCCTCGAGGGTCTGGAAGGCGACCGAGAAGAGCGCCTCGGGGATCCATCCGGCCTCGTCGGCGGTGCCCCCCTCCGCCGGCAAGAGCAGCTCGGGCGGCGGGACGAGCGCCTCGGCGAGCTCCTCGAACGACGCGTAGCGCGTCGCCTGCGTCACCACCCGGATCGGCGTCCCGGCCGGGGCGACGCGCGCGACGCGGTAGGTGATGTCGATCACCGCGCCGAGGTAGCCGAGCCCGCCGATCACCGCGTGGAACAGCGCGCTCGTGGGCTCGTCGCGGCTCAGCGAGAGGAGCTGCCCGTCGGTGGTGAGGAGCGTCAGCCGCTCGACGTAGCTCCCCTCCTTGCCGGCGGTGCCCGAGAAGCGAGAGAGGCAGCCCCCCGAGACAGTGCCCCCCGCGGTGGCATAGCTCGTCGATACCGCCGTGTACGGCACGAAGCCGCGGGCGGCGAGCTTGCGGGCGATGGCTCCCCACGTGGCGCCCGCGCCCACGGTCATCCGGGCGCGCTCCGCGTCGACCTCGATGGAGTCGAAGCGGCTCATCGAGATCATGACGTCGTCGTTCAGCGCCTGCCCGTCGAACGACTGGCCCCCGGCGCGGAACGTGATCCTGCGCCCCGTCTGCTTCGCCATCCGGAACAGCGCCCTGAGCTGCTCGACCGATCTCGGGAAGTACAGGTCTCCACACGAATGGTGGAGCCCGCCATAGCCCTGGAGGAGGCAGAGCGGCCTCCGCGGGATCTCGTCGATGCGCGGCGGGGGCGCGGCGCCCCGGACGTGGGCGAGGCCGGCGCCCGCGCCTTCGTTCGCGCGCGGCGAGCGCGAACGCCACCCGCCGGCGAATCCAGCGGTCATGGTCAACCCGAGGTGGGAAGGAGAGGGAGGGGGACGCTGCCTGTCGTGCCGGTGCTATCGAGCGCAGGACGCATCGTGGCAGCGTCGCTCGAGCGGGGCGCCGGGGCAAATCCGCGCCCCGCTCGTCGGGCCGGGCCTACAGGCCGAGGACCTCGACGCGGATGTTCCGCCGCGGCGCGGACTGCTGGAAGCGCCGGATGAGCTCCGCGACGTCGTGATCGACGTACGATACGCCCTGGGCGTCGACGACCACGTGCGTGTCGCTCGGCAGCCCCTCGAAGAGCGAGACGAGCTTGCCCTGCGTGAAGAAGTAGGCCGCCTTGTTGAAGCGGATCGTCACGCGCGCCCCCTCGTGGACCACGTCGAACACGCGGGACATCTGCGTCCTCAGCACGAACAGGACGCCGACCGCCAGGCCGATCGCGATGCCCTTCAGGAGATCGGTCAGCACGATGGCCACGATCGTCACCACGAACGGGATGAAGTGGTTCCACCCGAGCTTGTGCATCTCCGCGAAGATCTTGGGCTTGGCGAGCTTGTAGCCGGTCACGAGCAGGATGGTCGCGAGGCACGCGAGCGGGATGCGCGAGAGCATCGCCCCGGCGAACACCACGGCGAGCAGGAGGAGCGCGCCGTGCGTGAGGGCGGAGACCCGCGTGCGCGCGCCGGCGTTCGTGTTGGCGCTGCTGCGGACGATGACCGACGTGACCGGGAGCCCACCGGCGAACCCGGAGACCATGTTGGCGAGCCCCTGCGCGACGAGCTCGCGGTTCGGCGGCGACTTGCGTTGCCACGGATCGATCCGGTCGACGGCCTCCAGGTTGAGCAGCGTCTCGAGGCTGGCGACGATCGCGAGCGTCACGCCCAGCACCCAGACCTCGGGCCGCATGATCGCGGACCAGTCCGGGAGCTGGAAAGCGCTGAGCAGGTCGCCCGTGGGCAGCGTCACGAGGTGCTTCTGCTCGAGGGCGAGCGACGGGATCGCCGCCTTGAACAGCTCGTTGCCGAGCGTCGCGACGAGCACGGCGGCGAGCGGCGCGGGCAGCCAGGAGATCTTCGCGAGGCGCGACTTCTCCCAGCCGACAAGGATGATGAGGCAGATGGCGCTGAGGAGGAACGCGCCCCACTCGAGCGCCTGCGGCGCCTGGGCCAGCATCGTGAAGGTGTTGCCGCCCTCGGCCTGGAACGACTCGGAGGCGAAGTTGTCCCTGTCGTAGCCGATGGCGTGAGGGAGCTGCTTCAGGATGAGCAGGACGCCGATGGCCGCGAGCATCCCCTTGATGACCGAGGAGGGGAAGAAGTGGCTGATCGCGCCGGCCTTCAGCAACCCGAGCGCGAGCTGCAGGACGCCGCCGATCACCACGGCCATCGCGAAGGCCTGGAAGCTCTGCAGGCTGGTGATGCCCGCGAGCACGATGGCCGCGAGGCCCGCCGCCGGGCCGCTCACGCTGAGCGGGGCGCGGCTCACGAGCGGGATGACGAGCCCGCCCACGATGCCGGCGACGATGCCCGACAGCAGGGGGGCCCCCGACGCGAGCGCGATGCCCAGGCAGAGCGGCAGGGCGACGAGGAAGACGACCACGCCGGCCGGAATGTCGTACTTGAGGTTGGCGGTGAGGCGCGGATCGAGCGGCGGCGCGCCGTCCGCCGGCGCCCCCGGGAGCGCTGTCGCGTTGCCAGGAACGTCAGTGATCTGGGTGCGGGCGTCTGTTTGTCCCGGCCCATTGCTTGCTTGAATGACATTGTCGAGCTGCATCGAACGGTCCTCTTTTCGAGTGAAGTCTTGGGTCAGCGCCTGTCAGGCGTTCAGCCCGCTCGCCGGAAGGCCGCTGTCTCCGGGAGCGCCGACGGCGACGCCGTGTCGCAAATGGGCGTGTACTGACCGCTCGATGCCTCGAATTGAAAGACCTGCCCGGTCTTGATCTTGAAGACCCACGCGTAGAGCGAGAGCTCGCCGCGCGCGAGCCGCGCCCGGACCGTCGGGTGCGTCCTGAGGTTCTCGATCTGGGCGAGGACGTTCTCCTCCACCGTGATCGTCAGCCGATCCTCCCCCTCGATGTGGGGGTAGTTCTCCTGCACCAGCCGGCGCGTCAGCTCGGCGTGCTGGAGCCAGCTCTTGACCCCGGGCATCTCCTCGAGGCTCCCGGGATCGAGCAGCCCGCGCATCGCACCGCAGAGCGTGTGACCGCACACGATGATGTGCTTGACCTCGAGGTGCGCGACAGCGAACTCGATCGCCGCGGCCTCGCTGCCGTTGCTCGCGCCGTAGGGGGGCACGATGTTGCCCACGTTGCGAACGATGAAGATGTCGCCCGGCTCGGTCTGCGTGATGAGGTTCGGGTTGATCCGGCTGTCCGAGCACGTGATGAACAGCGCCTCGGGCCGCTGACCTCTCGCGAGGTTCTTGAAGAGATCCTCGTGCGTGCGGCAAACCTCGGCATGGAACTTGTGCAACCCGGTCGCTAGCTTCTGCATTGAACAAACCCTCTCCGTTACCGCGCGGCTCTGGCGCGGCTGTCGTCGTGAACACCACCCTTTCCAGCTCCTCCGACCTCGCGGCGAACGGCCGCGGGCGCGGAGCTGACGGATCAATTCAGGAAGCGGGCCGGGGGACGACGGAGAGGAGGGCGGAGGACAGGAGACGCGAGGCGCGCAGGTCGGAGGTCGGCGACGAGGATAACGCGAGGCGGCAGATCGCCCCCGATCCCGGCCCGCTGTATCGCGCGTGCACGAAACGTCGCTCCCCGCTGCGGCGGCTGCACCACCTCGAGGTCGGCGTGATCGACCTCGATGGCCCCGGATCGAAACGTTCCCGAAACATCGGTATTGCTCGTTTCGATAACGCTGATGTTCACTCGTGCCAGCGTAAGCGGCGCGAGGAGCAGCGCGAAGAGCAGCGCGATCCGCGGGAAAAATGACCGAAGGCTCAGCATGGTTCGGGGATTGAAGAGTTCGTCGGTCGCTCGAACCAGGATGGAACGCAGTATATTCCTCAAATTGGCAGGACGGCTAGTGTGTCGCGCAACATTGATGGGGTACAGGCCGCTTGTGGCAGAATGTCACCATCGAGGACGGACTCACGGCGCCTGACCAGGCTGGGGCCCGACCCAGATAACCGCTCTACAGTCGGGATTCAACCTGGGGCCAACGCTGTCACGATGGCGTCACGCGTGTCGTGCATCTCCTGCTCACCCGCATATTTATAACGAGGCCAGAAGAAGCCCTTGAGGCCGTCCCTCTGCCGGCGCGGGACGACGTGGACATGGAGGTGGGGGACGCTCTGACTGACGCGGTTGTTGATCGCGACGAAGAAGCCGTCTGCTGAGAGCGCCGACTCCACGGCGCGCGCGAGGCGCTGCGCTGTCGTGAAGAGCGGGCCGACAAGCGCGGCGGGGAGGTCGGTGAGCACCTCGTGGTGGGCGCGCGGGATGAGCAGGCAGTGGCCGGGGAACAGCGGGCGGCTGTCGAGGAACGCCATGACGTCCGGCTCGTCGAGAACGACGAACGCCGGCGTTTCGCCCCGAACGATGCTGCAGAAGACGCAAGAGCGCGCGGCCACGGGCAGCCCGCGAGATGCCGCGCCCGCTGCGCGGCGTCAATGCCGGCCGGCTGCGACCTTTTGTCGCGCGGCCCGCCNAATGCCGGCCGGCTGCGACCTTTTGTCGCGCGGCCCGCCGCGGCCCGGTTCGCGCGGCAGCCTGAGCAGCGCGCGAGCCGGGCCGCGCCGGCGGCGGCGTCGTCAGTGGCTCGCGAGGACGTCGCTGATGGACCCCTGGCCGGCCGGCTCGTGCGTCCAGTAATCGAGCAGCCGCCCGCCGGCCGTCATCCAGATCCGGTCGTAGCGGCCGTCCTGCGACGTGATCCGCACCAGGTGATCGCCGCCGTGGAACGCCCAGTGGCGGCCCGTGTTGTCGAAGTGGTCGATGAGCGCGCCCTGCCGCGTCTTGACGTGGAGCGCGTCGGCCGGGCTGTCCCAGGACGTATCGACGATGAGCTCGTAGACCTGCCAGAGGTTGCCGGACGGGAGCACGCCCCAGTCCACGTTGAGCCCGGAGTCGTTCGGGAGCCCGAAGACGAGGCAGTGGGGCATGCGCCGCGCCGCGTGCCAGAGGTCGCCGTTGCGGCTCGGCTCGTGGTGCAGCGTCACCAGCGTGTTGCGCGCGAGGCCGAACGCGTCGTTGTCGCCCGGGCTGTCCCACACCCGGCGGAAGAGGTGCTGGCAGAGCTGATCGGCCCCGGCGGAGAACCCGACGGTGAGCAGGCCCCGCTGGCGGCGCTCGTGCAGGATCCGCCCGAACTTGCCGGGCTCGCCGTCGAACAGCGCGCCGAGCTGCTTGTAGCGCCAGAGGCCCGTCGTGCTGTAGCCGCCGCCGAGGATCACCACCTCGGACGACGCCAGGTAGCGCCAGAGGAGGTCGACATCCTCCCCGCGCAGGTCGCTCCTCCAGTAGAACGGCACGTGCTCCAGGCCGAACCGCTCGTAGTGCTGGAAGAACCAGCGGAAGTTGCCGTACGCGAACTCCTGGCGCTCCAGCTCGTTGCCGTCGCGGGGCGCCTCGGACATCGGCAGGAACAGGATGCGCTTGTTGTCCTGCCCCTGCAGCGCGCGCTGCGCGATGTGGTCGTTGTGGATGACGTTGCAGCGGTTGTGCGAGCTGTAGATCAGCGCGGTCCCTCTCATCAGGGCCGGGATCTGAGCGGCTCGGCGCGCCGCTCGTCAAGACAAGAGGCCGCTCCCCGTCGAACGAGCGGCAGGCGCGGCGATCACGGCGGCGGCGTGGCGCGGGCCTCGCCCGGCCGCTCGCTCAGCCGCGCCGCATCTGCTGCATCTTGCGCGGGACGGCGCCGGAGCGCATCAGCATCTCGAACGCTTCCTTCTCGAGCATCGGGTGGATGCCGCGCGGCGGGACGCCCATGGGGCTCTTCTTGCGCGTGACGAAGCCGCTCAGGTACTGCGGGTTCAGCCCGTACAGGCCCCGCAGCGTGTTCTTCATCTGCTTCGTGTTGTTCGCCCACGCGTAGGCGAACGCCCGCGAGCGGAGGAGCTGCGGCTTGAGATCGGCGAACGCCTCGTCGTTCGGGTCGAACGTCTCGAGCAGCTCGACAGCCTTCGCGGCCTGGCCGGTCCTGGCCCACGCCTCGCCGACGATGGCGGCCATCATGGCGCGGATCTTCGGCTCCTTGTGGCGGGTCATGTCGATCTTGTCGACGAGCGCCCGCGCCTCGTCTGTCTCGCTCAGGATGAGGTGGATCATGCCGCGCTGGGCGCGCGCCTCGTCGGCCATCGGGGCCATCACCTTGTCGAGGTTGATGGTCTCCAGCGTCCGGAGCGCGGCCCGCGGGTCCTCCTGCATCTGGAGCTGCGCCTTGGCGAAGACCGCGGCCGCGTCGTCCTTCTTGAACTCGGTGTCGAGCTTCGCGATCGCGTCCTTGCGGGCCTCGGCGGTGTCGGCTGTCTGCACGATCTGCGCGACGGCGCGCGACCGGGTCGCGAAGCGCAGCGCCCACACGATGACGCCCGCGACGACGACCGTCAGGATCCCGGCGACCACCTTCGGCCAGACGCCCGGGATGGCCAGGGCGATGGCCCAGACGATGAGCGCCGGGATGCCGACGCGGATGGCGAGCGAACGCGGGTTGAGCTGGGAGAGGGGGTCGGCCGGCGGCTTTCCGCTGCGGAGCGCCGCGATGGCCTGCTCGCGCTGCTGCTTGGGGCTCTGCTTCTTCGGGGTGGGTTTGCCGGGGGTCTTCATCGGGGTCGTGGATCTGACGTTCCCGCTGCGGGGGCGCGGGGTCTCATAGCCGGCTTGCGCGGGAGCGGCCAGCGCCGGCGGGCGGCCGGGGGCGGTTGGTGCTGGCGGCCCGGCCCCCGGCGAGGGATGGAGGAGACGAGCGGATCAGCCCGCGGCGGTGTCGGGGTCGCCGGCGCGCGGGCGGGGCTCCCCCTCGGCCCCGGAGGCGGGGACCGGGGTCGACGCCGGGTGGACCGCCTCGAAGCCGCGCAGCGGCGGCAGCGGCTCGATCGACGGCGTGACGAGCGTCGCGCCGCGCTGCGGCGGGATCGAGGCCGTGGGGTCGGCGAGGCCGAGCGTGGACTCGCGGAAGTGGAGGAAGATCGTCTGCGCGATCGAGAGGCAGGGGACCGCGAAGAGCGCGCCGGTGATCTGGAAGAAGTGCTCGCCGATGAGCAGCGCGAGCACCACGAGGACCGGGTGGATCTTCGCGGAGTCGCCGATGATCTTCGGGTTCAGGAAGTTCGCCTCGAGCTGGTGGATGCCCACGATCCACGCGAGCACGCCGACCGCCGTGCCGAACGACTGCGTGAGGCCGATGGCGACCGCCGGGATCGAGCTCAGGATCGAGCCGAAGATCGGGATCAGCGACATCACGCCCGCGACGACCGAGAGGATCGGCCAGTACTTGAGGTCGAAGAGCCAGAAGCCGATCGCGGAGAGGACGCCGTTCACGAGGCAGATGAGGAGCTGCCCGCGGACGACGCCGGAGAGCCCGCGATCGAGCCGGCGGAGGAAGCGATCGAACGAGTCGCGCGAGCTCGGGTGCCAGAGGTCGCGGAAGAAGCGCAGGATCTTCTCGTGGGTCAGGATGATGTACCCGCCGAGCATCAGCGTCATGAACAGGTTGAAGATGCCGCGCGAGATGGCGGTCGCGATGGCCTGGCCGATCCTGAGGACCGTGAGCGAGTTCTCCTTCAGGTACGAGGCCGCCTTCTCGTAGCCCTCCTGGAGCATGTTCGCGCTGGAGAGCGGGTGCTTCGGGCGCCCGTGCGCGATCTGCCAGACGCCGTCGCCGGCCTCCCGGATCTCGATGTCGTCGGCGATGCGCACGTCGAACGAGCCGTCCGGCCCCGGCGTGATGCGGACGGGCGGGCGCTCGCTGTCATCCTCTCGGGGCAGCGCGATCGCGTCGGGCGGCAGCGCGGTGATCTCGTCGGGCTCCCCCCCCGGCGCGGCGTCGCCGACGCGTGGCGCGTCTGTCGCCGGGTCGGCCTCGCGGCCCGACCAGCGGCGGAGCCGCTCGTCGAGCGCGGGCAGGTACTCCTCGCGCAGCCGCGCGGCGAGCCGCGGCGCCTCGACCGTGAGCGCCTTCCCCTCGGCGACGAGGCGCGGGACGCTGAGCGCGAAGAAGCCCGCGATCCCCGAGAGCACCACGGCGTAGACGATGAGGATCGACGCCCACCGCGGGATGCGCGCGCGCTCGAGCCGGACGACCGACGGCGTGAGCACGTAGGCCACGACGAGCCCGAGCACGAACGGGAGCAGCACCGCGTGGGCGACGACGAGCAGCGTCACCGTGAGGACGGCGCTGACCGTCAGGAACACGGTGCGCCGCGAGATGCCCTCGCTCACTTGGCCTCGCCGCGCCCGGCCGCGCTCGCGGCGCCGCCGTCGATGAGCGACGCGGGGAGGTCGGCGAAGAAGCCCTGCAGGTGGTCGCGCGTGGCGTCGAGCGCCTGCGGGACGACGCGCACGTCGGCGAGCACCGGCATGAAGTTGGTGTCTCCGGGCCAGCGCGGGACGATGTGCACGTGCAGGTGCTCGGCGATCCCGGCGCCCGCCGCTGTGCCGAGGTTGATCCCGATGTTCATGCCCTCGCACCTGAGCGCGGCGCGCAGGCGGGTCGCCGACTCGCGCACGAGGCGGAAGAGCGCCTCATGGTCGGCCGGATCGAGCGCGTCGAGCGAGGCGACGTGCGCGTGCGGGACGACGAGGAGGTGCCCCGACGCGAACGGGTAGCGGTTGAGCATGACGAACGCGCGGCCGGTCGTGGCCACGACCAGCCGGTCGCGCTGTTCTTGCTCGGAGGCGCGGGGGATGCCGCAGAAGATGCAGTCGGCCTGGCCCTTCGGCGCAAGGATGTACTCGATGCGCCAGGGCGCCCACAGGGGGTTACCCATGTCGCGGAGACGCTAGCACGGCGGCCACGCGCGGGGGACCACCGCGCGATCATCGTCCTGGCATCGTCGCATCGCGTCGCGTCGCGCCGCGCCGCGCCGGCGCTGTCGCGCGCCGCCTCGCGCTCGCACCGTCCTTGCATCGTCCCGCGCCGGGGTTCGCCGCGCGCGCTGCGGCTCCCGCCGCGGATCTTCAGAAGGGGATCGGCGTGGCCGCGAGATCGAACCAGACCGAGAGGCCGAGCCCGGCGAACGTGCCGAGCGCATCCCAGACGAGATCGCGGAAAGAAGGGGTGCCGTGCCCGGCGGCGTCGTGCGCCTCCTTGGCCAGGCCAGCGCCGAGCGCGACCGCCGCTCCCAGCGCGACCCGCCCGCGGAGGTCGTCGGTCGCGAGCGCGCCGAGCGCGTATCCGCCGCCGGCGAGCGCCATGGACGCGCAGAAGTGGCGCGCCTTGTCCTCGCCGAACCACGGGTCGGGGCCGCGCGTCAGCGGCTGC
>NZ_JEMA01001265.1 GCF_001589285.1 Sorangium cellulosum | reverse complement strand
CCGGGGGCGCCGCGCCTGTCAGGGGTCGCCGGCGGCGGTGGCCGCGGCCGGGGCNGGGGGCGCCGCGCCTGTCAGGGGTCGCCGGCGGCGGTGGCCGCGGCCGGGGCGGCGATGCCGAGCCAGCGGTGGGCGTGCTCGAGGCTGGGGAGGCAGACGTCGGCGAGCGCCTCGAAGCCGCGGCCTTCCCAGGGGCCCTCGGGGACGGCAACGACGATCATGCCGGCGGCACGCCCGGCCGTGACGCCCGCGAGGGAGTCCTCGAGCACGGCGCAGCGGGCCGGGGGCACGCCGAGCGCGGCCGCGGCGCGGAGGAAGATGTCCGGGGCCGGCTTCGGGTGGGCGACGTCGTCGCCGGAGACGACGGCCTGGAAGCGCGGCCGGAGGTCGAAGCGCTCGAGCACGGCGGCGATGAGCCGGTGCGGCGACGACGAGGCGAGCGCCGTGGGCAGCCCCGCGAGCGCGGCCGCGGCGAGCAGCTCGGCGGCGCCGGGCTTCAGCGCGAGCCCGCCGACGGAGCCGATGAAATCGTCGACGACCGCGGCGACATCGCGCTCGTGCTCGACGGCAAACCCGAAGCGCTCGCCGGTGGCGGAGAGGGTGGCGCGCAGGCCCCCGCCGACGCAGCCGGCGTGGTGCTCCTTGGTCCAGGTGAAGCCGCGCGCGCGGCAGAACGCCTGCACGACCTGGAGCCAGAGCGGCTCGGAGTCCACGAGGAGGCCATCCATATCGAAGATGAGCGCGGCAGGGGGCAGACCGGACATGGGCCGGGTGGGTAGCCGAGCCGGGGCGCGATGCCAACCGGCGCGGGTGGTGGGGACGCAGGCGCCGGGGCATGCGGGTGTGAGGAAAAAATCTTGCGGGGGGAATGAAGTAGGCGAACGATCGCCCGGCGTTGAAGTAACGCGGTGGAACGGGCGCGGCGTGCCCTGAAGGAGAGCGGAGATGCGCAACAGGACTTCTTCTCTTGTGTTCGTGTTCTGCGTGGCCGCGGGCGCGGCGCTTTCGGCCTGCTCGGGCGAGACGACGGAGAACCCCGGCGGAAGCGGGGGGAACGGGGGAGACGGCGGCGCGGGGACGACGAGCAGCACGACGTCGAGCACCACGACCGGGGCGAGCACCACCTCGACCACGACGGCGGCCTCGACCACGACGGCAGCGTCGAGCGGATCGGGCGGCGCCAGGGACGTGTGCGATCAAGCGTGCGCGCGCGCAGCGGAGTGCGGATCGCCCATTTGCGAGCAATACGCCGTCGAGTGCTCGGACCCGCAGTACGAGTGCATCGCTGAGTGCGTCCTCGACGCGGAGGACTGTGAGAACATCAGCGCCAACAACCCGACATTTATAGCCTGCGCACTCGGATGCGAGGGTGGGGGCGCCGGCGGCGGCAACAGCGGCGGAGATTGCCGCACGTGTGCTTTCGAGAACAACTGCTTGACGAGCTGCCTGCTCAATCCGGGCTGCCGAACGTGGGCTGAGTGCACACAAGGCTGCTTCACGAACGATCCTACCCCCGAGTGCTTCAGGAGCTGTGACATGGTGGCATCGAACAACGAGGAAAACGGCGAGGCGGTGGAGAGGCTCTACCGCGCTGCCTACGAGTGCACCTGCACGAGCTGCGAGGAGACATGCGAGGCTGTCGCGGATCCGTGCAGCCAACGATGAGCGGGCACCCCACAGGACACACCAGGCTCGACCGCACCCGCGCCGTGCTCTCCGTTGTGCATCGAGACGCGCGTTTCGCGACCGCTCCGGAGTGAGCTCACAGGCGACACGTTTCCAGACACAGTGTTGCAGCAATTGCGCCACAGGCTGTCCGAGACGCGCCCATCCGAGCTGTGAGGAGCGTGCGGCACCGGAGCTGCCTATCTTGTCCGTGCATTCCTGGCCGGACGCCGGTGGCTCGTTTAATCCACCTTATGGCTAGTTGCTAGCTTCGGCCATCCCAGCCCGCTGCGTAGATTCGCCACCGTTGACGACACAACGGCACCCTTCAAGGGACAAGCTTCGCCAGAAAAATGTCCGATCCTCCGTTCGTCGTCAGAGTGCCGGTACCAAGCTCGATGTTTCCTGAGAACGACCCCAGGAGCATCGGCTCCTCCAAGGAGGTAAGAGCCATGCCTGCCCATTGTCTATTGGAGAACCCGCTAATCTCCCTGGACCACGACAGTTGGCCGACCCGCGAAAGCTTGGCCAAGAACAAAGATCCGGACTCCCCTACTGAAGAAAGCTCAGCGCTCCCGAATCTCACCATCATCTCAAAACCACCCTGCACGTACACGTCTCCATCGCCACCGATTACCACGTCCTGCCCCAGCTGATCCCCCGCGCCGCTCAGCCATAGGCTCCACTGATACCCCCCACCTGGGCCCATCTTGAGCAGGAAACCATCTCGACCAACGGCGTCAAACAAGCCGCCGCCAACATTAAGAGCCCCGTCAAAACTACCGGACAACAAAACACCTCCCACGCTATCCAAGGCCACGCCGCCCACAATATCATCACCACTTCCGCCAACACGTCGCTGCGAGGAGACTGTCCCATCAGGCTCAAATTGAGCGACAAATATGTCTTGCCCCTCTGCCGCACGCAGACCGCCCAAGCCAAAGTCAACACTACCCCGATATTCGCCGACGAATACAATCCCACCTTCACTATTCAGCACAAGGCGCCTACCATACTGACGCTCAGCATCACCAAATACCTTTCCCCACGACCCCGCCGTCGCCGCCCCGGAGCCGTCCGAAGCCCGGAGCTTCGCAAGGAACAAGTCCGTGTTCGTCCCAGTCGAAAGGAGGGCATCACCTCCAAAAGCGATGGATTGGCAGAAATCCCCCGCGACAACCAAAGCGTCATCCCCAGCAGCGGCAATCGACTTTACACCTGGAACATCTAGGGAACACAACCCAGAAAGATGCTTTGCCCAAACAGGATCGCCGAACGAATCGACCATGGCGAGAAACACACCTCGCTCAATCAGCGTTTCTCCCAGCTCAAACGGACCCGTCGTGACACCCGAGAAGAAGACGTTTCCGTCGGCATCAACAGCAATCGCAGACGGCCACTGTGTATCATCACTCCCAAATCCTCTAGCCCACACAAGATCTCCGTCCGCGGCGAACTTGATCAAGAAGATATCATTCGACCCCAAGGAAGTCAGAACCGCTCCACCAATCGCGATATCTCCGTCAAAGGTCCCGATAACGTAGCTGTTACCAGAAGAATCAACCGCTATCGCCCTCGCGGTCTGCAGCGACTCATCCCCGAAAGTCATCGCCCACTGGGCGCAGTCCTTCCCGTCGCAGTCCTCGTCCTCCGTGCTCGCGCACGTCTCCGCCGCCGGCGTCACCTCGCCCGAGCACGCCTCGTACCCGAAGCCATCCTGCTTGCACGCCTGCATCCCGGCCTGGCAGATCCCAACGCCCTCCGTCCCGGGAGGGCCGGAGTAGCACTCCGCCACGCTCCGGGGCTCGCACGTGGCCCCTCCGCCTGCTCCTGCTCCACCTGCTCCCGCTCCGGCCGACGTAGCGCCGTCAGCGGGCGCGGCGTCCTTGAAGTCGTCCAGGTCGAGCAGCAGACCGCAACCGGATACCGCCAGGATGCCGAAGCCGGCCATGCATCGAGGCAACGTACGCATCTTCATGCGCGCCATCGTAGAGCGATGACGCACAGGCAGTCAGCCCGAGAGCATCCCTCAGCCCGCCCGCATCGAAGCGAGCCTACGGCGCCGGCGCCCTCCCCTCCTCCACCGCGCCGCGCCTGCACGCCATCTCGCGCCGGCGCGCCCTCCGCTCGCACGATCGCTCCCAGCTCCGCCCGCTCGCGGGTCTCCCGCTCGAGTAGCCGCTCCGCGATGCGGTGCAGCACCAGCCTCTCCCTCAGCACAGCGCGCCCCGCTCGTACGCCGCCGTGACGGCCGCCCCCACCTCGGCGTCGATCGCGCCGGTCTCCTCGCTGAAGTTGCGCTCCTCCCCGAGGCTCACCGGGGTGTCCAGAAAGCGCGCGCCGGCCGGGCGGCCGAACATGAGCGGCCCGAGCACGTCGCTCATCCCGGAGCGGCATCTGCCGCGCCGTCTCCGTCGCGCGCTCCAGGTCGTTCTGGGCGCCCGTCCAGATGTCGTCGCAGCAGGGCTCCTCGGCGATCCGGCCGCCCAGCATCACGCAGAGCCGATCGCGCAGCTCGTCGCGCGTCATCAGGTAGCGATCCCCAGTCGAGAGCTCGAGCGTCGCGCCCCGCGCGCCGATCTAGCGCGGGACGATCGTCAGGCGATGGACCGGCTCGGCGTGCTCGACCGAGAGCGCCACGAGCGCATGGCCGGCCTCGTGGAACGCCACGCGGCGCTTCGAGGCGGAGGAGCGCACCGCGATGGAGCCCAGGCGCGCGCCGGGCGCGTGTACACTCCGCCTCGTGCCGTCCGCGCCGCCCTGCGACCGCCCCCGGGCCCGCCTGTCGAAGAGATCCTCGCTCCCCCAGCGCCTGTCAGGACGCGCGCATCCAGGTCTGCTGGCCGCCCTGGGTTGGCTCACGGCCTGCGCCGCTCCGAACGACGGCGCCGGCAGCGCGGCGAAGAAGGTCGAGGCCTCCGGCGAGGCCCACGTGGCGCACCACGCCGAGGGAGCGGCCCCGGCTGCGGCTGCGGGGCTCGCCGCCGCTTCGGCCTCCGCCGCATCTCCGGGGCTCGCCGCAGCGCCGTCCGGCGCAGCGTCGG
>NZ_JEMA01001264.1 GCF_001589285.1 Sorangium cellulosum | reverse complement strand
CCCCAGGGCCGCCCCCGCGCCCCCGGGCGCCGCCGCCGCCCTCGGCGCCATCGCAGCGGGCAGCGGCGCCGTCTCGGGCTCCGCCTCGGGCGCCTCGAGCGCCCGCACGTCGTCCTTCGTCACGCGGCCGCCCGGGCCTGTCGGCGGCACGCGCCGCAGGTCGACCCCGAGATCGCGCGCCAGCTTGCGCGTCGCCGGCGTCGCGAGCGGCTTCTCGTTGAAATAGGCCGCCGCGCCGGCGCCCATGCTGCCGTTCATCCACGCGGCCGGCGCCGGCGACGGCGCCATCAGGTTCATCCCCGGCAGGTCCTCCCGGATGTCGCCGACCGCCGTCGCCGCGGGCTCCGCGGGGCCCGTCTTCGCAGCGGACTGCCGCATCCCCGTCCCCGACGCGGGCGACGGCGCGGCGGGCTGGTCGTCGAGGTCGAACACGACGAGCACCGAGTGCACAGGGACGACCCCGCCCACCTTGCCCCGCGTCTCCACGATCCGGCCCGAGCGCGGCGACGTGATCGTCACCGTCGCCTTGTCGGTCATCACCTCGACCATCGGCTGGTCCTCGGCGACGACGTCGCCCGGCGAGACCAGCCAGGTCACGATCTCCCCCTCCGTGACGCCCTCGCCGATGTCCGGAAGCCTGAACTCGTACTTGCCCATGCGTCAGTACCTCGCCGTCTCGAGGATCGCCGGAAGGATACGATGCGAGAGCGGGAGGTACTCGTTCTCGAGCGTGTACGGGAACGGGGTGTCGAAGCCCGTCACCCGCACCGGCGGCGCCTCCAGGTTCAGGAACGCCTTCTCGTTGACCAGCGCGACGAGCTCGGCCCCGAGGCCGCAGCTCTTCGGCGCCTCGTGCACCACGACGACCCGGCCCGTCCGCTTCACCGACTCGATGACTGTGTCGATGTCGAGCGGCCACAGCGTGCGCAGGTCGATCACCTCGCACTCGACGCCCTGCGCGGCCGCCTGGTTCGCCGCGTCGAGCGCCTCGTAGAGCATCGCGCCCCAGACAACGAGCGTCACGTGCCAGCCCGGCCGGACCACCTTCGCCTTGCCGAGCGGGACCGTGTAGTCGCCCTCGGGGACGTCGCCCTTCGCCGCCCGGTAGATGCGCTTCGGCTCGAAGAACAGCACCGGGTCCGGATCCCGGATCGACGCGAGCAAGAGCCCCTTCGCGTCCGCCGGGTTCGACGGGCACACGACCTTCAGGCCGGGCACGTGGATGAACTGCGCCTCCGGCGACTGCGAGTGGTAGTGCCCGCCGCGGATGCCGCCGCCCACCGGCGTGCGGATGACCAGCTTCGACGGGTACTCGCCCCCCGAGCGGTACCGGTACTTCGCCAGCTCGGACACGATCTGGTCGTACGCGGGGTAGATGAAATCCGCGAACTGGATCTCCGGGATCGGCACGAGGCCGTAGAGCGCCATGCCGATCGCCGCCCCGACGATCCCGCCCTCGGAGAGCGGCGTGTCGATCACCCGATCGTCCCCGAACTCGTCGAACAGGCCCTGGGTCACGCGGAACACGCCGCCCACCTTGCCGACATCCTCGCCGAGCACGACGACCCGCGCGTCCCGCCGCATCTCGTGGCGTAGCGCGTCGTTGATCGCCTGGACCATGTTCATCTGAGGCATGCTCTTCGTCTCCGTCTCTCGGCCAGAAGGTGGGAGTGCAACCTCACAGGCGACCCCGCTCCCCTGGGGACCCCGTCGATCGCGGGCGGCGGCGCCACCCCGGCCTCACGGCGCCGGAAGGCGAGCCGCCCCGCCGACCACGCCGTCGTCAACGCCGCGCCCGCGCGCCCTAGTGGCCGCCGTGGCCCTTGGGCCTCGGGCCCGCCTTGAGCTGCTCCCGTTGCTCCACGAGGTGCCACGGCGGCTCCGCGTAGACGTCCTCGAACATCGAGTCGAGCGACGGCGGCGCCACCTTCTCCGAGGCCACGATGCAGGCCTTGACCTCGGCGTCGACAGCCGCCTCGATCTCGCGATCCTGCGCCTCGGTCCAGCCCTGGGTGCGCTCCAGGTGCCGCCGCAGCCGCGCGAGCGGGTCGAGCCGCCGCCACGGATCGAGCCACGCGTCGGGGCGGTACGCCTTCGGGTCGTCGCTCGTCGAGTGGCCCGACAGGCGGTACGTCATCGCCTCGATCAGCGTCGGGCCCTCGCCGCGCGCGGCGCGCGCGATCGCGTCGCGCGTCACCTTCACGACAGCGAACAGGTCGTTGCCGTCGACCCGCACCCCGGGGACGCCGTACGCGACGCCCTTGCACGCGAACGTGTGGCTCGACGTCTGGCGCTCGGTCGGCACGCTGATCGCCCAGCCGTTGTTGCGGCAGAAGAACACGACCGGCACCTTGAACACGCCCGCGAAGTTCAGCCCGTTGTGGAAGTCCGACGAGCTCGTCGCGCCGTCGCCGAAGTAGACAAGCGTGGCGAGCTCGTCGCGCTTCAGCTTCGCGGCCCACGCGAAGCCGACGGCCTGCGTGATCTGCGTGCCGATCGGCGAGCTCACCGAGCCGAAGTGCCCCTCGCGGTAGGTGTAGTGGTCCGGCATCTGCCGCCCCTTCACCGTGTCGTTCGCGTTGCCGAACATGTTGTCGATGTACCGCTGGAGCGGCAGCCCCCGCCAGAGCGCGGCGCCGAACTCGCGGTAGCAAGGGAACACCCAGTCCTGCGCGCGCGTGGCGGACACGCTGCCGAGGACCGCCGCCTCCTCGCCGAGCGAGCCGATGTGGAACCCGATGCGCCCCTGCCGCTGCAGCGCGACGAGGCGCTCGTCGAGCTGGCGCACGCGCACCATGGCCTTGTAGAGGGTGACGACCTCCGACGGGTCGAGCTTCGGGTCGTGCGCGGGATCGAGCGAGCCGTCGTCGCGCAAGACCTTGATCACGTCGTCGGCACACGTGTCGAGCGGGTGCCGGGCGACGGCGGCCTGCGGCTCCAGGCTTGCCCCTGAGACGTTCGGCGGGCGGTCGGTGGAGTACGTCGCGGTGCTCATCGGCTCGCGGGACACTAATCAAAGGCGCTGCCCGAGACCAGTGCCGAGACGCTGCGGTCGCTCATTCGCTGTGCTCGCGACGTTGACTCGTCGCAGCGAGCGCGCCGTCCGTTTGACTCGCCGCGGCGATCGCGCGCGCACCGTCCCGCGCCGCACGTCGCGCGGCGCACGTCGCGCCGCGGATGTCCTGGCTAGACGCCCACGTGCCCGGCCGCCTGCGTGATCGCCTCGTCGACAGCGGCCATGTCGAGCTTGAACCCGCGCGCGAGCTGCTCGAGCACGCCGCGCTCCGGATCGCTCACGCCGCTCGACGCGTGCGCCATGTACGCCGCCACGCGGAGCACCTCGCGCTGGTGCTCGGTCCGCCCGATCGTGCGGGCGACCATGCTGACGCGCTTCTCCATCCCGTCCTCGGCGAGCATCTCGCAGAGGTCGGCGATGAGCGCCTCGAGCTGCTTCTCGTGGACGAGGTTCTGGCAGGCGTCCACGACGATGGCCTGGAAGCGCGCGCGCTCCTCCTCGTCGAACTGCCCGTCCGCGTTCGCGACGAGGAACGAGGCCTCGATGATCGTCTCGAAGAGCGCCACAGCGGCGGGGTCGAAGCCGGTGGGCATCGTGATGTCTTCGATCGGCGGGCGCGCGCTGTAGGCCCGCGCCGCCTGGGAGAGGATTGACGCCACGCGCGCGCGCGGCGTCTCCGAGCCGAGCCGCGGGGCACCTGGAACAACGCCGCCTGGGCGCCTATCGATGGGAGCGGACATCGTTGTGTCGGACCCTCCTGCGTAGGTCACGCTCGGCCAATCGCCGGGAAGCGTCAAGGCGCTTGGTGTTGCGCCCCCCCGCCCGCAACCCCCAGCGCCGTGAATTTGTTCAGCCTCTACAGCCCCGCTCTAGCGGCGGACGAGGGAGGCGGCGGGGACGAGGCGAGCGGGGCTGGCGGGCGCGGCGTCGAGCGGGCGGGGCTCGTCCGGGTCGAGCTCCGCGGTGAGGCGGGCGGCCTCGCGCCGCGCCACGGCGAGGCGCTCCTCGAGCAGCGCCTCGACCTGCGCGGCGCCGGCGGCGCCGTCGCTCGCCGGGGCGCCGGCGGGCAGCGCGGCGCCGTCGCGGTCGATGAGGCTGCGGACGAAGACCTCGGCGGCCTTGTAGCTCGACCGCACGAGCGGCGCGCTGGCCGCGTAGAGGAAGCCCATCTCGAGCGCCGCCCGCTCGTAGGCGGCGAACGTCGCGGGCTCGACGAAGCGCTGCACGGGCGCGTGCTTCGGCGAGGGGCGCAGGTACTGGCCGAGGGTCACGATGTCCACCCCGGCCGCGCGCAGGTCGCGGAGCGCCTCCAGCACCTCGTCGTCGGTCTCGCCGATGCCGACCATGATCGAGCTCTTGGTGAGCCGCCGCGGCGCCGGCGCGCCGCGCTCGGCGGCGTCCGCGGCCAGGCGCCGCTGGCGCTCCTTCGCGCGCCGCAGCACGGCGAGCGACTGGTCGTAGCTCGACCGGACGTCGCGGATGACGCGGGTGATGCGGCGGACGACCTCGACGTTGTGGGCGAAGACGTCGGGACCGGCGTCGACCACCGTGTCGACGCCGCTCATGTGCCCCTGGAAGTCGCCGACCAGCGTCTCGATGAGCAGGTCGGGGCGGAGCGCGTGCAGGCGGCTCACGGTGCGCGCGACGTGATCGGCGCCGCCGTCGAGCAGGTCGTCGCGGTTGACCATCGTCATCACGACGTACTGGAGCGAGAGCCGCGCGATCGCGCGGGCCACGTGCTCCGGCTCGCGCACGTCGACGGCGCCGCGCGGGTCGCCGGTCGTGACAGCGCAGAAGCGGCAGCCGCGCGTGCACACGTCGCCGAGGAGCATCACGGTCGCCGTCCCCTCGCGCCAGCACTCGCCGACGTTCGGGCAGCGCGCCTCCTCGCAGACCGTGTGGAGATCGAGCTTGCGGAACGTCTCCTTGAGGTGGTGGTAGGTGTCGCCGCCGGGAGCGCGGACCTTGAGCCACTCGGGCTTGGGCGAGAACTGCGCCATCAGGGCTGTCCTTAGCCCATGCGGCGGGGGAGCGCGAGGGGGAGGCGGCCCCTGGGGCGACCGCGCGTCATGTCAACCGGGCGGCGGCTAGGCGGGCGGCGGCACGGAGCGGCTGATCTCGCGCGACGTGAGCTTGCCGCGCTCGGTGAAGATCGCCGTCACGAGCTCGGCGGGGGTGACGTCGAAGGCCGGGTGGCGGACGGGCACACCGGGCGGGATGACGCGGCGACCGCCGACGACGGCGACCTCGTCGCGGCTCCGCTCCTCGATCGGGATCGACGCGCCGCTCTCGGTCGCGAGGTCGATCGTGCTCCACGGGGCGGCCACGTAGAAGGGCACGCCGTGGTGGCGCGCGAGGCAGGCGAGGCCGTAGGTGCCGATCTTGTTCGCGACGTCGCCGTTCCGCGCGATGCGGTCGGCCCCGACGACGACGGCGCCGATCTCGCCCTTCTGCATGAACCACGCGGCCATCGAGTCGGAGATCACCTCGACGGGGATGCCGTCGCGCTGGAGCTCCCAGGCCGTGAGGCGGGCGCCCTGGAGGTAGGGGCGGGTCTCGCACGCGAGCACGCGGATCATCTTGCCCTCGGCGATCGCGGCGCGGATGACGCCGAGCGCGGTGCCGTGGCCGCCGGTCGCGAGCGCGCCGGCGTTGCAGTGGGTGAGGACCGTGCCCGACTCGGGCAGGCGCGCGGCGCCGGCGCGGCCTATCTGGTGGCAGGCGGCGACGTCCTCGCGGTGGATCTCGCGCGCGAGCGCGGCGAGCTCCCGCGCGCGCTCCTCGCCGCGGCGGCCGGCGTGCTCCAGGGCCGCGGCGACGGCGCGCCGCACCGCCCACCCGAGGTTCACGGCGGTGGGCCGGGCGGCGGCGAGGTGCTCTCCCGCGGCGCGCATGGCGGCGACGTAGCCGGAGGCGACCTCGCCGCGGGCGGCGCGCGCGGCGAGCGCCATCCCGTACGCGGCGGCGATGCCGATCGCGGGGGCGCCGCGGACCACCATCGACCGGATGGCGTCGGCGACGCCGGCGACGTCGGTCGCTGTCACGTAGCGCTCGCGCTCGGGCAGCTCGCGCTGCTCGAGGAGGAACACGCGGTCGTCGCCCTGCGCGAGCTCGACGGCCGAGTAGTCGGCGCCCGAGATGGCCTCGGCCGGCGCCCAGGGCGGCGTCGCCCGCGCGCCGTCGGCTGCCTGGGACCTCTGCTCTGCTTCGAAGCTCGTGCTCATTCAGCGCCTCCCGTTCGAGCGTGACGGCTCCCCCTGCGATCCCGCGTCCGTCCCGGAGCCCTCGGCGCTCGCGGCGAGCCGGCCGCGGATCTCCTCGGCGACGGTCGCGAAGTCCTCGGCCGCGTCGGCCTTGCGGTCCGCGAGGTAGGCGCGGAGCGCGTCGGCGGCGAGCAGCGCGATGCTGGCGTTGATCCCGCGCGAGGTGAGCGCGGCGATGACGTCGCCGTTCTTGAGCAAGGTCTCGAGGTCGTCGAAGACAGCGGCGAGCTCCGGCCCGGGATCGATGCCGCCGCCGGCACCGGGGCGCTCCTCCTCGTCGTCGTCGCGGCTCACGGTTCGCGCCTCATTTCCTGGTGGTCGTCGCCTTGGGGATGGCCGAGAAGGGGAAGTGCGGCGGCTCGACGCCGGGCACGCACTGGTACCTGGAGAAGTCGGTGACGCCCTCGTCGCGGAGCAGCGCCTCGTCGATCCACGCCTTGCCGCGTCGGGCCGACGGCTCGCGCGAGAGCAGCGCCAGGGTCGCGTCGGCGAGGATGTCCGCCTTGCGCCAGAGCTCCGGGCCGCCGAGGCCGAAGTTCATTGTCGCGTAGCTCTCGATCGCCGTGGCGGGCCAGAGGGCGTGGGCCGTGACGTTGTGCTCGGCGTACTCCTCGGCGATGGCGTGGGCGATCATCGTCATGCCGAATTTCGAGACCGCATAGGCCCCGTGGTGGGCGCAGGACGCGGCGTCGACGGGGGGCGACATCATGATGATATGGCCGTACCGCTGCGCGATCATGTGGGGGAGGACGGCCTGCGACAGGGCGAACGACGCGCGCACGTTGATGCCCATGATGAGGTCGAACTTCTTCATGGGCGTGTCGACGACATCGGCCCACCAGAGCGCGCCCGCGTTGTTGACGAGCGCGTCGACGCGCCCGAGGCGCTCGACGGCGGCGGCGACGGCGGCCTTGCAGGCCTCGTCGTCGCGCACATCGAGCTTGAGGGGCAGGGCGCGGCGGCCGAGCGCCTCGACCTCGCGGGCGACATCGTGGATCGTGCCCGGGAGGCGCGGGTTCTCGGCGACCTCCGTCTTCGCGGCGACGACGATATCGGCACCTTCGCGCGCGCAGGCGAGGGCGACGGCCCGCCCGATGCCGCGGGAAGCTCCGGTGATGAAGACAACGCGGTCTTTGAGGCGCATGGGAGTGCGGTCATAGCACATGCGCCAGCGCGGGTGCGGTCCGGCGTTTCGCCCCTCCGGGCAGCCGTCGCGAGCGGAGCGCGGCGCAGGGGCAGGCTCTGCCGTGGACGGCAGCGGCCGAGGGCGCTGATCGGGCGCGCCGCGCGGCCTCGCGACGACCGGCGAGCCTGGCTGGGATGTCAGGGGGCTCGCAAGAATCGGGGCGCCGCCCCGCGCGTCGGGTCGCGCTCCGAGAGGGCGCGCCGGGCCGCGACGCCGGCCCCTCGGCGCGCGAGAAGGGGCGGACGCGAGGCGCCTGACAGCGCGCTTCGCGGTCGCTGACGTGGCTTTGCTGACGCCGGGCGACCGCTGGCCGCGGTCTCCCCTCGGAGCACGCACACCCACCCTTCGCCTCAAGGGAGATGGGGTGTTCCACTGGCACCCTGCTGCGCGCCGACCTCGGTTGGAGAAATCCTCTCTCATCGAGTCCAGGGCAGAGTGGTTTCACGACTTTTGGAAAGATCCAGCCATGGAGCGGTAAATCATGCGTGCTTGATTGTTTCGTCTCTGGACATGGCAGGGTTCAGGTGACACCGTGCTGAGAGCGAACGGAAGGGAGGCGTTGCGCTGCGCCGAGACGCGCAGGGCGCTGTTCGGCCCCCTGAACAACGCTTACTGGGTAGCCTGTCGAGGCGATGGCGCCCTGGCGTGTCTGTCGGCGCGAGCCGCGACGCCGGTGCGAGCCGGGCCGGGACAGGCTCACAGAACAAGGAGCCTTCAAATGAGTGCTTTGCATCGGACGCTTGTCCTCGCCTTCATCGCTGGTGTCTCTGCCGTGGGCTGTCTGGGCTCGACCGGCGTCGACGAGGAGCTGTCTGATCAGAAGTCCGAGCCGCTGGAGGGAGCGGTCTGCGACACCGCTGCAGAGAACTCGGACGTCACGCTCTCCTGCCCGGCGGGGGAGGTGATCGCGGCGATCGATTTCGCGAGCTATGGCCGGCCTCGAGGGGTCTGCGGCGGCTTCCAGGCCACCTCGTGCAACGCCTCGACGTCGAAGGCCGTGGTGGAGCGCGCGTGCGTCGGGCAGTCGAGCTGCACCGTGCCGGCGAACAACGCGACCTTCGGCGATCCATGCAGGAGGACCACGAAGCGGCTCTACGTCCAGGCGGCGTGCGCCCCCGCGCCGGGCGGCTCGACGAGCGGCGGCGGCGGCTCGACGGGCGAGGGCGGCTCGACGAGCGGCGGCGGCGGCTCGACGGGCGAGGGCGGCTCGACGGGCGCCGAGGTCTGCGGCAACGGCGTCTGCGGCGCGGGCGAGGACTGCTCGAGCTGCGCGAGCGACTGCGGGGCTTGCCAGTCGTGCCAGGGCGCGGGGCCCAGCACCACGCCGCTCGACACAGAGGAGCAGGCCTTCCTTCGCATCATCAACCAGTACCGCGCGGAGAAGGGCCTCGGCGCGCTCTCGGCCTGCACCTCGATGAACCGCGCCGCCCAGGGGCACAGCGAGGACATGCGCGACAAGAACTACTTCTCTCACTCGAGCCAGGACGGCCGGACGCCCTGGACCCGCATGTGCAACGCCTGCTACGAGCTCGGCTGCGGGGGGACCGCCATGGCCGAGAACATCGCGGCAGGCAACTCGGGGGCGCAGGGGACGTTCGACCAGTGGAAGAACTCGGACGGCCACAACAAGAACATGCTCGGATCGAACTTCAAGGTGATCGGCATCGGGCGGGCGACCGGTGGCGGGACCTACGGGTCCTACTGGACCACGGTGTTCGGCGGCAGCTCCGAGGCGAGCTGCAACTGAGCCGCAGCGCGCCTGCTCGGAGCAGCCTGTCACGCGTGAGGCGTTCCGCTACAGCGGAACGCCGGGGTCCGGGCGCCAGCCCACCCGATCCGCGCCGCGCGCCGCGCTGAGGGCGTCAGCCGCGGCGCGGCCCGGCGATTGCTATACGCCGGGCCGGCTTCGAAACAGACATGGCTGAACACATCATCTATCTCCTCGGGCCGTATCGGATCCCCGGCTTCCAGGGGGAGCGCAACGTCCGCGTCTACCTGCCCAGCGAGGGCGCGAACGCCGAGCCTTCCCCCGTGCTGTTTCTGTTCGACGGGCAGAACGTCTTTCACGACGATCCTTCGTTCAGCGGCGGCTGGCACCTCCACGAGGCCGTGCGCGAGCTCGCGGATCGGGGCGCCGTGGCGCCGGTCCTCGTGGGGATCGATCACGGCGGGAGCGAGCGGCTGACCGAGCTGTCGCCTTTTCCTGGCGACGGCAGCGACGGGCGGCTCGACGACGTCCTCGGCTGGCTGACCTCGGAGATCGTGCCGGCGGTGCGGGAGCGCTTCCCTGTGCGGCGCGACGCGGCCGGGACGGCGATCGGCGGCTCGTCGATGGGGGGCCTCGCGGCGCTCTATGCCCATTTCCGCCGCCCCGACGTGCTCGGGGCGGCGCTGTGCATGTCGCCCTCGCTCTGGTTCGCGGAGCGCAGGATCTTCGATTTCATCGCGGCGCAGCCGGTCCCGGCGAGCTCGCGGCTGTACGTCGACGCCGGCGCCCAGGAGGACGACGGGTCGGTGCTGCGCGACGCCGCGCGGCTCGTCGAGCACCTGCGCGGGCGGGGCTACGGCGAGGGCAACCTGCTCTTCTGCCCGGACGAGGCCGGGACCCACGGCGAGGACGCCTGGCGCCGGCGCGCCCCGGGAGCGCTGCAGTTCCTGTTCGCCGAGGCGGCCAGGGAGCAGCCCGGGGGCGCCGGGGCGCCGGAGGGGTCGCAGCAGGCTGCCTGAGCCGAGGGGAGGCGCGCCTGCGGAGGCGAGGGAGGACCGAGCCTCACCGCCGTGATACATTGTGCGCGCGGCAGGCTCATGCTCACCAGCGTCCTCATCCACAATTACAACTGCTTCGTGGACTTCACGATCGATCTTCCCCGAAGGCTCCTGATCGTCGGCAGCAACGGGTCGGGGAAGACGAGCCTGTGGGAGGCGCTCGCCGGTCTCCAGGACGTGATCGTACGGAGCACGGAGGCAGCGAGCGCATTCCCCACGCGCTCGCTCACTCGCTGGCTGCGCGGCGACCCTGTGCAGCGGTTCGCGATCGACCTGGAGCTCGACGCCGAAGCATATCACTACGAGATCGAGCTCGTTCACGATGTCGCCCGACAGCAGGCGTCAATCCGTCGCGAACGGTTGACCGTCGACAGAAAGGCGCTCTACGAGGCGATCGAGGGCGATGTGCGCCTCTACGGAGACAGCCCGAGCGGAGCTCCGCATACGACCTTTCCGTTCGGCCGCAAGCGCTCGTTCCTGCCGGACATGGAGCCACGTCACGACAACAAGCGCACGATCGCCTTCCGCGAGGCGCTCGCCAGAGTCTGGCTCCTCGCGCCCTCTCCGCGGCGGATCGAGCCGACCACGGTGGGCGAATCGCCCTGGCTCGATCGCGACGGCAGGAATTTCTCGTCATGGTTCCGCGGTGTCCTCGTCGAGAGACCGGGGCTCGGCAACGCGCTGTTCGAGGCGCTTCGCCCGACGTTGCCGGGCTTGCGAAGCATCGCCTTCGAGCGCATCAGCAGCGAGGTGCGCGAGCTGATGTTGACCTTCCGCGCCGAAGGGACGGACTACAAGCTCTCCGCAGGAGAGCTCTCCGACGGTCAGCGTTCGCTGGTCGTGCTCTACGGCTTCCTCCTCGGCGCGATCGAGCACGCCGCGCTGGCGTTCCTCGACGAGCCGGAAACCGGCCTCGCACCTCACGAGATGCAGCCCTGGCTCGCCGCGATGTCGACCGCGCTCGACAAGCACGATGGTCAGGCCCTGGTGAGCTCACATCATCCTGCGGTCATCGATTACATGGCTCCTGCGCGGACCGTCCGATTCTCACGGCCGTCCGGAGGGCCGGCGCGCATCGACGAGGTGACGCTGGAGACGGCCGGCGGCGCTCGTGTCTCCGAGTGGCTCTCGCGCCCATGGGCGTACGAGGACGAGCATGAAGAAGCGTCGTAGACTCTACGTCCTCTGCGAGGACGCTTTGCAGCAGCGGTTCGTCGAGCGCCTCGCCGACCGGTGGGGGATCGGACCGAGGCAGCGTAAAATAGACGCTTCACCCAGGGCGCGTGGATCCGCGGCGCAGTATGTGCTCGAGCGCTACACGGACGCGGTGAGGCAGTGGAGGGCCGAGAGCCACGACCCGAACGTCGGGCTGCTCGTCGTGGTCGACGGCGACGAGCACGGCGTTGCCCGACGCCGGCAGCAGCTCGCACAACGGCTCAAGGATTCGAAGCAGGAGCCGATCGCCCCCTCCGATCCCGTTGCCGTCATCGTTCCCACCTGGCACATCGAGGCGTGGATCGCCTGGCTGTGCGGGCATCGCCCGATCGACGAACAGACGCGCTACAAGGAGGACGACGAGGAGGGGCGCGTCGTCGCTCGCAAAATCGAGCATGGCGCGTACTCCCCGCAGCGCGCAGTCGACGCCTGGACGCCTCCCGCCAGTGACGAGGAAGCTCATGTGCCTTCCCTGACAGACGCTCGCCGCGAGGTTCGTCGGCTCGGCGTTTGAGCTGAAAGCCCGAGCGCTCCCCGACGACCCGCCGGCGTCGCAGCCTGCGGCTCTACCGCCGCCCCTTGCTCCGCTTGCGCGTCCCCTGGACGATGCGCGCCGCGTCGCGCGGGGGCGGGGCGCTCGCAGAGAGCGCGGCGGTGAGCCGGCCGGTCTCCGCGTCCGAGAACGACCCCTTCCGGAGCGCCGCGATCGCCTGCGCCACCACGTCGCGCGACTCGGGGCGCTCCGCCTGCGTCTTCTCCTCGAGCCAGCGCACGACCTCGGGGAAGCGGGCCGCGAACGTCGCGATCTGCGCGGGCATCCCCTGCCGGAGCAGGCGCAGCCCCTGCAGCCGCTCGTCCGCGCGCGGCGAGCGATCCGAGATAGCGAACGCCTCCTCCAGCCGCGCCACCACCTCCGCGCCCGCCGACAGCCCGGTGAGCAGCGTGCGCTCCGCGAGCGCCTCGAGCGCGACGTACGCCTGCAGGTAGCCGTCGGTCCAGGACGAGAGCTCGCCGACCGCCGCGTCGCCCCGCGCCGCGATCACGGCGCGGAGCGCCGCCACGACGCCGTCGCGCACGAGGCGCCGCGGATCCTCGGCGATCTGCTCGAGCTCCGCCAGCGGATCGAGCCC
>NZ_JEMA01001263.1 GCF_001589285.1 Sorangium cellulosum | reverse complement strand
CGCCGGGCACACGCCGGCGCGGCCCCGGCGCGCCCTGCCCGGGCGCGGGCGCGGCCGTGCCCCCGGCGGACACACCAGCGTCCAACGCGCACGGATCCATGCTTGGCCCGAGTCTCGCGTGCTCGGGGGGCATGCAACTCATCGAGGTGGACGCCGGGCGCTTTCGGCTCGAATTCGGCGGTGGGCTCGGGCTGGAGGTCATCCTCCTGTTCAGCCGCTCGGTCGCCTTCTGGCGCTGGGGCGGCGAGCTCGTTGCGGAGGTCAGCGTCGGCGTGAGCTGAGCCGGACATCCGTCGTCTCGACCCGAGCCCAGCGCCGCAGCAGATTCGAGGCGTCAGCGAAAGAGCCCCAGACGAAAAATTCCGGTAGGATTCGGCTCGACCGCATGAGGCCTTGCTGCTGTCTGCACTCCACCACGCCCCTCCCTGCCGCGGATTCACCGCAGGCTCGCACAGCGATTCCGCCGTTCACGCCCGAGCTCGGCGGGCAGACGCGGCCGGCGCGATCGGCGCAGCGAGCGCTCCCAGGCGCGACGCCGCGCAGAACGTGGAGCGCGCGATGAGCGTGCAACCGCGGATCGACGTCGCGACGATGCGGCGCGCCCTGTCCACCGCCGAGGCGGTGATGGCGCTGAACCCGCCCGAGTCGCCGATGGTCGAGGGGTACCGGCTGTTCCGCGTCTCGGGCGGCGACGTCGCGTGGCTGGATCTGCCGGCGAGCAGCGGCGCGTACGCCGTCTTCGGCTCGCACCCGCGCTGCGACGTGAAGTTCGCCTCGGGCGACGACGTGTGCGTGCGCCACCTGGTCGCCACCTGCTGCAACCTCGGCGACGGCGGCTTCGGGCTGCGGCTCATGGATCTGCAGACCTCGATCCCGTTCTTCGTCGACGACGACGTGCCGCGTCGCTCGATCGTTGTCAGCGGCCCGCTGCTCGTCCGCATCGGCAAGCACGTTGTCGGCGGCATCCCGGTCGGGCCGCGGGCCTCGTCGCGGGTGCTGCAGGTGAGCTCGTGCGGGATGAGCGAGCCGCCGCGCGGCCTCGAGAGCGTCTCCGAGAAGCCCGCTGTCGAGGGCGCGGCGCCCCAGGCGCCGACCGAGGGCATCACGACCAGCCACCGCTTCGCGCGCGGCGAGATCTCGCACATCACGTCGGTGCGCCCTGTCTCGCACATCGAGGAGATGGTGGCGCCTCGGGCGAAGACCGGGTACGTGCGGCTCACGCTGCAGTCGAGCGACCGCAGCGCCGCGGTCGAGCTGCCCGAGCAGGCGCTCGACGACGGCGTGCTGCTCGGGCGCGCCGACAACTGCCTGGATCGCGGGCTGCGCGCCGTCCTGAGCACGCACATCTCGCGGACGCACCTGCTGCTCCTGCGGGACGGCGCCGAGATCATGGCGCTCGATCTCTGCTCGACGAACGGGACGAGGCACGCGGGCCAGAAGGTCCGCCGCGTGATGATCCCCGCCGAGGGCCTGGCCCTCACGCTGGGCCCCGAGCTGACGCTGATCTGGCACCCCCAACCCTGAAGCCAGACGCGAGGCCGCCGCCCGGGTGAGGCGCCGAGCGAGCCGGCCCCGCTCGGCGTGCCCGCGGCCGGCTCTCCAGGGGCGATCGGCGCCCTACGACAGGAGCTGGCGCGCGATGACGATGCGCTGGATCTGGCTCGTGCCTTCGTAGATCTGGAGGACCTTCGCGTCGCGCATCATCTTCTCGACGGGGTACTCCTTCACGTAGCCGTTGCCGCCGAACACCTGGACGGCGTCGACGGCGGTCAGCATCGCGCTGTCGGCGCCATAGGCCTTCGCGAAGCTCGAGACGATCGGGTCGCGCACCCCGTGATCGAGGTTCCACGCGGCCTTCTGGTAGAGCAGACGCGTCCCCTCGACGCGGATCGCCATCTCCGCGAGCATCCACTGGACGAGCTGGTGGTTGCCGATCGGCTGGCCGAACGCCTTGCGCTCCTTGGCGTAGGCGACGCACTCGTCGACGCAGCGCCGCATCAGGCCCGTCGCGGCCGCGCCGATGTCGGGGCGCGTCTGGTTGAAGGTCTCCATCGCGAGCTTGAAGCCTTGCCCCTCCGGCGCGAGGAGGTTCTGCTTCGGCACCTTCACGTCATCGAGGAACACCTGGGCCGTGTCGCTCGCGCGCTGGCCGAGCTTGTCCTCCTTCTTGCCGACGCGGAGGCCGGGCGTGTCGCGATCGACGATGAACGCCGCGATGCCCTTGTGCCGGAGCTCCGGGTTCGAGGTCGCGAAGATCACGTAGAAGCGCGCGAAGCTCGCGTTCGTGATCCAGCACTTCTGCCCGTTCAGCACGTAGTCGTCCCCGTGCTTCGTGAAGCGGGTCTTGAGGCCGGCGACGTCGCTGCCGGCGTCCGGCTCGCTCGTGCAGTAGCTCGCCATGATCGGCTCGGCGTTGAGCATGCCGAGGTACTTCTTCTTCTGCTCCTCGCTGCCCGCGAGCTTGATGGGCGTGAGCGCGAGCCCGTTGGCGAGGAAGCTCGTCTGGATCCCGGTACACCCGTAGGAGAGCTCCTCGGCGAGCAGGGCGTTCTCGAGCTCGCCCATCCCCGGGCCGCCGTACTCGGCCGGGCACGTCGGGTTGACGAGGCCGATGTTCCAGCCCTCCAGGAACACGTCCATCGGGAAGTACGATTTCTGATCGCACTCGGCCGCGATCGGGATGATGCGCTCCTTCGTGAAGCGGCGCGCCGTATCGATGAGAGCCTTGTGCTCTTCGCTCACAGAGAAATCGACCACCTGGGACCTCCGGCTAGTGGGGCAGGCGCGGCGCTCGCAGCGCCCACCGGGACGCGGGACGAGGGCTCGCGCCCCCGTCACTCCTTCATTCTGCGCCTACGTCGCTCGAGCTCGGCGCGCACGGCGCGGCTGCCCAAGATGTAGCCGATGATCAGCCCCAGCATCAGCACCACGGGGATGTAGAGCGCGTGCTGCGGGGTCATCTCCCCGATGTTCGGCATCAGCTCGTCCCCTGGCCCGAGCTGGCCCGCGCCCGCTGCACGGCGGCCTCGAGCGCGTCGATGCGACGATCGATCTGCTTCTGCCGGCGCCAGGAGAGGAAGACCATCGCAAAGACGATGAGCCAGATCGCGGCGTAGGCCTCGACGAGCAGCTTCTCCCCGCTCTGGATCTCGTTCCCCCCCTGCACGGGGCGGAACGACTGCGCTCGGTCGTCCGTTGTGGTGCCCGTCGGTTGCTGCAGGGCCGCGTGAGCGAACAAGGAATGAAGGGAATTCACGATCTCAGTCCTCTCCGATGCCGACTTCGAGGGCCTCTTGCTCGAGCTCCGCGAGCCGCGCGGACGCGAGATCGACGCGGAGGCGCGCCCACAGGAGCGCGAGGGAGAGCAGCGTGAACGCGAGGAAGCCGAAGCCGAGCGCCAACTTCATGTCAGGGTGCCCGAGGCCGCCGCCCTTGCCCGTGATGACGGTGGGATGGTTACCGCCCCACATCTTCACCGAATAGTGGATGATCGGCAGGTTGGCCGCGCCGAGGACGCCGAGGGCCGCGGCGAACTTGCGCTCGGCGTCGCTGTCGCCGGTGAAGGCGCGGAGCACGACATAGGCGACGTAGATAAGGACGCTGAGCAGCGAGGTGGTCAGGCGTGGATCCCACGTCCAGTACACGCCCCACGCCTTGGCGGCCCACAGCGGGCCGGTGATGAGGACGATCAGGCCCATCGCCACGGCGACCTGCGCGCCGGACTTCGCCAGCGAGTCCCACCACTGGGTGCCGCGCGCGAGGTAGCCGGCGGAGCCGATGAAGCAGGCGGTCGCGCCGAGGTACATCGCGTACCCGGCGGGGGCGTGGAAGTAGAATATCTTCTGCACGATCCCCATCGAGGCCTCCGTCGGCACGACGTAGGCGACGAAATGGAGAGTGCCGATGATGGCCGCGGCCGCCGCGGCGAGCAGGACCGAGAACGCGATGGTGGAGCCGCCCGAGGCGCCGCGGCGCGCCGCATCCCCGTTCGCTGCCACGGCCATTCTGTGCGGCGCCCGCCTGTCGTCAGCTCCCATGCTGGGGCGCACGGTAGTGCCAAGGACGGCCGCGTTCAAGCCGCGGTGCGCGCAGAGGCCGGCCCCGGGGAGCAAGGGCGGGCGCCCTGGCTCAGCGCGTCCGGTCCCATGGCTCAGGTGCCGTCTGGCGCGATCGCGTCCCAGCCGGTGGCCTTCGCGAGGCGCGACATCGCCATGTCGAGATCCATCGTCGCGTTGAGCTGGTTGAAGCGGTTCGTCGCGTACGCCTTGGCTGGATCGATGAGATCCTTCTCGGCCATCGTCCCGACGTCGATCCCTTGTTGCACCATCACGAGCCACCGCTTGCCGTACCTGGCCGCCTTGGCGTAGGCGTCGAGGCGCCGCTGGGCCTCCACGACCTCGGCGTAGGCGGTCTCGACCTCGGTGGCGACGCCGCCCATGGCGAGGCGCTGCGTCGCGGCCATCTCCTCGAGCTGCGCCTCGGCGAAGCGGACGCGGGCCGACTGCGGGAGCAGGTCGAGCTTCCACTGCAGCACGAGCGCGGCGCCGTAGTGGAAGTAGTTGCCGGGGTCGCTGGTGAACGGGTTGAGCTGATCGGCGACCTCGGGCGCGGCGCTCACGCCGACCTGGAGGCCGATGCCGATGTCGGGGAAGAGCTGCGCGCGCGCGAGCCGCACCTGCGCGGTGCGCGCGTCGAGGCCCGCGCGCGCCTGCGCGAGCTCGGGCCGGTACAGGCGCGCCGCGGTGAGGTAGCGGCTGACGTGACCGAGCCGGTGCTTCGGCGGGCGGATCGGGACGTCGGGGATGTCGATGTCCGGGACGCCCGTGTAGAAGCGCAGCCCCGCCAGCGCGACAGCGACGTACTTGTCGACCTCGGCCCCGCGCGCCTCGAGCTCGGCCCCGAAGGTCTGCAGCTTGAGGAGCTCGATGGGATCGCCCTCCTCGCGCTCGACCTGCTCCTCCAGGCGCTGGAGCGCCTTGTCCATCTCGCGCCGCACGTCCATGAGCAGGCTCCGCGAGTCGCGCGCGAGCTGGAGGCCGAAGTAGGCCTTGCGGACGTCGAGCCGGACCGCGTCCCGCTCCTTCTCCACGTTCGCCTGGTTGACGCGGACGTTCGCCTCGGCGGCGTCCCAGAGGCTCGTGATCTTGCCGAAGGTCCAGAGCGGCACGACGCCGTCGATGTTCGCGCGCCAGGCGACGCCGAGGCTCGAGGTGAGCGAGACGTCGGTGTTCGGGCTGAAGACGTTGTTGCCGCGGACGGTCGGCGCGAGCGCGACGCCCCCTGTCAGCTTGAACTGCGAGAACGGGGCGTAGTGGGCCTCGTCGAGCTGCGCGCGGACCTGGTTGAGCCGCGCGCGGGCGGCGGCGACGTTCGGGTGATTGCGGTCGGCGAGCGCGAGGACGCGGGGGAGGTCGTGGACGACCGCCGCTTGCCGCCGGGGCGCCTCGCCCGCGTCGGCGGCGGCAGCGGCGGACGGGGTGAGCCGGACCGCGAGGGAGACAGCGGCGGCGACAAGGGCACCTCGTGCAGCGCGTCGGGCCATTTTCGGCGCAACGTAGCACGAGCCGGCCGCGCGCTTGCGCGGCGTGGGGCGCGCGACGCCCGTGGAGCGCGTCAGCCCGCGTCGTCCCCGTCCGGCCCCGCCCCCGCGTCCGCCGCTGCCAGCGTTCCTGGCTGCCTGTCCACCTGCGCTTCTTGCGCTTCTTGCGCTTCTTGCGCCTCCTGCGCTTCTTGCGCCTCCTGCGTCGATTCCTCGTCTCCCCTCGCCGCGATCTTCTTCTTGAGCCTCCGGAAATTCGAGCGATCCATGCCCGCCTGCCGCGCCGCCTCGCTCAGGTTGTTGCCCGTGCGCTGCAGCAGGCGCCGGACGTAGATCTGATCGAACGCGTCGACGGCGCGCTCCTTGGCCTCTGCATAGGGGAGCTCGCAGAGCTGCGCGGGCAGGACGAGCGCGTCCCGGGGGGGACGCCGCTCCGGCCCTGCGCGCCCCGACACCGAGGGCGGGAGGTCCGCGGGCAGGATCGCCTCGCCGCGCGCGGAGATCACGGCGTGCTCGATCGCGCTCTCGAGCTCGCGGGCGTTGCCCGGCCAGGCGTGCNGCGTTGCCCGGCCAGGCGTGCTCGCGCAGGAGCCGCGCCGCCTCGGGGCCGATCCGCCGGACGTCGCGGCCGTGGGCGCGCACATACCGGTTCAGGTAGTGGCTCGCGAGCAGCGCGATGTCCTCCCGGCGCCGCCGGAGCGGCGGCAGCTCGACGAGGATGACGCCGAGGCGGTAGAGGAGGTCCTCGCGAAACTGACCGGCAGCGGCGCGCTCCCTCAGGTCGGCGCACGTCGACGCGATGACCCGCACGTCGACGCGCCGCGGCTCGCCCCCTGCCCTCGCGATCTCGCCGTGCGTGAGGACCCGGAGCAGCCTGGCCTGGGCCGCGAGCGACAGCGCCGAGACCTCTTCGAGGAAGAGCGTCCCCTTGTCCGCCGCCTCGACCAGGCCCGCGCCGGCGTGCCCGTCCGGCGCGGGGTCGCGATCCCCGTCGAAGAGATCGTCCTCGGCGCGCGGCCCGGGCAGCGCGCTGCAGTCGACCGCGACGAAGCGCGCCCCGGCGCGCGGCCCGCGCCGGTGGACGGCGCGCGCAACGAGCTCCCTGCCCGTCCCGCGCTCGCCGATCAGCAGGATGGGCGCCGCCAGGGCCGCGACGCCGAGCGCCTTCCGGTACGCCTCCTGCATCGCGGCGGAGCTCGTGATCACCTCGCCGAGCTGCTCGTGCTCGCCGACCCGCTCCTCGAGCGCCCTGGCGCGGGCGACGAGCCGCCGGCGCTCGATCGCGCGCTCGATCGCTGTCGCGAGCGCCGCCTCCGGGTCGACGGGCTTCATCACGAACGCGTACGCGCCGGCGCGCACGGCCGCGACCGCCGCCTCGACCTCGCTGTGGCCGGCCATCACCACGACCTCGACGGTGGGGAACCTCGCCTTGATGTGCTCGAGCACCTCGGCGCCGCCCATGCGCGGCATGGCGAGGTCGAGCAGCACGACCTCGACGCGGGTGGTCGCGAGCAGCCCGAGCGCGGCGGGGCCGTCCTCCGCGGTGAGGACGTCGAAGTCGCGCACGAGCGCGCGCGCCAGGCCGCGGCGCTGGGCCGGCTCGTCGTCGACCAGGAGGATGCGGGCGCGAGCGGCGGCGTTCACGACGTGAGGCGGCGGACTAGAGCGGCTTGCGCGGGAGGGGCGGGAGGTCCGTGCCCCGGCGCGTCTGCGGCTCCCTCGCGTCGTCCTGGGCCGCGACGAAGGCGGGATCGCTGGACCGCCGGAGCTTGCCCGGGGGCGGCTGCGCCGGCTGCTCGGCGCTCCCGGTCGGCGTGTAGATCTGGCCGTGCTGCTGGAAGACGCAGATCCGGTTGCCGCCCTCGCGCTTCGCCTGGTGGAGCGCGCTCTCCGCGGCGCGGATCAGCGCGTCCTTGGTGCGGACGTCGCGCGAGGGGTACAGCGAGACGCCGATGGACACGCTGCAGGGCCGCGTCGCGCCGCCGAACTCGACCGGGTTGCCGGAGGCCTCGCGCCAGATCCGCTCGGCCACGGTCAGCGACCCGGCGAAATGCGTGCTCGGCAGCACGATGAGGAACTCCTCGCCGCCGTAGCGCGCGACAACGTCCACCTCGCGGACCGAGCGGCGGATCCCGTCGGCCACGCGCCGGATCACGGCGTCACCGAGCGTGCGCCCCCCGATCTCGTTCATCGCCTTGAGCCGATCGATGTCGACGAGCACGCAGGCGAACGGCTCGTGGTAGCGCTCCGCGCGCTTGAACTCCTCGTTGAGCCGCGTGAAGAGGTAACGGTAGTTGTAGAGCCCCGTCATCTCGTCGTGGATGGAGAGCTGCTCGAGGTAGGCGCGCTGCGCCGCCACGTGGTCGTGCAGCCGCTTGATCCGCAGCATCGCCCCGACGCGCGCGAGGAGCTCCTCCTCCTCGAACGGCTTGCAGACGTAGTCGTCGGCGCCGATCTTGAGCCCCTCGACCCGGCTCGCCGTGTCGGTCTTCACCGTGACGAGCACCACGGGGAGGAAGCTCTCGGACGTCATGCTCTTGAGGAGCCTGCACGCCTCCAGGCCCGTGAGCCGGGGCATCACGATGTCGAGGAGCGCGAGATCGACCCCCCCGCGGCCGATGAGCTCGATCGCCTCCTGGCCGTCGTCGACCGCCTCGACCTGGAAGCCGGCCTTGTGGAGGATGCTCACGAGCATCTGGCGCGCGAGGCGGTCGTCGTCCGCCACCACGATCCTGGGCGGACGGCTGCTCAGGAGCTCGGCCGGCGCAGAGGGCGGAGCGCCCCGGATGTCCTCGCTGATCGGCACGGGCACATCCTCCCTTCGGCCGGGTCCGGGCGCAACGAGATCGCACGACGGCGCGAGCCGGCTCGCGGGGCCGCCTCGCGGGCCGGCCTCGCGGGCTGCCGTCGCGCTGGTTTCGCGGTAAGGACCCCCTCATGAATCAGGCGCGGTTCTGGAAGCTCGCGGCGCTCGCGCTGGCCTTCACGCTCGGCGTGATCCTGTGGGGCGCGTTCGTGCGCGCGACCGGCTCGGGGGCCGGCTGCGGCAGCCACTGGCCGACGTGCAACGGCGACGTCATCCCACGTTCACCGAGCGCGGCGACCTTCATCGAGTTCACCCACCGCGCCACGTCGGGCATCGCGTTCCTGCTCGTCGCGCTGCAGCTCGTCTGGGCGTTCGTCGCCTATCCGTCGGGCCACCCGGTGCGCGGCGGCGCGGCCGCGTCGATGCTGTTCATGATCACCGAGGCGGCGGTCGGCGCCGGGATCGTCCTGCTCGAGTACGTCGCCCACGACGCGTCCGCGGCCCGCGCGCTCTGGATGGCCGTGCACCTCATCAACACGTTCCTGCTCGTCGGCGCCATGACCTGCACGCTCTACTGGGCGCGCGGGGGCCGGCGCGTGCGCTGGCGCGGCCAGGGCGCGACGGGCGCGCTGCTCGCCGTCGGGCTCGCGGGGGTCCTCGCGGTCGGCGTGACCGGGGCCATCGCCGCGCTCGGCGACACGCTCTTCGCGGCGAGCTCGCTCCGCGAGGGCATCGCGCAGGATTTCTCGCCCACGGCCCACTTCCTGCTGCCGCTGCGCACGTTGCACCCGGTCGTGGCGGTGGTCGTGAGCGCCTACCTGCTCTTCGCCCGAGGCGCCATCGCGGCCCGGCGCCCGTCGCCGCTTGTCGAGCGGCTCTCGATGGCGACCGGGGGGCTCGTGCTGCTGCAGATCGGCGCGGGGCTGCTCAACCTCCTGCTGCTCGCGCCGGTGTGGATGCAGCTCGTGCACCTCCTGCTCGCCGATCTCCTGTGGATGGTCCTCGTCACGCTCGCCGCGGCCGCGCTGGGCGAGCCGGCAGCGGCGGCCGATCCGGGCCCGAGCGGGGAGGAGAAGGCGCGCTCGGAGGCGGTCGCCGCCTGAAGGCGATCGCGGCGCCGGCAGGTCCTCGGGCGGGGCGCCTCTAGAACTCGGTCGAGCCCTCGTCGCCGGTCCCGGGCTCCTGCGGGATCGTGCGACGGACAGCGCGCTTTCGCGCTCCCTCGGCCTGCGGCGCGGCGCCCTGATCGGGGACGGACGGGGGAAAGTCGACCTGGAGCACGACCCCTTGATCGGTCTCGATCACGCGGTAGGTCGCGTCGGTCTGCGCGCGCAGGTCGATCACCATGTCGAGATCGTTGCCCTGGTCGACGAGCTGCACCTGGCTGACCGGGGTCGCGAAGAAGGCGGTCACGAGCGGGAAGCGGTTCGTCTGGATCGCCCCTGCGCCCTTCATCCGGTAGACGAGGCGCCCCGCGGCCTTCGACTCGGCGACGTCGACCTTGCCGCCGTGGATCTGCACGAAAACGCGCGAGCCACCGGTCGGGAGCATGCGGAAGCCCGGGAACGTGGCGACCGGCCGCCCGTCGAGGACCGCGGCCTTCTGCTTCGGCTTGCGCGCGCGAGCGGCGCGCTGCCGGGTCGCCTGCGGCGCGCCGGCGGCGCCCGCGCGGGGGG
>NZ_JEMA01001262.1:3622-9429 GCF_001589285.1 Sorangium cellulosum | reverse complement strand
GCCGGCGCGGCCGGGTCGGGGACGGGCTGGGGCTGCGCCTGCGCCGCCGGCGCGAGGGTGAGCAAGAGGGCCGCGGAAACAGCGGGGGCGAGGAGCGCGCTTCGGTGCATGGCGGGCTGTGGACTTCCTTGGGCCTGGGTGATGCGGCGGGGCAGCGCGGCCGCGGCGAACGAGAGAGGGCTAGTTGGTCTCCGCGTCGTTGTCGTCGAGGCTGCGCGGCCGCACGCAGGCCTCCTTCGAGGTCTTCGCGGCCGGCACACAGCCGGGCGCGTCGCAGACGAGGTCGTCCGGACAGCGGGCCTCGATGGTCCAGTTCAGCGAGCCGCCCGAGAAATTCCGGAGCGTGCCAGTCACCGAGCCGAGCGCCTGGCCCCGGTGCGACGTCGGATTGAAGTCGCTCACCGTGCCGGTCTGGATCTGGATCATGGTCGATCCGTCGGTGACCTTGTAGTTGCCGCGCGCGGAGTAGCTCGTCCACTCGCTGCACTCGGGGTCGCGCGAGCACGCGTTCGCGCATCGCCCCTCGGCCGGGCTGTCGAAATCGACCTGGCCATCGCCGTTCAGGTCGCAGTTCGACTGCTCCGGGGCGAAGACGTTGTCGCGCGCGGGCCGCGGGCCGAAGTTCTTGCTGACGTGGACCCCCTCGACGCGCACGAGCCCGCTCTCGAGGCGCTCCATGGCCCCGGCGTCGCCGATCGTCGGCCCGTCGAGCAGCGCCGGCTCCGGGACCTCGCACGCCTCCCCTTCCTCGACGCGCGCGATCTCGTAGGAGGGAAACGAGAGCTCGGTGAAGCCGAAGAACTCGTTCACGGTGCCCGCGAGGTACTCGAGCCGATCGCAGACACGCATGTTGGAAGGGGTGTTGAAGTTGTACGCGAAGAGGTGGTTATAGCCGCTCTCCTGGCCGGCCAGATCGGTGACGTAGAAGCCGTCGCTCGCGACGCGCGTGACGACGACGCGCTGGGGAGCCGCTGTGTTGATCTGGATCCCCTCGAACGCGTAGGGCGTCGCCGAGCCGCCGCCCTGGACGTCGACGACGCGCGGCAGGGCGTAGGCGACGGGCTTGGAGGCGCCGGCGCTGAAGGTGCCCCCCTCCTCGGTCTGGTCGTCGGCGAAGGCGCACCCGGGGTCGGCGGGGAAATCGATGAGCACGTCGCCGGGGGCGTCGTCGTTGGCGCCGTTCGAGCACGCGGGGCTGTCGCGCACGTCGCGGGGCGCGGGCAGGTAGCCGATGTCCTCGGCCCACAGCCGGGTGGGGCCGTAGACGGCGGTCACGTGGACCGAGCCCGCCGCGACCCCGTCGCGCAGGCGGATGTTGCGCCCGACAGCGGCGCCCTCCTCGTCGGACTCGACGTCGATCACGGCCCCGGGCTCGACGCTGAGCCGGACCGTGCCGTCGAAGTCCGCCCGGCGGCCGGCGAGATCGCGCGCCTCGATGCGGAAGTCCCAGGTGTCCACCGTGTCGCCGCGGTTGGCCGGCAGGGGCTCGTCGACGGACGGCGGCACCGCCCCGTTCACCCTCTCGACCTTGACCCAGAAGCTCGAGACGCCGCGGAGGGGCCCGCCGTCGCTCTCGCACCCGGCGAGGGCCGTGGCCGCGACCGTCATGAGCGCCGTGAGCGCCGCGCAGCGCCTCGCCCGCGCCGTCACTGGCCCACCATCCGCAGGCGGCCGTCGGAGAAGTTGCCGAGCCGGCGGTCGACGCACGCGAGGTACTTGCACTGCTCGCCGGCGGCGCTGCACGGGGCCAGCGCGCCCTCGCACTGCCGCTGCAGCGGGGCCGTCGGCGCCGCCGCGCAGACGTCGCGCTGGTAGGCGGCCACGTCGTCGCGGCAGCGCGCGAGCACGCACGCCCCCGCGGAGCACGGGGCGTCGCCGGTCCGGCACACAGGCCCCTCGACGACCGACTCGGGGCACGCACAGACGTAGCCCTCGCCGAGCGCCTCCGCGCAGTCGCCGTCCACGCGGCACGACGGCAGCTTGCCGTCGTCGCCCGCGCCGCACGGGCTGCCGGCGCGGATGTAGTCGATGAGCGCGTCGCGCTGCTGCACCTGCGTGTCGAACTGCGTCGTGTTGCGCTGGAGCACCCGGAACCCGCTGCCGCCCTGCGCGAGGTAGTTCGACGTCGCGAGCTCGTAGGTCCCGATCGGATCGATCGGCTGCCAGCACCGGCTCGCCTCGACGTCGCAGCTCCCCACCGCGCCGCCCGGGCAGTCGGCGTCGCCGTTCGGACAGGCGATCCGCGGCTCGTGCGCGCCGATGTAGACGCGGGTCGCGACGCCGGGCGCGGCGCCCCCGGAGGCGCGGGCGGCGCAGTCGATGACGACCCGCGCGCCCGCGATCTGCGCCTGCGACACGCACCCGCGGCCGGCCGAGCGGCGCGCCACGAAGTCGAAGAGCTCCTGCACCTCCAGCCCGGAGAGCTGCATCTTCGAGATCGAGTTGTCGAAGGGGAAGATGTTGTACATCTGCTCGACGGTCACCGGGCCCGGCACGAGGTCGGCGCGGATGCCCGTCGTGTTCGTCAGCGCGAAATCGGTCTGGATGCCGAGGCGCAGCCACATCGCCGCGGCGATCAGGTTGCCGAGCGGCGAGTCGCCGCCGCTCGTCGAGACGCGGCGCGAGCCGTCCAGCGCGTAGCCGACCAGGAGGTCGAGGTTGGCGAGCGCGTCGAGCCCCTGCGCGTACGGCTCGAGCACCGACGCCACGATCGGATCGGCCGGCACGTCCTCGGTCACCGGGAAGAGCTCGTACCGGTTCGAGACCACCTCGTAGCCGTTCAAGGGGTCGTACTCGGCGCCGAGCTCCGACGGGTCCCTGGACAGCACGAGGTCGAGGCGGCCGACGAACTTCGCGAACGCGCCGGAGTGCGCGAGCACCACGTCGCGCGGCTCGCAGTAGCGCCGGAGCTTCTCGCCTGCCTCGGGGGAGCGCTCGTCGTTCAGCAGGATGTAGTGGCTCTGCTTCTCCTCGTCGTAGTACCGCGAGCAGTCGCGGACGCGCTTCGGCGGCTGGAGCACGATGTGGTTGTGCCCGCCGAGCACGACGTCGATGCCCGTCGTCGTCTCGATCATCCGCTCGTCGACGTCGAGCCCGAGGTGGGTGACGAAGACGATGACGTCCACCGTGGGGCGGAGCAGGTCGACGTAGAACTGGGCGACCTCGGTGGTGTTCAGCGGGGTGATGCCGAGCCGGTTCGGCGCCTCGAAGATCGACGTCAGGCTGGAGAGGTTGCCCATGCCGATGACGCCGACCCGGAGGCCCTCGAGGTCGAAGACAGTGAACGGCTGCAGGATCGCGCCGAGCGGCGAGGCGCCGGGCTGCGCCGGGTCCTCGAGCTGGTAGTTGGCGGCGAGGATGGGGAAGCCGGCGTTGTGCTGGAGCTGGATGCCGAGGTTCAGCGCGCCGCGGTCGAACTCGTGGTTGGCGACGATCATCGCGTCGACGCCCATCGCGCCGAGGGTGCGGATCTCCGCCTCGCCCGCGTAGAAATTGAAGATCGGCGCGCCCTGGAAGCAGTCGCCGCCGTCGAGGTGCAGCGCGCGCGACGACCGCGCGCGCTCGCGGCCGATGATATGGGACATCCGCGCGGCGCCGCCGACGTTCGCGATCGTTGTCGCCTCGCCGAGGCCGAGCCCCGCGTCGACCTGGCCGAGCTGCAGGTTGTACGGGAACAGCCGCGAGTGGATGTCCGACGTGTGGAGCAGCGTCAGGTGCGCCTGCCCGACGAGGCGCGTGGGCGGCTGCTCCTGCTCGCAGCCCGCCGCGCACAGGCCGAGCACGAGCGCGCCGGCGGCGAGCGCGCGCGACACGCGGGGCGCGTCCGTCGCCGCATCCATGGCTTTACGGGACTTCATGAAGCGCTGTCACGCTAGGAAGCCCGCCACGCGAGCTCAAGCGAAAACGAGGTGAAGACGACGAGGCGGTCGACCTGCGATGCGGGTCACTTCGCGTCGCGCTCTCCCGTGAGCAGGTCGAAGAGATCCGGGGCGAACGCCGCGGCGACGCAGCACTCGACCTCCTCGGCCGTGGCGCACGCGAGCGCCTCCGCCGCGACCGCCTCGGCCTCGGCGACCGACACGCGCCGGAGCGTCTCCTTGATCTCCGGGATCGCCGCCGCCTCCATCGAGAAGTCGCGGAGGCCGAGGCCGAGCAGGAGCAGGGCGGCGAGCGGGTCGCTCGCCATGGCGCCGCAGAGCGAGACCGGCCGGCCGAAGTCCTGGCCCGCCTGGATCACCTTCGTGATCAGCCGGAGGATCGACGGATCGAACGGCGAGGCGAGGTAAGCGAGCGAGCGGCTGGTCCGGTCGACAGCGAGCGCGTACTGGATGAGGTCGTTCGTCCCGAGGCTCAGGAACGCGGCCTCGCGCGCGAAGTGATCGACCATGATCGCCGCCGCGGGCACCTCGATCATCACGCCGAGCGGGATGTCGTCGGCGCAGGGCTGCCCGCGGGCGCGCACCTGCTCCTGCGCGCGGCGGAGCATCGCGCGCACCTGCCGGAGCTCGCCGAGCCCCGCGACCATGGGGATCATGATCCGCACGTCGCCGTAGGCGGAGGCGCGCACCATGGCGCGCAGGTGCTCGAGGAAGACGTCGGGCCGCGAGAGCGCGAGGCGGACGGCGCGGAGGCCGAGCATCGGGTTCATCTCGGGCGGCACCTGGAAGGTGGAGACGAACTTGTCGCCGCCGATGTCGAACGTGCGCAGCGTGACAGGCTTCGGGCGGAGCGCCTCGACGACGGCGCGGAAGATCTCGAACTGCTGGTCCTCGGTGGGCGGGGAGGTGCGATCGATGTAGAGGAACTCGGTCCGGTAGAGGCCGATGCCGTCGGCGCCCTGGTCGCGCGCGAGGATCGCCTCGGCCGGGAGCTCGACGTTGGCCCGGAGCGACACCTTGACGCCGTCCTTCGACTGGGCCGCGCGGTGCCGCGACTCGGAGAGCTCCTTGGCGAGCGCGACGTGGCGCTCGGCGCGGGCGCGCGCCTCGGCGAGCTCGGCGGGCCCGGGGCGCACGATGACCGTGCCGCGCAGGCCGTCGATCACGACGAGATCGCCCGTGATCACGCGCTGCAGCACGTCGCTCACGCCGACGACGGCGGGGATCTCCAGCGCGCGGGCCATGATCGAGGTGTGGCTCGTGCGGGTGCCGACCTCGGTGACGAGGCCGACGACCGGCTCGTCGACCATCGCCGCGGTGTCGGCCGGCGACAGGTCGTGCGCGACGATGATGGTCGGCCCGGAGAAGCGCGGGATCGCCGCGCCGAACGTCGCCGGCATGGCGATCGAGTTCTGCAGCTCGATCAGGCTGCGGGTGGAGAGCGGCGACGTGTCCCGCGACGACGGCGGCTCCTGGGGCGGGAGGGTGAACGCGCGCAGCAGGCGCTCGCCGACGAAGCTCACGTCGTGGCTGCGCTCGCGCAGGTACGGGTCGTCGAGCGCGGCGAAGCGGCCCGCGATCGCCTCGCACGCGACCGCCACCGCCCACTCGGCGCAGCGCCGCTCCTCGGTGACCTGGCGCTTCACGGCGTCGGCGAGCGTCTCGTCGCCGAGCATCAGGAGGTACGCCTCGAGGATCGACGCCTCGGCGCGGTGGTTGCCGAGGCGCTTCGACATGTCGCGGAGCTCGTCCTGCGCGCGCTCGACCGCGGCCTCGAAGCGCGCGAGCTCCCCCGCGATCTCGCTGGAGCTGACGCGGCGGCGCGGGTGATCCGTCCTGTGGCCGCCGATCACGACGGCGGAGCCGATGGCGACGCCCGGCGACCCGGAGATGCCGCGCAGCGTCTCGGTCCGGGCGCCGGGCGGCGCC
>NZ_JEMA01001262.1:0-3577 GCF_001589285.1 Sorangium cellulosum | reverse complement strand
GGCGCGGAGTCGCGCCGGGCGCCGGCCGGCGCCGGGTCGCTCCTGGCCGTGGGCGGCGCCGGGTCGCTCCGGGCCCCCGGCGCCATCGCGTCGCTCCGGACGCCGGACTCCACCGCGTCGCCGCCGGCGGCGTCCGCCGCCCCGGGACGGTCGCCCGGGAGCCCCGCGGGCAGCGCGCTCCGGCCGCGCGTCACTCGGGCTCTCCGAAGCGCGCGGCGATGAGCTCGCCGATCGCCGAGACCGCCTCGCCGGCCTGATCGCCGGTCGCGCGGACCTCGATCTGCGTGCCCATCGAGCCGCAGAGCAGGAGCACGCCCATCACGCTCTTCGCGTTGGCCGACTGCCCATCAGGCCCGGTCAGCGAGATCTCGCAGTCGTACCGACCGGCGAGCTGCACGAGCTTCGTCGCGGCGCGCGCGTGCAGCCCTCGCACATTGATGATGGTGAAACGCCTCGTCACCGCATCGGTCGTCACCGCTCGCCCCCCGTCACGCTCTTGTCCGATGCCGGGCGAGACTCCGGCGCGGCCACCCCAGACGGCGTCAGCCGGAGGTCCACGCTCGGGGTCCCGGCCAGCCCCTCGCCCACCGAGGGTACTATACTCCCGCTCGCCCGGGCGACGTCCCGATGAACGACAGTGATCGGGAGCCCCGTCTTCCGCCGCAGGCTGTCGCTGAGGACGTTGGTGAGCACGACGGACCGGTGCCGGCCGCCGGTGCACCCGATGCCGACGGTGAGGTAGCTCTTCCCCTCGCTGGCGTAGCGCGGCATGCAGAACGACAGGAGCTGCTCCGTCCTGCTGATGAACTCGAGGGCGTCCGGGTTCTTGAGGATGTACTCCCGCACCGGCTCGTCGTTGCCCGTCAGCTCGCGCAGGCCGTGGACGAAATACGGGTTGTCGAGGAAGCGGACGTCGAGGAGCAGGTCGGCGTCGAGCGGGATCCCGTACTTGTAACCGAACGAGATGAAGCGGGTGGACATCACGGGCAGATCCACCTTGGCCGGGCGCAGCCGCTCGAGGACGACGCGGCGCAGGTCGTGCGTCGACAGCCGCGTCGTGTCGAGCTCGATGGTCGCCCGGGCCCGCAGCGACGCGAGCCGCTCGCGCTCGAGGAGGACGCCGTCGAGCATCGCGATGGCGCCGCTGCCGCCGGTGGTCAGCGGGTGCGGGCGCCGCGTCTCGCTGAAGCGCCGGAGCAGCGTCTCGTCCGAGGCGTCGAGGAAGAGGATCACGACGTCGCGGCCGACGCGGATCTGGTCGAGCGCCGTCGTGGCGCCCGCGAGGAACGAGCCGACCCGGACGTCGATGCCGAGCCCGATGCGGCTGATCCCGCCCGCCTCGCACGCCTCGACCGCCGGCCGGACGAGCGACGTCGGGAGGTTGTCGACGCAGAAGAAGCCGAGGTCCTCCAGGGCGTGGAGCGCCGTCGACTTGCCCGCGCCGGACAGCCCCGTGACCACGACGACCCGCCCCGGCGCTGACTCGGACAGCGCCTGCGCCGGCGGCTGCGGAGGACCGCTCGCGCCGCTCACCCTCGCCTCCTCGGCCGCGGCAGGCTCACCGACGACTCCGTGGCGACGAACCCGGAGCCCGGTCGGTCGGGGGGCGGCCTCCCCCGATCCGGGGGCTGCCGGAAGGCGCTGCTCGGCGGGCTCGGCGGGTCCCTGTCGAGGGTCGGCCGCGGCGGCCGGGGCGGGCCGGGCGGCGCCGCGCTCCGCTGGGTCCCCTCCTCCGAGAACCGCGCGGGCGGCGGCACCGACGACTCCTCCGGCGTTCGCTCGCCGAGCAGCTCGCCCTCGACGTTGCCGAAGAACTCGCGCGCCGCGTGGAACCCGGCGTTCTTCAGGAGCTCGTTGCGCGCGGCGACCTCGAGGATCGACGCCATGTCGCGGCCGGGCCGCACCGGGATGACGAGCTCCCGGATCTTCACGCCGAGGATCGTGTGGTACCGCTCGTCGAGCCCGAGCCGGTCGTACTCGGTGTCCTTCGACCACTCGACGAGCTTCACCACCACGTCGATGCGCTTGCGCTCGCGGATCGAGGTGACGCCGAAGAGGTCCTTCACGTTGAGGATGCCGAGGCCGCGCACCTCGAGGTGGTAGCGGAGGAGCTCCGCCGGGGCGCCGAACACCATGCCGGGCGGGCGGTAGTCGCACTCCACGGCGTCGTCGGCCACGAGCCGGTGGCCGCGCATCACCAGATCGAGCGCGCACTCGCTCTTGCCGATCGCGCTCGACCCCATGAGCAGGAGCCCCACGCCGAAGACGTCGACGAGCACGCCGTGCAGTCGGATGCGCGGCGCCAGCCGATCGTCGAGCAGCGCGTGCAGCGCGGTGATCGTCACGCTCGACCGCACCGCCGAGATCAGCAGCGGCGTCCCGGACTCCTCGGCGCACTGCGCGAGCTCCGGCACGGGGAAGAAGCCGATCCCGGAGCTGTTCGTCTCGAACGGCTGGTCGCCCTGCGTGAGGATGACGCAGCACAGGCCGAGCTCGAAGAAGCCGCGCAGCGACAGGAGCCGGTCCTCGCGCGAGAGCTTGTGGAGGAACGAGAGCTCGGTCTGGCCGAGGATCTGCACCCGCGTCGGGACGATGCCGTGGAAGTGGCCGACGAGCGCGAGCCCCGATTTCTGGATGCGGGTGTTCATGATGGGCCGGTCGAGGCCCGCCGCGCCCGCGACCAGCGAGAGCTCGATGCCGAGCCCCTCGTCGGCCATCAGGCTCCGCACCGTGAGGGCGGGGCGGTCCACTCCCCCTCTGCCGCCCGGCGGAGCGCCCCCGTCCCCGTCCTGCCTGCTGCCGCGCGCGTCGCTCACGATACCGACCTCCCTTCCTCGGTGGCGATGAGCTCGAACGCCGCCCGCCCGGTCGAGGCGCCGAGCAGCCGCTTCCTGAACGCCTCGTCCCGCAGCAGCCGCGAGATGCGCGCCAGGGTCTTGAGGTGCTCCCCGGTGGCCCGCTTCGGCCCGATCACGGCGACGAGGATGGACACCGGCGCCCCGTCGATCGCGTCGAAGTCGATCGGCTTCGGGCAGAGCAGGACAGCGCCGATCAGCCGCTCGACGCCCTCCATGGCGCCGTGGGGGATGGCCACGCCGCTGCCGACGCCCGTGGACTGGAGGCGCTCGCGCTCGGCGAGGACCCGCTCGATGTCCTCGCTCTTGATCCCCTGCTGCCCTGTCGCGAGCAGGGCGGCGAGCCGGCGGAGCGCGTCCGCCTTCGAGCGGACGACCCCCTCCTGCTCGCTGGCGACGGATACCTGGTGCGCGGTCAAGATGTCGCAGACTTGCATGCTGATTTCGGCGCTCTGGCGAGGTGAGGGGGCTCTGGGTGGCGCACGTGGCACGGCCGGCGCAGCGCTCGGCCAGGGCCAGGCGCGCCGACGTTGCCATCGTACCCTGGGTACCTCGGGTACGCGACTCAAGGACGCTATCGCGAGGAGCGGTCCGGAGGGAGGTGTTCTTCCGCTGCTGCGCCCGCGCCGTGGTCGACGCGTCGCTGCGGGCTGCCGCCGCGCTCGTCGCGGGCGCCGCGGCAGCGCTCCCCGGGCGGGTTGTGCATGGGAGCGCGCGGCCCC
>NZ_JEMA01001261.1 GCF_001589285.1 Sorangium cellulosum | reverse complement strand
GGCGCGCCGAGCGGCGTCGGCCGGGGTGCGAACACGGCCGCGGCCGGCGAGCCGGGGTCCGAGGCGGCGAGCCGGTCGGACGCGAAGCCCATGCGCCGCGACAGCTCCGCGACGAGCGCGTCGCGCAGGCGGTCCGAGGGCGGCCCCCCCCAGGTCGCGAGCCGCGCGGCGAAGCGCAGCGCGAGCCAGGTCGCGAGCGCGACGAGCAGCGCGAGCGACGCGGTGCCGAGCGGGCCGCTCGCGAGGTAGTCGGGCGACAGGGCCGCCGCGAGGACGCCGAGCGGCGCCGGCGCGATCCAGCTCGCCAGGCGGGCGCGGAGGCGCGCGCGGTAGGCGCTCTCCATCGCCTCCATCGCCGCCGGCGAGAAGACGCCGGGCACGCCGGGGAGATCGCCCTCGAAGCGCGCCAGGACGAAGCAGTTGTGCGGCGAGCACGCGGACGGATCGAGGGCGACGCAGAGGGCCTTGCCGCGCCGGAAGAGGCCTCGGACCGCTGTGTACGGCACCCCGAAGCGGACCGGCGCGGCCACGGCGCCCAGGGCGAACCCCTCGGCGTAGCCGGCGACGCGCACCAGCTCCACCTCGAGCTCGGTCTCGGCGCAGGTGAAGCGCACCGCACCGACGGCATTGGCGCCGCCCTCGGCGATCGCCAGGGCGGCGACGGAGAACGCGCGAGCCAAGGTGGCCGCACCCTAACCGCGCGGGCCGGAGCGCTGCAACGGAAACCCGGCCCCGCCGGAGGAGCCGGACGCGGCGGGTGACCGTTGATCGCCCCGCGCGGGGTGCGTAAGACGTGGCGCCATGAAGCCTCTTCGAAACGCCCTCCTCGCCCTCTCCTGCGCTGTCGTCCTCGGCCCGGTCGCTGGCTGCGAGGACAAGGTCCCCGAGCCGGACCTGCCGCCGGGCAGCGCCATCCCGGCGGTGAAGCCCGCCGAGCCGGAGCCGGCCGACATGATCAAGGAAGACATCGTCGTGGGCACCGGCCCGGAGGCGAAGGACGGCGACAGGGTCCGCGTCCACTACACGGGGCGCCTCCTGAAGAACAACGCCGAGTTCGACTCGTCCGTCGGCCGGGAGCCGTTCGAGTTCAGGCTCGGCAACACGGAGGTCATCAAGGGCTGGGACGAGGGCGTCGTCGGGATGAAGGTGGGCGGCAAGCGCAAGCTGACGATCCCGTCGCGCCTCGCCTACGGCGAGTCGGGCAGCCCGCCGAAGATCCCCGGCAAGGCGACGCTCGTCTTCGACATCGAGCTGCTCGGCGTCGGCGACGCTCCGGCCGCCGCGGCCGCCGCGGCCGACAAGGCCGGCAAGGCCGGCAAGGCGACCGACAAGGCGGCCAAGCCCGCGGCCGACAAGGCGGCCAAGCCGGCCGCCGCGCCGGCCGAGTAAGAAGGAGGCGCCGAACGAGGCGAAGTGAGCCGACGCGGCGCCGGTCCAGCCGGACGGCGCCGCGCCCGACGGGGTCGCGCTGGAGGGCGACGCGCGCGAGCGCCTCGGAGGAAGATCTCGTGCGCGAGACGACGCGCGGCGTGACGGAGGCGACCGTGGCGCGAGGTGAGCCCGGAACGCGCGCGCGGCGCAGCGCGGATCGCGCTACGCCCAGCGGAGCTGCCGCAGGTCTTCCCAGACGTCGCGCGCGCAGTAATAGCGGTAGGCGTCGCGGCGGCGCAGCAGCTTGGCGATCACCTGGCTGAGCGGCGTGCCGAGCGCCTCGGCCTTCTGCCGCGGCGTGCCCTCGGCGATCTGGCGCGTGATCTCCTCGTACGAGGCGTTGACGTCGATGGCCGGCTGGCCGGTGTGCATCTGGTACATGAGCAGCCCGAGCTGGTAGAGGTCGCTCTGCGTCGTCGTGTAGCCCGCCGTCACGAGCTCGGGCACGAGGATCTTCGGGTTCGCGACCTGCGGGCGGAACCAGCGGGTCACGCCGTCGAGCTGGTGGGCGACGCCGAAGTCGGTGAGCTTGACGATCGGCTTGTGGTCGAGCTGGGAGATGAGGACGTTGCCCGCGTGCAGGTCGGCGTGCACGACGCCGTTGTCGTGCAGGTACTGCAGCGTCATCAGGAGCTGGCGCGCGAGCTCGAGGAGCAGCGGCGGCTGGAACGGGGGGCCGAGCAGCGCCCGGAGGCTCGTGTCGCACCGCTCGAGCGCCAGGTAGAAGAGGTAGTTCACCTCGAAGGCGTCGTGGATGTAGACGATGTTCGGGTGGCGGAAGCTCTCCAGGCGGAGCATCTCGCGCGACCACTCCTCCTTGACGACCTGGTAGGGCTTGTTGGCCGGCCGCAGCATCTTCAGGGCGTACACCTGATCGAACGGCCCGCTGCACTCGTAGACCGAGCCGTACTGGCCGTCGCCGATGAGCGCCCCGATGACGTACGTCCCCCGGGTGGAGGTCAGCGCCGAGCCCGGTATCGGAAACGGGATCAGGAAGCTGCCAGTGGAGGACCAGGTCACGGCAGGGCCATCGTAACCGAAAACGTCCGCGGCCGTTCACCCCGCGGCGCGCGGGCCGGGACGCGGGGCGCGGCCAGAGCCGCCCGCACGAGGCGCGCTGTCCCCCCGGGCCGAGTCCCACGAGCGCCCCGGGCGCGACGCGCCGGGGGCGGCCGGACGCTCATGAAGCGGCGAGCCTCCGCACGACCTCCGCGGCCTCGGTCTGGTCGAGCTCGAGCGCGGCGGCGACGTCGAGCAGGAGCTCGCGCTCGCTGGTCCTGACGATCCCGTCGGCGACGACGACCTGGGCGGCCAGGGAGAAGGCGACCTTCCGGGCCTGCGGGCTGGGGAGCCGCTCCTTGAGCGACGCGAGCCGGGCGGCGCGGCCCTCCTTCTGGAGCTGCGCCACGACCGTCTTGATGAGCTCGTCCATCGTGCTCTGGGGGATCCGGCGGTCCGTGAGCGACTCCACGCTCCGGAAGAAATGCAGCTTCTCCTCCTGGCTGAACTCGCCGTCGGCGAAGGCCGCGAGGAACATCAGCTCGATCAGCGCCTCGAGGTTGGGCTCGTCGAGCGTCTTGAGCGGAGGAGGGCTCATCAGGGGCATCGGATCCGTTTACACCGGGGCCCGACGCGGGACCAGCCCCGGAGCGAGCTCGGGCGCCGCGGGCGGACGCGTCCCGGGGCGGGTATTGGGAGAGGGCGGCCGGTGTGTCATGAGTTCGAACATGCACGTGCGCGAACTCGCCCAGGCGCTCCTCGTCGCGCTCTTCCTCGGCGGCTGCGGCAGCGCGGCCGCGCCCGCGCCGCGCCACGCCGCCGGGCCCGCAGGACCTGCCCCCGCGGCGGCACTGCGCGCGGCACCGCCGGCCGAACCAGCCCCGCCGCCGCTGCGGCTGCCGTGCGAGGGGGACGATCTCGTCGGCTGCACGAACGGCTGCGCCGATCACCAGATCGAGGACTGCGTGACGCTGGGCTCGATGTACCTGGGCGGCGCGATCGTCTCGATGGACGTGGAGCGCGCGGTGGGGCTGTTCAAGGAGGCGTGCGTCGAGGGGAGCGCGCGCGGGTGCCTGCGGCTCGGCGACGCGTACCACGATCGGCTCGCGCGCGCGGACGCCGCGGGCGGGGCGGAGGGCGCGGGCGGGGCGGACGAGGCGGCGCTCTACTGGCACGTGCGCGCGTGCCACGCGGGCGCGAACCTCGGCTGCCTCGCGGCCGGCAGGGCCTACCTCCAAGGCCAGGGCGCCGGCGCCGACCCGGGGCGCGCGGCGGCGCTGTTCCGGCGCGTCTGCGAGCGCGGCAACGCACCGGCCTGCGTCGAGCTCGGGCACCTCCACGCCAAGGGCGAGGGCGTGGAGCGCGACGGCTCGAAGGCGATCGAGCTGTTCACGAAGGCGTGCAAGCTCGGCCTGGACGAGGGATGCCTGCTGGCGAGCCGGTCCGGCGACGTCCTGCCGCCGCGCGACTGACGCGGCCGTCAGTCGGTCCGGCGGCGCTGCGCGATGTCCAGCGCCGCCGTGATCATCGCGGTGAGCTGCGTGTCCGAGACGCTCTCGCTCGGGAGCACCACGAGCTCGGCGCCGATGCGCCGCGACAGCTCCATGAACCCCTCGGGATCGAACGCCCGGACGTCCTGGGTCAGCACGATGGCGAGCGGGTTGAGCCAGGCGGCGCTCCCGCGCAGCGACACGAGGTCGCAGGCGAGCAGGTCGGCGCCCTCGACGAAGACCAGCCGGCGGCAACGCTCGGCGAGCTGCTCGCTCGCGCTCACGATCAGCACGACCGAGGCCGATGCCGTCCGCTTGCCCCGCCCCGCAGGGCGCGTCGGGAGTTCTCGCGAGCTCATCGCAGCACCGATCAGCGAGCGATGAGCGGGCGCCCGTACGGGACGGGCGCGGAGCGCGGCGCCTGGGCNGGGACGGGCGCGGAGCGCGGCGCCTGGGCCCGCGCGCGCGCCTCCTCGTCGAGGGCGAGGTCCATGAGGAAGGAGCCGAGCGGCAGCCGGAAATCCCTGTCGTTCGGCTTGGTCGCGTAGAACGCGAGCAGCGAGAGCACGCTCCCGATCTGCGCCGCGTCCGGATCGTCGGACGCGGCGAAGCGATCGGCGAGCGTGCAGAGCTGCCGGAAGAGCGGGCCGCCCGGGAGCGGGCCGGGGCTGCACATGGCGAAGGTGCCGCTGCCTCGATATCCGAGCTTACGGCGCTTCCTGGCGGGGGTACGGGAGGGGGGTACCATCGTCATGATTGCTGCTCAAGTCGCCTGCAAGAGTGGAGTTGCTCCTCGCGGGGGCTGGCCTGCCGCGGGACGCTCTTCGATTACTAAAGAGCAGCCAGAAGAGAGTCAATCGGAGAGGACGGGGCGGGCCGGGAGAGCGAGAATTTCTGCGGAATCGTCCCCCGTCCGAGCAGCGCGTGGGTATACGTCACCGCATGAAGGCAGTCGTGCTCGCCGGCGGCAAAGGCTCCCGGCTCCGCCCCTACACCGCCCTTATCCCGAAGCCGCTGATGCCGATCGGCGATCACACGATCGTCGAGATCCTCCTCCGGCAACTCGCGCGCGCCGGGGTCACCGACGTGGTGATGTGCGTCGGCCACCAGGCCGCCCTCATCGAGGCCGTCGTCGGCGAGGGGAGCCGGTACGGGCTGCGCATCTCGTACCAGCGCGAGGAGACGCCGCTCGGGACCGTGGGCCCGCTCCGGATCATCGAGCGCGACCTGCCGGAGCGCTTCCTCGTGATGAACGGCGACATCCTGAGCGACGTCGACTTCGCGGCGCTGCACCGCACGGGCGAGGCGGCCGGCGCGCCGCTCACCGTCGCCGTGTGCGAGCGCGCGTCGAAGATCGACCTCGGCGTGCTCGACCTCGGCCCCGAGGGGCGCGTCGTCGGCTTCCGCGAGAAGCCCACGTACACGTTCTGGGTCAGCATGGGCATCTACGCGATGAGCCGCAGCGTGCTGCGCTTCATCCCGGAGGGCCGGCCGTTCGGGTTCGACAACCTCATGCACGCGCTGCTCGACGCCGGCGAGCAGGTGGCCACCTTCCCCTTCCGGGGCCACTGGCTCGACATCGGCAGGAGCGACGACTTCGCCGAGGCGCAGGACGAGTTCGAGAAGAACCGGCAGCGCTACCTACCGGATTGACGCGGCGAGCGCCTCGCACACGGCGTCGACGTCGGCGTCCTGCATGCGCGGGTGCAGCGGGAGCGTGAGCTCGCGGCCCGCGATCGCGTCCGTGCGCGCGAGCCCCTCCTTGCGCACCCGGTCCGAGGCGCCGTGGTGCGAGAAGCGGTGGATCGGCGTGTAGTGCACGCTCGTCTGGACGCCGCGCGCCTTCATCGCCTCCATCACAGCCTCGCGCGAGGCGCCCTCGGGCAGGAGCACCGCCATGAGGTGGTGCGCGCTCTCCCCCACACCGCGCGCGTAGAAATCGCGGTACGGGAGCCCGACGCCGCACACCCCGGCGAGGCGCTCGTGGTAGCGCGCCGCGAGCGCCCGCCGCCGCGCGTTGCCCGCCGCGAGCCGGCCGAGCTGCACGAGGCCGATGGCGCTGCGGATCTCGTCGATGCGGTAGTTCATGCCCGCGTCCACGACGTCGTACGTGAACGCGTGCCCCTTGTGCCGGTCGAGGGTCAGCGTCGTCATCCCGTGCGCGCGGAGGAGCCGCATGCGCGCGTGGAGCGCGTCGTCCCGCGCGATCACGGCGCCCCCCTCGCCGACAGCGAGGTTCTTGTTCGAGAAGAAGCTCAGGCACCCGACGTCCCCGATCGTCCCGAGCGCCCTGCCCCGGAAGGTCGCGAGCGGCGCGTGCGCCGCGTCCTCGACCACCGCGATCCCGCGCTCGGCCGCGATCGCGCAGATCGCGTCCATGTCGCACGGGTAGCCGGCGTAGTGGACGACAGCGATGGCCTTCGTCCTCGGCGTGATCTTGCGGGCGACGTCGGCGGGGTCGATGCCGAGGTCGCCCTCGCCCACGATGTCGGCGAGCACGACGCTGGCGCCGCAGAGGAGCGCGGCGTTGGCGGTCGCCACGAACGTGAGGCTCGGGCAGATCACCTCGTCGCCGGGGCCCACGGAGAGCGCCGTGTACGCGAGGTGCAGCGCGGCGGTGCAGTTCGTCACCGCGAGCACCCGCGGGGCGCCGAGCGCCTCGCCGAGCTTCTGCTCGAACTGCGCCGTGCGCTCCCCCATGGTCAGCCAGCCCGACGCGACGACCTGCCGCGCGGCCTCCGCTTCCTCAGGCCCGAACGAGAGATCGCTGAGAGGTATCTTCCACATGGCGTTCATCCATCCAGCCAGCCAGCGCCGCGCGCGGCAGCGGTCGGCGCGGCGCGCGTGGCGTCGACGTCGTCAACGTCAGATTGCGTACTCGCGGGGACGGTAGTCGGCGAGGTGGCGCTCGACATAGGCATACGTGCGCGCGAGCCCCTCCTCGAGCGACACGCGGGGCGCGTAGCCGACGAGCTCCGCGGCGCGGCGGAAGTCGGCGAGCAGCACCATCACCTCGCTCGCGTCGGGGCGCACCCGGGCCTCGTCCGTCACGAGCTCCGCGCGCTTGCCGGTCACCTCGAAGATGAGCCGGACGAGATCGCCGATGGAGATGGCGCGCCCGCTCCCGACGTTGAGCGTCTGCCCCACGGCCCGCGCGCTCGATCCGACGAGCAGGAAGCCCGCGACGGTGTCGGCCACGAAGTTGAGGTCCCGCACCGGCGCGGTGCTCCCGATGCGGAGCGCGGCGCTGCCGGCGGCGAGCTGCTGCATCACGCTCGGGATGATCGCGCGCGACGACTGCCGCGGGCCGTAGGTGTTGAACGGCCTGATCGTCGCGACCTCGAGCCCAAAAGACAGGTTGTAGCTCTCGGCGAGCTTGTCGGCGCCGATCTTGGTGGCCGAGTACGGGGACTGCCCGGTCAGCGGGTGGGCCTCGTCGATCGGCGTGTAGCGCGCGGTGCCGTAGGTCTCGCTGGTCGAGGTGTGGACCACGCGCGCGCCGTGCTCGCGCGCCGCCTCGAGGACGTTCAGCGTGCCCTGCACGTTGGTCGCGACGTACTGCTGCGGGGCGACGTACGAGTACGGGATCCCGATCAGGGCCGCGAGGTGGAACACGACGTCGGCGCCGCGCACGAGCGACCGGACCGCGCCCGCGTCCTCCACGTTGCCGGGGACGACCTCCACGCCCTCGAGGACGTCATCGGGCAGCCGGTCGAGGTGCCCGCGCCGCGAGCCCGAGGTGTACCGGACGAGCGCCCGCACGCGCGCGCCTTCCCGGACCAGCGCCTCGACGAGGTGGCTGCCGATGAACCCGCCGGCGCCGGTCACCACGACGCGCTTTCCGCGATAAAAGCCTTCGCTCACGGCCGCGTGCGTGGCCCCTGCCAGTTCGCGCGTCAAGCGCGTACCGACGCGGCGCCCAGGTTTGCGCTCGGCGGCGCCGGCCGACGCG
>NZ_JEMA01001260.1 GCF_001589285.1 Sorangium cellulosum | reverse complement strand
CTGGACGACGCGGCGCTGGACGACGCGGCGCCCCTCAGCGCGGCGGCGAGGCCGAGCGCCGAGAGCGCGGCGGCGAGGCCGATCGCCGCGAGCGCGCCGCGCCCCCGCTCCGTCACGAGCCGGCTCATCTCGACCTCACGGCGGGTCGTTGAGGTGATCCACGAGGCGCACGATCGTCTCGGGGCGCTCCGTGGCGGTCGTCTTCAGCCACATGCCGGTCTTCGTGTCGCCGATCAGCAGCGTGGAGGTGTGCTCCTCGGGCTTCTTCGTGAGCCCGCCGAGGCGCCCGAGCACCGTCTCCACGTTCTGCGGGGTGCCGGTCAGGAAGCGCCAGCCGCGGCCCGCGCTGAACCTCGCGGCGTACTGCTTGAGCACCTTCGGCGTGTCGTTGACCGGGTCGACCGTGATCGTGAGGATCATGACGTCCTTGCCGGCGCGCTTGCCGAGGAGCGCCTGCACGCGCGCGAGGTTCGCCGTCATCGTCGGGCACGCGCCCTTGCACGAGGTGAAGGCGAAGTGGATGAGGACCTTCCGGCCGCGCAGGAGGTCGGTGTAGAAGCGGCGTGGGCGCCCGTCCTGATCGACGAGCTCCGTGTCGGTGAAGTACGCGGCCGCCGCCGCGTCGTCGCTGGTGGACGCGCCGCCGACCTGCGCGGGCGTCCGCTCGGGCGCCGGCTCGCCGGCCGGGCTCGCGGCCGGCAGGGCGAGCGCGAGCGCCGCCGCGAGGAGGGGTGCGCCGCGCCTCATCGCGCGCCTCCCGCGTCGGGGGCGTCGCCGGGCGAGGCGACGTGGAGATCGATGAACGGCAGCGCGCCGAGCGGGGCGTTGCGCGATCCGGCCTCGAGCAGGAAGCGGTACTGGCCGGGCTCGGGGGGCGTGAACGTCACCGAGAAGGCGCCGTCCGGCTCGGCGCGGGGCCGTACGACGTCCCGGAAGCCGACAGGGAATCGGAAGATCATCACCTGCATCTCCTTTGCTTCGAGGGGAGGCGCCGAGGCCTTCGGCGTCGCGCGGAAGCGCAGCGTCGCGGGCTTCGACACCTCGAGATCGGCGCCCGCGTCGAAGAGCGGCTCGACGGTGAGCCCTGGCGAACGGTCCTCGGCCGGGACGGCCGAGGGCGCGACAGTCGCCTCGAGGCAGGCGGCGACGCGGCGATCGCGGAGCAGCAGCTCGACGTCGTGCACGCCCTCGTCGCCGAGCCGGACCGTCGCGGCGTACACGCCGGGCTGCACCTCCTTCAGCGACCGATCCTCGAGGAGCGCCGCGCGGGGCTCTCGCCCGTAGTTCGAGAGCGTGCCCATCGGCGCCATCATGCCCTCGACGTAGTAGTAAAGGACCTTGTCGGCCGGGCTCGCGACGATGGCGCCGTTGTCCTCGGGCAGGACGGCGAACGGCGCGGCGCCCCTCCCGCCCTTGGCGGCCCGCGGCGGCTGCTGGCCGACCTGGACCTCGACGACCGTGGGCTTGCCGGGCCGCTCCAGCGAGGGCAGCTCGATGAGCGAGACCCGGCTCTCGCCGAGGTTCCTCACGTAGGCGTACGTCTTCGTGAAGGCGAGCGCGTCGGGGCTCGCGAACCCGGCGAGCGTGTGCGCGAGCGATCCCGTGGAGGCGTCGAGGATCGACACCTCGCCCTTCGCGGGGTTCAGCGCGAAGGCGAAGCGGCCGCCCGGCTCGAACCCGACCGCGCTGACGCCGGCCTTCACCGCGACGCGGCCCGCGACGGCGCGGCGCCCGGCGTCGAGGATCACGATCTCGCCCCTCGGCTCGTTCGCGACGTAGACGGCGCCCGCGGCGTCGCTCGCCGCGACGGCGGCGGCCCCCTCGCCGACCTCGAGCTCGGCGACGGTCTCGAGGGTGCCGGTGTCGACGGCGGTGACGGTGCGGGCGTCGCGGCTCGTGATCCAGGCGGTGCGCCCGCCGCCCGAGAACGCGAGCTCGTGGTGACCGGGGCCGGCGCGCAGCGTCTTCAGCACGCTCGCCGCGCGCGCGTCGACGACGCTGACCGTCCCGTCGCCGTCGTTGCCGACCCACACGGTCCGCCCGTCCGGCGCGACCGCGACGCGCACAGGCTCCGCGCCGACGGGCACGCTGGCCGTCACCACGCTGCGCCTCGTGTCGACGACGGCGAGGCCGCGCCCGCCCTGGAGCGTCACGTAGAGGCGGTCGCCGTCCGGGTGGAGCGCGAGCGACGTGGAGCCCGCCGCGAGGGTGACGATGCTGCGCAGCTTGCTCCGGCTCCACGCGAGCTGCGGGTTGATGACCGACAGCGTGTTGTCCTGGTTCTGCGTCCACAGGAGGTACGCGTTCATGTCCACGTCCGGGCGAACGGCGATGCGCCCGGCCATGAAGCTCCTGATCTTGTCCTGGCACCCGGCGTCGTCCGGCGGCGCGCCGGCGCGCCTCGACATCCACGCGAGCGGCCCGAGGTCGCGCGCGGGCGCGCCCGTCGCCGCGTCGGTGATCGTGAACACGGCGGTCGCGTCGGTGCGCGCCTCCGGGCGGTCTCCGGCGCCGGGGAGCGGCCGGAGCTCGAAGGCGATCGACAGCCCCTCTCGCTCGACCCGGCTCACGACCGGGCTCCGCTCGCCCTCGCGCGGGCCCTCCGCGGGCGGCGCGGCGGCGGCGGGCGGGGCAGGTGTCTCCCGCCGACTGCAGGCCGGCGCCACGGCAGCGCCGAGGACGCACGCGATCAGCATCGACGCATCCCTGCCAATCGCCCCGAACAGCCTGTTCGAATCTGACACGCGTTCTCTCCTGGCATGCACACACCGGTGTGCGCCTCGCCCGGACGCCGCGCGCCCGGCGCGACTCATCAGGTCGCCGGTTCGGGGCCGTCGCCGACGCCTCGGCGACGTCGCCGCCCGGTGTTCGAGATACAGAATCTGCAGGCGCCCGATATCTCGGTCAAAGGGAATCTCGCGTGATCTTCGGCCTGTCTCGTCCGCGGACAGAGCGACATCGAGATCGTCTATGGGCGGAGACGCGAGCGCCGGCGCGCACGGAGCCGTGTGTCTCGGCGAGAGCCCGTCCGACCCGGCTCACCCGCGGGCTCCGCTCGCGCCCGCGCCCCGGCCGGCGGGGCGCGGGCGCGCTGGAGAGCTCGTGGGTTGGCGGCGGGTGCGAGCCGGCGCGACGTGGCGAGGGCGCTTACCGCGTGACGCGGAAGATGCCCCAGAGGCCGTCGGAGACCTTGAAGCTCGGCTGGTCGAGGTAGAGCCGGTCGCCGGGGACGGCGAACTTCCCGCCCGCGCCGAAGAACGGGACGACGTTGTGGTGCGTCATGGCGCCGATGGGGTGCTCGACGGCGATGTTGAGCACCTCGTCGTTCTCGCCGATCCGCCGGGAGCGCGCCCCCTCGGCGAAGGGGTTGTGCGGCCACTCCGCGCCCCAGAGCGCGAAGGCGTGCTGGCGCCGGTGTGCGGACGGATTCACGATGCGCACGCGCACCTGCTGCGCGGCGCGGGCCCTGAAGATCGGCGTCGCCGGATCGTCGCCGGCGAAGATATTGCGCAGGTCCCTCTCGTTGAGCTCCACCAACGCGAGCTCGGGCTTGATCCCGAGCCGCGCCCAGAACGGCTCGGTGCGGTAGTTGAAGGCCTCGTGGCCCGTGTCCTCCGCGTCGTCCTCGGCGGCGTAGTTCCGGAGGGCGGTGCCGCAGTTGAGGCTCTCATCGGCGCACTGGAACTTCTCCTTGTCCGAGTGCAGGGCGACCTCGTCCTGATAGACGAGCACGAACTCCCGGAACGATCGCCTGGCGCCGTGCTCGTCCGTGAAGGTGATATCCGCCTGGGCGCGCGTGCCCCGGTCGGTGCGCCAGGTGGCGCCCTGGGGCTCGACGATGAGGGCGCCGACGGCGCCGTGCATGCCGTGGTTCACGACGTCGGCCATGTCCTTGAGGTTGATCGCGCCGTACTCGACGGCGCGGTGCTCGCCGAGGTCGAGCCTGCCCTTCTGGGAGATCTCGCCGGCATACCACGTGTATTCGCGGGACTCGCCGGGCGCGACGGTCTGCACCGGGTTGTGCCCGACGTTGGCCCCGTCGTCGGTCCTGACGTCGTAGGACACGAGCTGCGGGTGCAGCGAGACGTGGTTCGACGGCCTGACCTGGTTGGTGTTGAACCCGTCGACGATCGGCGGGTTGTAGTTCCAGTGCGGCGTCTTCGGCAGCCTGCGAGGCAGGTCGTTGACGAGCGTCACCTTGATGCAGTCGCCCGCGGCGGCGCGCAGGATGAGCGGCTCCGGGGCGTAGTCCTTGTCGCGGAGGCGGGGAAGATCCTCGTCGTGGACGAACAGGATCGCATCAGGATCGTAGAGCTTGAATTTCTCGTTGTAGGTGAGGCGGCCACCCGGCAGGTTGTCCTTCGCGGTGATCGCGTGGACGGTGTACCTGGTCACGGGCGCGTCCGCGGGGCAGGTCGGGAAGCGCCTGGGCCCGCGCGGCGCCTCGTCCCGGGCCCGGGGCAGCGGCCGGAGGCCCGGGGTGCCCCGCGGGTGGATCCTCAGGATGCCCCACATGCCGTCCCAGAGGTCGTCGGTGGTCGCGCTCTGGTACATGTAGTCGCCGGGGCCGCTGTCGCTGCGCGCGGAGGCCGTGGGCCCGAGCCCGAGCTCGAAGTGCTCGGAGATGCCGAGGGGTTGAGCGTTCGTGAAGCCGCTGTCCGGGTCGGCGACCTCCCTGAGCCACTTCTTGCCGTGGATGGAGAGGACGTGCTGTTCCTCCTGCGCGCCCTGGAGGAGGCGCACCCGGACGTCGTCGCCCTCGTGCGCTTCGAGCAGGGGCGTGTACGGATCGCGGTGGACCCGGGAGCTGAACACGTTGTGCATCTCCCCCTCGGCGTTCGCCTTCTGCCTGACCTCGCCCGTCCCGCAGTCGCGCTTGGCGATGCGCAGCGGGATGGGCTCGTTGCGGTAGTTGACGAGCCCTCCGCCGGGATCGGCCGCGGAGATCGCCTCCGGCGCGAACACCTTGCGGTGCTCGACCGCGAGCGGGAGCGGCGCCTCCTGCGTCGTCGGCGGGTTCACCGGGTCGCCGCACTCGTCGAAGAGGAGGGCGAAGTCGGCGATGGCGAGGTTGAACTCGCGGAACGGCCTCAGCGGGGAGCCCCTCGGGGGAATGATGTCGGCCTGGAAGCTCGTGGGCCCACCGTCGAAGCGCGTGCCGAACTGCGTTCCGGTCTTGGGGTCGAACCATTCCGAGCCGGGCGGCTCGATGACCAGCCCCATGTAGAGGCCGTGCTGCTGGTGAGAGGAGGGGCCGAAGTGGTCGTGAGAGAAGGAGGCGTTGAGGGTGCGGTCCTGACGTTGCTGATTCACCACCGGGGAAGCCCACCACCGCTGCACCGTGGTCTGCAGGCCGTACCCCGCGTGTGGCATGCGGTAGTGTTGCTTCGGGATCAGCCGGACGCGGATGCCGCCCTCCTCGGTCGATCCGTCGGCCCAGAAGGCGCCGCCGAGCGCGTTGGCCGCCGCGATGCGCTGGAGGACTTCCTGCGCCGCGAACGTCCCGTCCTCGTAGTTGAAGCCGTTTGCCGAGCCGTCCGAGGACGTGACGTCGAACTTCACCAGGTGGATGTGCTGGCCCACGGTGTCCGTGGGCGTGTAGATCTGGAACGGGTCCTCTTTCAGGGCGTCGGGGAGGCGGTTCGTCGCCTCGAAGACGACGCACTCGCCCGATTCGGCGCGGACGAACAGCGGCTCCGGCGGCCGGCGGCCCGACAGCGTCGCGTCGACGTCCTGCTCGAGGACCAGGATCCGCATCTGCCGGTCGCGCCAGCCGTGCCGGTTGACCACGGCGTCGAGCTCGACCACGGCGCTGCGATACTTGCGCAATCCCGCCTCCGGGGGGCAGGGGTTCGCATAGGGCGCGCCCGGCGCCGGCGGCTGGCCGTTCACGACGAACTTCGATGGCTCGCCTTCCGGCGTGTACGCTGGATACGCCGCCGCAGGGAATCCTTCTGGCGTCGTGACCCGCTCCGCCCGGGGGAAGACAAGGCCGGCGTGGAAATCCTGGGCGTCGAGCTCCGCGGGCGTCCCCGCGTCGGGCAGCAGCTTGAGGTTTGCCTTGACGAGGTCCACAGCGAACCTGCGGCCCTCCCCGCCGAGGACAGCGCCGCCCGGCGGCACGCTCGTGACGATGTGGCGCGGGAGCCCGCCGTCGACCACGAGATCGCGCGGCGGCTGAGAGGCCCTGTGTCCTTCCTGGGCCGCGATGTAGAACGGATACCCCGGCAGCGCCGGCCGCACCTTCTTGCGGCCGCCGGGCAGCTCCACGACCGTGGGCTCGTAGGTCGGCATGGGCGGCATCCCGAGCTCCGGAATGGGCACCAGGGCGGGGTTGGGCGTCCCGCCCTTGATCTCGCCGTCCGGCAGCAAGCGATCGCGCGTGCCGGCCTCGAAGACGTCGTGGCTGCGGATGAGCTCCCACATCCCCTGCGCGAAGTGGGGATACAGGTGGCAGTGGAATATCGCGTCCCCTGGCGTCAGGTTGACGTTGCCGGCCCGGGTGATGTTGTAGGTGAAGGCCCCGCCCGGGCCGATGGATTGCGCGTCCAGGGTCATGCCGTTATCGTTGTTCGGCGTCTTCAACCACTGGTGGGAATGGAGGTGGAAGACGTGCGTCTCCTTCGGGCCTGCGTGGATGTTCCTGATCCAGACGGGATCGCCGAGGTAGGCGTGATGGACGTTCGATGGGTCGTCCGGGAACAGCGCCCGCGTCGCGCGGCCGCGCCTGTCGCGCTCGACGACCATCGCTGGATCGCCGTTGGCCCACGAGGTCAGGAAGAACTCCTCGTACTTGCACTCGACGCACTCCTTGCTGGGACCGATCCGCTGCCGGTTGGCGAGGAGGATGGAACCGAGCCCGGAAGCGCCGTAGTTGATCCCGAAGCCGTCGCGCACGCCGTGGAAGGCCTCGTCCACGTCGAGCTCCGGGAACGCCTGGACCGCCCTCAGCTCGTCGTGGAAGAGCGCCGTGAACTCGCGGAACCGGCCCCGGGCCACCGGGATTGGTCCGTCGAGCTGGCTCTCGTCATAGCCGGCGATGATCGCGTTGAGGTCGCCGTGGACGATCTCGCCGTCGTCGTTGATCATCTTGAGGATCGGCTCGCCGCGCTCGTCCACCGCGTCGTAGTCGATGAGCGGCGTGCCGTCGGGGTTCGTCCCGGAGAACGAGGCGGCCTTCAGCTCCTCGGCCGTGACCTGCGACCGGTACGCGATCGCCCCCGCCGGCTCGACGGTGACCGCGCCGAACAGCCCGAGCACCGTCAACGCGCCGTCCCCCTCGCCGCCGCCGGCTATCGGGGTGCCGCTGTGGAAGAGGAACGTCCCCTCGCGGTCGGCGAAGAGCTCGTAGCGGCGCGTCTCGCCGGGGTCGGCGAGGGAGTCAGGCCCGTCGCCGACGTTGCCGCCGAGCGCCTCGATGTTTCTGATCTGGAGGCCGGCGACGTGCACGGACGCGCTCCTCGTCCTCGGGGAGTCGCCTGGCCTCGTGCCCGCCGGCCGGAGCAGGTTGGTGAACTTGATCTGGAGCTTGTCCCCGACGTTCACGCGCAGCACGAGCGGCCTTGGCCGCTTGCCGGGCCGCAACATGACGTTGCCGGGGCGGAGCGGCTCACCCGGCCGGATGGGCACGACGTCCCGCTTGAGCGCGTACATCATGCCCTCGGGGTTGAACGACCCGAATCGATTGTAAACGTAGACCTGATCGAACGCCACGACGTCGGCGTACACGGTCCTGCCCGTCGTGGCGCGCTCCTCCGTCACCATCTCGACCGCTTCACGAGCCTCGTCGGTCAGCTCGTCGTCCGGGCCACCGCAGCCAGCCAGCCCGAGCGCCACCGCAGCCCAGCCAAGCGCTTTGAGCAGTTTGTCTCTGAACAAGTTACCCCCCTATCCGGCGCGCACACACCCGTGCGTCTTACCCTGGACGTCCAGCGCTTCCCGCGCGCGTCCAGAGCTTCACCACCGACATGGCTGGCGGCCGTCCGCCGAAGACCGGCCACCAGAGCCGGACCGAGGTCCGGGTAAGCGACTTTGTGAGATTGATATATTGCCGTCAAATAGAATTGGTCGCGTCCGCCTGCGGCGCCGCTGTTCCGGGTGGAACGCGAGCTTTACGATGATCGCGTGCTCGACTCGTGCTGTGGGGATGCTGGAGAGTCGAGNTGTGGGGATGCTGGAGAGTCGAGCGCGTCTCCCTCCACGCAGGCGCCGACGGACGGGACGACAAGGGGCTGTGATGGCGCTCCTCGCCGAGGCGCTCGGTCCTCACGTCCCGGCCACGAGCGCCGCCAGGCCCCTCGACGGGCCGGGCCCTCGTCCTCGACGTCGTGACACGCCGCCCCGCCGCGCTCCGCGGGGAGCCTCGCTGGCGGGGGACTATCGGCCTTGCGGCTTCGACCACCGGTCCACGGCGACCATCGCGGCGCCGAGACCATCGATGTACGTGCCGTGCCGGAACGTCGCGCGCTTGAGCGCCGCGACGAGCGTGACCAGGATCTGGCGCGCCTCGTCCCGCTCGCGCCGCAGGTCCTGGACCTCATCCCGCGACGGCCGGTTGACGGCCGCAGGTTGCCCGGCGTCCATCGTGCCTGTCTGCTGTGCTCTCTCGGACATGGGTCTCATCCTCCCATCCCAAAGTAGCGCTCTCCTGCCCGCGTCATCAACCTCCTGCGGAGAACTTTCAATCACTGCTCGTATCCCGGCCCACGTCGGCGCCGGAGCGCGCGACGAGGGTGACGAGGCCGCGCGCCATCTCGCGGTGAGCGACGCGGAAGCCCGCCGCTTCGAGCGCGCCGCAGACCCAGTCCGGGGAGAGCCGCAGCTTGCGATAGAAGCTCGCTGACATCCTCCACCGGCCGTCTTCCTGGCTGCGCGTGTGGACGATGTCGTGCACCTTGACGGTCTCCGGTTCGTACTCGAGGAAACAGGTCATGATCACATCCGCCGAGTCGTGCACCGGGATGAACCGATCGGCGCCCTCGAGCTCGCGGGTGAGGTCGCGAAACGTGAGCGCGAGCCGGCCGCCCGGGGTGAGCCGGCGGGCGCAGCCGGCGAACATGCGCTCCACGTCGGCCTTGCTGCCAAGATGAGGGAGCGTGTCGCCCATGCACACGGCGAGCTCGCAGAGGGGCCCTGATCGCTCCAGCGCCTCGAGGAGATCGCCTTGCACGATCTCGACGGGGAGCTGCCCGCGGCGCGAGGCGAGCTCGGCGAGGAGCTTGTCGGAGGTGTCCACCGCCGTCACCCGGTACCCGAGCTGCGCCAGCGCGAGCGACTGGAAGCCGGAGCCGCACCCGAGGTCGATGGCCTCGGAGGGGCGCCCGGGGCCGGCGCGCAGGCCGAGGCGCTCGAGCAGCGCGCGCTGCTCGGCGACCTTGGCGTCGTGATCCCCGAACATCCGCGCGTAGTGTCCGGCGAGGAGCTTGTCGTAGTGATCGGCGACCGTGGGCATGGCTCTCTTCCTCCGCGGCCATCCTACAGCCGCGGGCGAGCCCGCGGCACGAGCGCCTCACGCCGAGCACGCCGAGCACACAACCACGCATGAGGGCGCACCAGAATCGTGTGCGCTCGAAAATTTCTGTTCTGCTTTGACCTGGTCGTGATATCTTGATTGAAACGCGACTTTTACTCCGACATCGAATCTGGCGTCATCGATGTTGGAAGGCACCGGGGATGGTCCCGGAGCGATGTTGAGGAGGGAGAGGTCGCGCTGCTGTGCGCAGGTGGTTTCGTCGGACGGGGAAGAATGAGATACGGCGCGCTTCGACCGAGCGCGCCTGTCGCTCGCGCGGGCCTGACGCTCTTCGAGAGCGCGCCTCGCGCGAAGCGCGCTGACGGCCCCGTCGGCAGACCAGCCAGGCAAGCCGGAGAGCCCGGGCGAGCGGTCAAGCCGGGTGACCAGGCAGCCGGAACGACGAACGAGCCAGAACCACGGGCGAGCCAGAACACCAGGTGAGCCCAGGCGAGCCGCGCCGCGCTCTCGCGCGCGTCGCTCAGCCGGCGCCGTTCGGCCTCGCGCTCGCAGAACGCGAGGAGCGGGCCGAACGGGTGAGCGCCGGTGAGCGCCGGTGGGCGGGTGACAGAGCCCAGCGACGCTCGGCGCGAGACGGCACGCCGAGCGTGACGGCGGCCTGAACAGCGCGGGTCCTGGTGCGCGTACTGGCACCGATGACGATGGATGAGGATGGATGAGGATGAGCGCTGCTGAGAAATGAGTTGCGGGAAGTGCGAGTCCAAGGCACGATCAAGAGTTTTGGTACCGGGATGTCTGCGGTCTCGCCGGTGGACACGGGTCGCGGATCACATCGGAACGAAGGAGCGGAGTGCATGAAGACGGTTTGCAATTGGCTCTCCAGGTGCTCGCGATCGCTCGTCGCGGCCGGCGTGGCTGCGCTCCTCTCCTCCACGCCGAGCGCGGCCTCGGCGGAGAACCCGGGCGCGGCGCAGCACGCTGCGCCCAGGGCCGCCCCCGTGGCGGCCAGGGTCGCGGAGAGCGCGCCTGCGGCAGAGCCCGCTGATGCCCCCGGTGCGGGGGAGTGGGACAGCTACTCCGTGGAGGTGTACGGCATGCTGGTCTCCCGCGCGGGGAAGGTCGCCACGCTGCTGCCGCTCGTCGCCACCTCCGCGACGCCCGTCGCCGCGGGCACCAAGGCGGTGCTCTTCCGCAGGATCGAGGATCCCAAGCGATCGAGTCCGGCGAAATGGGTCGAGATCGCCAGGGTGACCATGAAGAAGATCGAGTCGACCGGCAACATGCAGCTCACCATCGACTCGGAGCACCCGGAGGCGCCCGGCGACCAGGGCAAGAGGCCGGGCCACTTCGTGAAGGGCGCGCGGCTCAAGCTCGCGATCCAGTAGCGCCGACGTCGCCTGTCCGCCGAGGGGGGCCTCGGCGTGAGCTGCTTCGCCCCGCGCGCTGGGGCGATCGCGCGATCAAGCGATCGCCCCGCGGCGCCCCGGGAGCGGGGCAGGGGTGGGAGCAGGGGAGGGGGCGGCGGTCGTCGCGTGTGCCACGCCTGCGCCGCGCGCGGCCCACCTGCGGATCTCGACGGCCACGCACGACATTTTGAACCGCCGGGCCTCATCGTTGGTAGAGTCGACTCGCGGAGACGAGCGACGACGATGAACGCCCTTCGATCCTGGCTCTCGCAACTGAATCGCGCCGAGGTGACCGAGTTCGCCGTGGCCACGGGGCGCATGCCCAGCGTCAAGGTCTCGGGCGCCTTCCAGGCGGTCGATCCGGCCGCCCTGTCCACGGAGGACATCCTCATGCTCCTCAGCGCGCTCGGCGGCGGCCGCTTCGTCGAGACCCTCGGCGCGAAGCCGTCGCAGTGGCACATCCGCATCGAGGGCATCGGCGCCATCTCCGTCGTCGCCGCGCGCCAGGGCGACCTCGTGCACGCCCGCATGACGCGGATGCAGCCCTCGTCCGCCGCCCCCGAGACCGCGGCCGCCGCGCCGCCTGCCCGCCCCTCGCAGCAGCTCTCCATGCGCGAGCACCTCGCCCCGGACGAGGCGCAGCGCCCGCAGCCGCGCGAGCCCGAGGTGAAGCGCACGATGTCCGCCGAGATCGCGCTCGACCTCCGCGGCGCCGTCCC
>NZ_JEMA01001259.1 GCF_001589285.1 Sorangium cellulosum | reverse complement strand
GGGGCTTCGCGGCGCGCGCGGCGCCGGCGCCGACGCTGATCTCGACCGCCTCCAGGTCGAAGCCGATCGCGTCGAGCGCGATCTCGCGCGCCCCGGGGTCGACGCGGACCGCCTCGAGCCGCGCGGTGCCGCGGATCGAGCGCTCCGCGACGTCGAGCGCGAGATCGAGGGCGATGTGCCGGATCGTGAAGGGGCGGGCGCGCTCGTAGACGCGCTTCGTCCCGGCGAGCGTGAAGGGACGCGAGGCCAGCGCGAACTCGGACGACGACAGGACGGAGCCGCAGGCGCAGCGCGAATGAAGCCGGTACTCTAGAGGCATCGCGGCCGAGTTTCCCCGCGCGACGCCCGGCCCTGCAAGGGAGAACTGGCGCGCTCTGGCGGGCGGCCGGGCGGCTCAGCCCTTCTTGAGGCCGTCGAGGACCTCCAGCGCGAGCTCGTACTTGCCGAGCGGCGGCATCAGGTACGCCCCCTGGACCCTGTCGCGCACCGAGAAGAGCATCTCGCGGGCGATCTTCACCCCCTCCTTGCGCGCCTCGGGGCCGGCCGGCACCTTGCGCATGCGCTCGCGGATCTCGTCCGGGATCTGCATGCCAGGCACCTCGTTGTGGAGGAACTCGGCGTTCTTGTAGCTGACCAGCGGCAGCACGCCGACGAGGACCGGCATCCCCAGGTGCTCGATGCGCTTCAGCACCTTCGCGAGCAGATCCTGGTGGAAGACAGGCTGCGTCATGATGATGTCGGCCCCGGCGGCGCGCTTGCGCTCCAGGCGCGCGATCTCCTTGTCGAGGTCCGGGGCGCCCGGCTCGAGCCCGGTGGCGAGCAGGAACGACGTCTTGCCGCCCGGGATCGGCTTGCCGGCCGGGTCGAGGCCGCGGTTCATCGTGCTCGCCATGTGGAGCAGCCCGATCGAGTCGAGGTCGTAGACGGCGGTCGCCTCCGGGTAGTCGCCGACCTTCGGCGGATCGCCCGTGATGACGACGAGGTTCTTGATGCCGATCGCGTGGGCGCCGAGCAGGTGCGCCATCTGGCCGATGAGGTTCCGGTCGCGGCCGCAGACGTGCAGGATCGGCTCGATGCCGTAGCGCTGGAGCAGGAGCGCGCAGAAGGCCAGGTTCGTCATGCGCGCGGTGGCGCGCGGGCCGTCGGCGACGTTCACGACGTCGACGCCGCTGTCGATCAGCATCTTCGCCGCGCTGAGCGCGCTGTCGGGGTTGAGGCCGGGGGCCGGGTTCACCTCGACGGAGACGACGAACTTGCCGGCGGCGAGCTTCGCCGCGAGGGGGCTGCGCTCGCCGAGCGGGGTGGGCTCGCTCCCGGTGGGCGCGTCCATCGTGATGTGCGGGCGGGCGGCGACCTCGGGCGCGGCGCCGCCCCGGAGCATGCGGGCCGACTTGGCCATCCACTTGACGTGCTCCGGCGTGGTGCCGCAGCAGCCGCCGATCATCGCGGCGCCCGCCTGGATCATCCGGCGGGCGAAGACGTCGAAGTACTCGGGCGTCGCCATGTAGAGCAGGCGGCCGTCGACGGTGCGGGGCAGGCCCGCGTTCGGCTGCACGCAGAGCGGGAGCCCGGCGGTGGCCATCCGCTCGGCCATCGCGAGCGAGAGCTGCGGGCCGTCGCCGCAGTTGACCCCGAGCAGGTCGACGCCCCAGTCGCGCAGCGTCCGGGCGACGCGCTCGGGCTCGCTGCCGTCGGCCACGACGCCGCTCGTGTCGAACGTCATCGACGCGAGGACCGGGAGCCCCGGCGCCGCCTTGCGCGCCGCCTCGACGGCGAGCTTGATCTCGTCGAGGTGGCGAAATGTTTCGAGAACCAGGACATCGACGCCGCCCTCGGCGAGCGCGCCCGCCTGCTCGGCGAAGGTCTCGGCCGCGGCGGCGAGGTCGTCGCGGGTGGCCACGCCGGGCACGAGGCCGGTGGGGCCGATCGAGCCGGCGACGTACGCGTCGCCGCCCGCGATCTCGCGCGCGATGCGCGCGCCCGCGAGGTTGAAGTTGCGCACCTCGTTGACGAGCCCGTAGCGCTCGAGGCGGAACCGGTTCGCGCCGAAGGTGTTCGTCTCGATGACGTTCGCGCCCGCCGCGACGTAGTCGGCGTGGACCTTCTTCACGAGGTCGGGCCGCGTGACGTTGAGCTGCTCGAAGTTCTGGGTGACGAACACCCCGCGTTCGTAGAGCAGCGAGCCCATCGCGCCGTCGAACACGAGGATCGAGCGCTGGAGCGCCTCGAGGAGAGGGGCTTCGGGTCTCGTGCGGGACATGGGGCGCATCGTAGGGGCGCGCCGGCTTCTCAGGAAGGGGGGGCGCGACGCGGTTGACGGCGCGGTCAGGATCTCGGTAGGCAGATCTCGAGATGAGCACGCCCCGATGGCTCCGCGCATTCGCCCTGGCGGCCTCCGCCGCTGCCTCGTTCCTCGCCGCCGCCCCCGAGGCGCGCGCCTGGCATCCGCCGGTGCACCGGTCAGACGCGGGCGTGGACCTCTACATGTGGAGCGCCCGCTACTACGGCACGTCGCTCGCCACCGTGCCGTTCGTGCAGTTCGAGCCGACGCCCGACCTGTTCATCAACCTGCAGTTCCCTGTCGCGCTCTCGATCGACAGCCGCCGCGGCGGCGTCGACCTCAGGAGCGAGTCGCGCGCGGGCCTCGGCAACCCCACGTTCGCGCTCTACTACTCGGACATCGACGGCAAGCTCACGTGGTACGCGGGCGGCCGCATCTCGCTGCCGCTCAACGCGGTCGATGACGTCGACTGGCGCTGGGCCACCGCGTCCGCCGGGTGGGCGATGGCCCTGTACGACGCGCACCTCTGGGCGACGGACACGCTGCCGATCGGCGGGTTCGGCGGCATCGAGTACCGGTTCGGGCGCCCGTTCGTGCTCAGGGCGGGCGGCGATCTCACGTTCATGCCCCCGCTGAGCGACCGGGTGCGCAACATCGGATACCTGGGCTCGAACGATCTCGACGTCGTGTTCCAGACGAAGGTCGAGCCCGAGTTCCAGAGCCGCGCCGGCTTCGGCGGCGGCGTCTCGCTGAGGATGGTGTGGGTCCCGACGGCGCCGGACGCCGCCGACGACGCGCAGGTCTCGCTGATGCCGTACTTCGTGTACGACAGCCAGAAGACCTTCTTCATGCGGGCCGGCCTGCTCCTCGCGCTGGACGAGCCGGCGGGGCCGGCGTTCGACAGGGGGCAGGTCGCGTCGCTCTACCTGCAGTTCGGCGGCCACCTCTAGGCCCCGGCCCGGCGCCTCGGGCGCGAGCGCCACGCGCGGAGGCCAGCGCCGGGGCGCCGCCCTCGCACGCATGGAGGCTCGAACATGACCCGTCGCCGCGCCATCACCTGGGGCGCCGCCGCCGTCGCTGCGGTGGCGCTCTTGCTCGTCTTGATCAAGCTGAACCGGTTTCCGCCGGACACGACGCCCGAGGGCGCGTATCTCCGCATCGCGTACAACATCGGCGCGAGCGAGCCGCGCGCGTGCTTCCCGTACCTCGAGGACCGGGCGCAGCACGCGGCCTACACGGTCCGGGATTACCGGCGGAAGGCGTTCGAGCGGATCGAGGCGAGCTATCCGGAGCCGGAGCGCACGCGCCTGCTCGAGCAGTACCGGGCGCACGCGATGGCCGAGGACGGGGCGGACGTGTGGGTCGACCTCGCCGCGAGGCAGGGCTTCATCACGCGCCTCCGGCGCGACCTGTCCGGCATCGGGAAGGTGGAGGTGACGGGCGAGCGCGCGACGGTCGAGACGGCGCGCGGGACGCGGTATCCGTTCCGCCGGAGGGACAACGGCATCTGGGGGCTGACGCTGTTCACGGCGGAGCTCGTGGCAGAGGCCGAGCGGGCGGCGAGGGACTGGGACGTCGTGGAGAAGGCGGCGCTCGATTACGAGCGGGGGCGGTGAGGGGGCGCGAGTACCGCGTCGTCCGGGCCCATCTCTGGTTCATGAGAGNCCGCGTCGTCCGGGCCCATCTCTGGTTCATGAGAGTTTGAACCACAGAGGGCACAGAGGGCACAGAGGAAGAGAAGAGACATAGAGGGATGGAGAGGCCAGAGATTGATTCTCTTCCTCTGTGCCCTCTGTGCCCTCTGTGCCCTCTGTGCCCTCTGTGGTTCGAATTCTTCCGAACGCGAAACAGACACGAAGCTCCAGGCGCAGCCCTGACGCGGGCTGCTATCCTATCTGGTCAGAACACGGCGGTGCTCGGACGAGCAGAAGGTTTGACCCGAGACTCCCCTTCGCGGCGACTCACGCCCTCGCGACCCGCGAGAGCGCCTCGTCCGTCGAGAGCAGCACCTGCTCCCACTCGTCCAGCGCGTTCGGCCAGTGCGGGGAGAACCGCAGCACGCCGTCCGGGATCGCGCACGCGATCCCGAGCTGCGTGAGCTCCCGGTGCAGCTCCACAACCGAGACGCCGCCCGGCGGCCTCACCCCGAGCGCGCACCCCCGCAAGCCCGGATCCTCCGCGCGCAGGCTCTCCCAGCCGCGCTCCCGGAGCGCCTCCTCGAGCGGATCCAGAAAGCGATTCGCGTGCTCGTGGATCCGCTCGACCCCGATCTGCAGGATCAGATCCACCGCCGCCTCGAGCCCGGCGTAGCCAGCCGCGTTGAGGTTGCCCCCCTCCACGAAATCGGCCCGCTGCCGGATCGGCCGGTCGTACCGGAGGTGCCCCGGACCCTGCAGCAGGAAGCTCACGCCGTCCTCGTGGCTCAGCCAGCCCGCGACAGCGGGGCGGAGCGCCGGCAAGCGCTCGCGGCGGATGTACAGGAAGCCCGTGCCCTCCAGGCCCATCAGCCACTTGTGCCCGCCGCACGCGAGGTAGTCGATCCCCGCCGCCTCGACGTCCACCGGCGTCGCGCCGACCGCCTGGACGGCATCCACGCAGAGCTCGGCGCCGTGCGCGCGGCAGAGCGCGCCGATCGCGGCGAGCGGCATCCGGAGGCCCGTCTGGAACTGCACAGCGCTCACAGCGACGAGCCGCGCGCCGCGCCGGAGCTCGTCTTCGAGCCGGGCGAGGCCCGCGCCGCTGCCGTCCGCGAAGCCGCCGAGCGGCAGGAAGACGAGCTCCAGGTCGAACATCGCGGCAGCGCGCTGCCACGGGGTCACGTTGGCCGGGAACTCGCCCTCGAACAGGATCACCCGGTCGCGCGGCCGCCAGGGATAGCAGAGGGCGATGTCGGTCAGCCCGCGCGTCGTGCTCTGCACCAGCGCGATGTCGTCAGCCGCCGCCGCCCCGATGAGCCGGCCGAGCTTCGCGCGCAGCCGCGCGCGCTGCGCGAACCACGCCGGGAACGCGGCCGCCCCCCGCGCGGCGTAGTCGTCGAGCAGCGTCATCATCGCGAGGCGCACCGGCCGCGACGGGGGCGAGATCCCCGCGTGGTTCACGTAGACGAGCGGCGCGAGGTGCGGGAACAGGCCGCGGTCGCCGAGCTTCGCGGCGAAGGTCCGGTCCTTATCGGGTTCGGCGGTGTGTCGCATCGGCTGGCTTCCCACGGCGCTCGCCGCGGACCTTGGCGAGGTAGCGCGGCGGCGCCCCCTTGCCGGCCGCGGGCGGCACGAGGCAGTGCGGCTTCGTGCCGATGAGATCACCGCGGCCCGCCTTGATCAAGGCCTCCCGCGCCTCGTCGTGGTGCGCCGGATCCCAGTAGAGCAAGAGCGCCTTCTGGAGCTTCTTCTCCCGCAGATCCTTCGCCGTGTAGACCGGCTCGCGCGTGAGCGGGTCGATCCCCGTGTGGTACATGCACGCGGCCATCGACATCGGCGTCGGGATGAAATCCTGCACCTGGCGCGGCCGCATGCCGTTCTTCTTCAGGTACACGGCGAGGTCGACCATGTCCCGGAGCGTCGAGCCCGGGTGCCCCGAGATGAAGTAGGGCACGAGGAACTGGTTCTTGCCGGCCTCCTCGCTCGCGCACCGGAACTGCTCGGCGAAGCGCTCGTAGCTCTCGATGCCCGGCTTCTTCATCTTGTCGAGCACGTCCTTCTTGCTGTGCTCGGGGGCGACAGAGAGCTGGCCGCCCGTGTGGTGCGCGGCGAGCTCCTCGATGAACTCGGGCGACCGCTCGGCGAGGTCGTAGCGCACGCCGGAGGCGATGAAGACCTTCTTGATCCCCTCCTCCTCGCGCACCGCCTTCATCAGCTTGAGCAGCGGGCCGTGGTCGGTGTTCAGGTTCTCGCAGACCTCCGGGAAGACGCACGAGAGCCGCCGGCACGCGTTCTCGATCGCCTCGTCCTTGCACCGCATCTGGTACATGTTCGCCGTCGGCCCGCCGAGGTCGCTGAGCACGCCGCGGAAGCCGTCCATGCGCCGGAGCGCCCGCACCTCGCGCAGGATGCTCTCGGCCGAGCGCGACTGGATGACCCGGCCCTCGTGCTCGGTGATCGAGCAGAACGTGCAGCCGCCGAAGCAGCCGCGCATCGTGACGACCGAGTGCTTCACCGTCTCGTAGGCGGGGATCGGCGCGTCGTACGACCAGTGCGGCACCCGGGTGAACGGCAGGTCGTAGAGCGCGTCCATCTGGGCCGTCTCCAGCGGGAACGCGGGCGGGTTGAAGTAGACAGCCTCGGCGCCGTGCGCCTGGAGGAGCGGGCGCGCGTTGCCGGGGTTCGTCTCGAACTGGAAGGCGCGCGACATCTCCGCGAAGGCGCGCCTGTCCGCGGCGACCTCCTCGTAGCTCGGGAGGATCACCGGCTTGCCGTCGGCGACGTAGCGCGAGCCCTCGATCGGCTCCCACTCGCCCTTGCGCATGGGGAAGGCCGTCCCCCGGACGTCGCGGATCGAGCGGACGGGCTCGCCGCGGCGGAGGCGGTCGGCGACCTCCCAGACGGCCTTCTCGCCCATGCCGAAGAGGAGCAGGTCGGCCTTGGCGTCGAGAAGGACCGAGCGGCGGACCTGGTCGGACCAGTAGTCGTAGTGGGCGATGCGCCGGAGCGACGCCTCGATGCCGCCGAGGACGATGGGGACGCCGGGGAACGCCTGCCGGCAGAGGTTGGCGTAGACGATCGAGGCCCGGTTGGGGCGGAGGCCCACCTGCCCGCCCGGCGAGTACTGGTCCTCGCTGCGGACCTTCTTCTGGGCGGTGAGCTTGTTGAGCATCGAGTCGAGGTTGCCGGCGGTGACCCCGACCATGAGCCGGGGCACCCCCATCCGCAGGAGGTCGCTCGTGTCCTGGTAGCGGGGCTGGGAGATGATTCCGACACGGAAGCCGCGCCCTTCGAGGAAGCGGCCGATGATGGCGGCGCCGAAGGCGGGGTGGTCGACGTAGGCGTCGCCGTTGACGAGCAGGATGTCGAGCGCGTCCCACCCCCGCGCGCGCATCTCCTCCCGGGTCGTCGGGAGGAACGCGGTGAGGTCGCGGGCGGCGGCGCCGGCGCTGCGGCGGAGCTGGAGGAGGGGCACGGCGCCGTCACCCTACGGGCCGGGGGGGCGAACGGCAAGGGGGCGGCCCGGGCGGGCGCGGGCGGCGCCG
>NZ_JEMA01001258.1 GCF_001589285.1 Sorangium cellulosum | reverse complement strand
CGCCGCCGGCGCGATGGGCGGCGGCGGCTGAACGGGCGGCGCGGCCTGCGGGAAGGGGGCGCCCGGAGGCTGCNGCGCGGCCTGCGGGAAGGGGGCGCCCGGAGGCTGCTGCGTCCTTCGTTGCGGCGGGGGCGGCGGCGCGGGCTGCGGGGCGCTGCCCTGCGCGACGCCGGGAAGCCCCGGGGCATACGGCGCGATCGGTCGGGCCGCGGGGCCGGGGGCGTCGTCTGCGGCCGGGTGGATCACCGGCGACGGCCGTGACAGCGGCGGCGGCAGGCGCTCCGACTCGGCGGCCAGCTCCGGCTCCGAGAGCGGCTCGAACATGTCGATCTCGATCGAGGGCATCGAGGCGCGCAGCTCCTCGGTGAGCGAGCGGCGGCGGCGCCATGTCTGCTCGTCGGAGGGCGGGCCTTCGTCGTCGGTCTCGGTGTCGTCGGACGTCAGGGTCAGCTCGTCGTCCTCGTCGATCGTCTCCAGGAGGTCGGGATCGCTCGGCTGACCGACCTCCGAGGCCATCACCTCCTCGAGCGCGGTCGCGCAGAGCCCGAGCTCCGAGGCGCGGAACGTCTGCCCCGCGGCCCCGGCCGCGTCGGCCGCGCGCCGCAGCCACACGATGGCGTCACGTCGCTCGCCTCGCGCCCACAGCGCGCTGGCCGTGGAGATCCCCCACACGACATCTTCATCGTCATTCGGGTGCGGTTCGGGGAGGGCGACCACGCGGTTCGCCATGAGCAACACCACCTATCACAGGCCCAACAGCGGCCGTTGACCCCATCGTACCTTGGCGAGCCGACGTCCCTGTTCGAGCGTCGCGCGAGCCTCACGGCGCGGGATACCGCGCCACCAGGAGCTTAGCCGCGCTGGATACGGCACGTACAAATTACGGCACGGAGGTCGGCTTCCGGCCGTCGCGCCACCGTGTACGGCCGCCGGGGCCCGCCGCCCGTCGCGGCCGCGCATCGGGCGGGAGGCTCCGGGGAGCAGGGCGACCGCCTCGCGCGCCGCGGAGCGCTGGCCGGCGCGTCGACAAGGCGGCTCTCCCGCGGCGCCCGATCAGCGCCGCCCGATCAGGTGGACCGCCGCCCGCCCATGCGCCGCGGCCGGCAGCCCAGGACCGCGGCGCGGCGGCACATCTCGTCGACACCGTCTCGCGACGCCGCCTCTCCGGGCATGCGCCTCGCGAGCCAGCCGATGAGCGTCAGCCCCGCTGCGCGGGCGTCCGCGGGCATCGTTCCCTCTTTCAGGAGGCTCGCGATCTGAGCGATCAGACGCGTGCGCGTTTCCTCAGGCGCCATCCTGCGTGCTCCATGAAGCATTCGAACGGGAAAGTCAAAACAACCGCCATGCTAGCGCGCCGCCCCGGCGGCGGGGACGCCGGGGCTGTGCTCTCCTCAACATCCGTCTCGGCCTGCTCGCCCGGGTCGACCGCGTGCCAACACGCGCTGCGGCGCGGCGTCAAGACAGATCCCGTGAGGATCAGATCGGCGCGATGAGCACCTCGCGATCCTTGGCGCCGTTGGCCGGCCCGACGAGCCCGCGCTTCTCCATTGCCTCGACCAGCTTGGCGGCGCGGTTGTAGCCGACGCCGAGCTTGCGCTGGAGCCAGGAGGTCGAGCAGCGCCGGGTGTCGGCCACGATCCGCACCGCGGCGTCGTACATGGGATCGGCCTCCGCGTCGGCGGTGTCGGGCTCCTCGCCCTCCTCGTCGCGGGGCCGGAGGATCGCCTCGTCGTAGACCGGCTCCCCCTGGAGCCGGAGGAAGTCGGTGATCTTCTGGACCTCCTCCTCGGAGCAGAACGGGCACTGCACGCGGCGCGTGTCGTTGGAGCCGTTCATCTTGATCAGCATGTCGCCGCGGCCGAGCAGGTGCTCGGCGCCCTGCTCGTCGAGGATCGTGCGGCTGTCCACCTTCTGCGCGACCCGGAAGGCGATGCGCGTGGGGAAGTTCGCCTTGATCATGCCGGTGATCACGTCGACGCTCGGCCGCTGCGTCGCGAGGATCACGTGCATGCCGGCGGCGCGCGCCTTCTGCGCGAGCCGGGCCACGCTCGCCTCCACGTCCTTGCCCTGCTGCATCATCAGGTCGGCGAACTCGTCGACGACGATCACGATGAACGGGATCTTCTCCGGCAGCGCCGCGTCCGACCCGTCCTTCGCCGCGTCGATCTCCACCTCGAGCCCGTCGGCCCCGATCGCGCTCACCTTGGCGGGCGGCTTCGGCGGGCGCGCCTCGCCCCGCTGCACGCGCTCGACCCAGGCGTTGTAGGTCGTGATGTTCTTCGTCCCCGCGTTCGCGAAGAGCTGGTACCGCCGCTCCATCTCGTCGACCGCCCACTTCAGCGCGTTCGCCGCCTGCTTCATGTCGGTCACGACCGGCAGGAGCAGGTGCGGGATGCGGTCGAAGGGCGCGAGCTCGACGACCTTGGGGTCGATCATCAGGAGCCTGAGCTCCTCCGGCGTCTTGCGGAAGAGCAGGCTCACCAGCATCACGTTGAGGCCGACGCTCTTGCCCGCGCCGGTCGCGCCCGCGACGATCACGTGCGGCATCGACGCGAGGTCGGCGAAGTACGGCGTGCCGATGATGTCGCGCCCGAGCACGCACGGCAGCGGCGCCTTCATCTCGACGAAGCGGCGGTCCTCGACGAGCTCGCGCAGGTTGACGGGCAGGCGATGCTCGTTCGGGATCTCGAAGCCGATCCGGTTCTTCCCGGGGATGGGGGCGACGATGCGGACCTTGCGCGAGAGGCCGAGCGCGAGGTCGTCCGCGAGGCCCGCCACCTTCGAGACCTTGGTGCCGGCGGCGGGGGAGACCTCGAACGTCGTCACGGTCGGCCCCGGGTGGATCTCCTCGACCTTGCCGCTGACGCCGTAGTCGGCGAGCGTCTTCTCGAGGAGCTGCGCGGTCGCCTTGAGCTGATCCGCGTCGAGCTGGATGCGCCCGCCCGCGGCCGCGTCGAGCATGTCGGTCATCGGCAGGCGGAAGCCCGCCCCCGTGGCCGGGACGACCTTGACCACGGCCGGCTTCTCGCTGACGAGCTCGCGGCTCGTGTCGACGATCGTGGGCGCGCGCGGCGCGGCGCCCTGAGATCGCTCGGGGCCGCCGGCCGGCGGAGGCTCGCGGTGGGCCACCCGGGCATCCGGCTCGCGTGCAGGCAGGTCACGCGCCTCGTGCGCGGGCAGGTCGCGCGGCCCGCGGACGGGCAGGTCACGGTGGGCCACCCTGGCGTCGGGCTGCCGCGCCGGCAGCTCGCGCACGGGCAGGATGGGCGACGGCGTGGGCACGTCGAGCGCTTCCGGCTCTGCGAACGCGGCCACGCTCTCCTCGTCCGCCGCGTCGAGCTCCGCGGGCTCGACCGCGTCGTCCTCATCGAGCTGCTCCTCCCTCTCGAAGAGGTGCGCCTCGCCCGCGAAGGGCGACTCGTCGTCGTCCCCCAGGGCCGCGTCGACGCGCGGCGCTGCGACGGCCGCGGCGCGGCGCCGCCCAGCGCGGCGCGGTCC
>NZ_JEMA01001257.1 GCF_001589285.1 Sorangium cellulosum | reverse complement strand
GGCTGCACGCGGCGGCCCTCTTCGACGCGAGCGGCGCGCTCGCCGACCTCCGCGAGGACGTCGGCCGCCACAACGCCGTCGACAAGCTGGTCGGCGCCGCGCTGCTCGCCGGGAGGCTGCCCGACCCGGGCGCGGTGCTCATGGTCAGCGGGCGCGCGGGGTTCGAGCTCGTGCAGAAGGCGCTCCGGGCGTCGATCCCGGTGATGGTCGCGGTGGGCGCGCCCTCGAGCCTGGCCGCCGAGCTCGCGTCGGCGCACGGGATGACGCTCGTCGGCTTCGCGCGCGACGGCCGGTTCAACGTGTACGCGGGCCGCGAGCGCGTCGCCGTCCCGGCGGAGGCGGCGTCGTGAGCGCGCGCGACGTGCTGCGCGACGTGCAGGCCGAGCCGCCGCCCGAGCCCGAGGCGCCCCGGATCGGCGAGCGCAGCGCGGCCGCCGGCGGGCTCGCGGCGATCGGCGCGACGCTGCAGCACGCTGTCGGCGAGATGGGCGTCTCGCGCGCGGTGCGCACGCTCCTGCGCGTGAACCAGGGCGAGGGCTTCGACTGCCCCGGCTGCGCGTGGCCCGAGCCCGAGGAGAAGCGCTCCGTCGCCGAGTTCTGTGAGAACGGCGCGAAGGCGGTCGCCGAGGAGGCGACGCTCCGGCGCGTCACGCCGGAGCTCTTCCGCAAGCACAGCGTCGAGGAGCTCTCGAAGCAGTCGGACCACTGGCTCGGCAAGCAGGGGCGGCTCGTCCACCCGATGCTGCTCGAGGAGGGGGCGACCCACTACCGCCCGGCGTCGTGGGACGAGGCGCTCGACATCGTCGCCTCGTCGCTGCGCGCGCTGGGCTCGCCGGACGAGGCGGTGTTCTACACGTCCGGGCGCACGAGCAACGAGGCGGCGTTCCTCTACCAGCTCTTCGTGCGCGAGCTCGGGACGAACAACCTGCCCGACTGCTCGAACATGTGCCACGAGTCGAGCGGCGTCGGCCTGCGCGAGGCGATCGGGGTCGCCAAAGGTACCGTATCTCTTCAGGATTTCGAGATCGCGGACGCGATCTTCGTCGTCGGCCAGAACCCGGGGACGAACCACCCGCGCATGCTCTCGGCGCTGCGCGAGGCGCGGCAGCGCGGCTGCGAGATCGTGACGGTGAACCCGCTCCCCGAGGTCGGCAGCGAGCGCTTCCAGCACCCGCAGCACCCGCTCGATCTCGTCGGCCCGGGGGCGCCGATCTCGACGCTGTTCCTCCAGGTGCGCATCAACGGCGACGTCGCGCTCTTCACGGGGCTCATCAAGGAGATGCTCGAGGAGGAGGAGCGGCGGCCGGGGGCCGTGCTCGATCGCGCGTTCATCGCGCGCCACACGGACGGCTTCGAGGCGTTCGCGGCCGCGGTGCGCGCGACGCCGTGGGACGAGATCGTGGAGCAGAGCGGGGTCCCGCGCGACAGGATCCGCGCGGCGGCCGAGATCGCGATGCGGTCCGAGCGCACGATCGCGTGCTGGGCCATGGGCCTCACGCAGCACAAGAACGGCGTGGCCAACGTGCAGCAGGTCATGAATTTCCTGCTGCTGCGCGGCAACATCGGCCGGCCCGGCGCGGGCGCGTGCCCGGTGCGCGGGCACAGCAACGTGCAGGGCGACCGGACGATGGGCATCTGGGAGCGCCCGCCCGCCGAGCTCCTCGACCGCATCGAGAAGAACTTCGGCTTCTCGCCGCCGCGCCGCCACGGGCTCGACACTGTCGCCGCGATCGCCGCGATGGCCGACGGGCGCGCCCGCGTCTTCTTCGCGCTGGGCGGCAATTTCCTCTCCGCGACGCCGGACACCGCGTTCACCGCGCGCGCCCTCGCGCGGTGCGACCTCACGGCGCACGTGTCGACCAAGCTGAACCGGGCGCACCTCGTGACGGGCAGGCGCGCGCTCATCCTGCCTTGCCTCGGGCGCACCGAGCGCGACGTGCAGGCGAGAGGGCCGCAGTTCGTGACGGTCGAGAACTCGATGGGCGTCGTGTCGAGCTCGCGCGGCAACCTCCCGCCGGCCTCGGAGGTGCTGCGGAGCGAGGTGGCCATCGTGGCGGGGCTCGCCCGCGCGACGCTGGGCGCGCTGTCGCGCGTGCCGTGGGAGGAGCTCACCGCCGATTACGACAGGATCCGCGACCTCATCGAGCGCACGATCGACGGGTTCGACGACTTCAACGCGCGGGTGAAGGACCCGCGCGGCTTCGCCCTGCCGAACGCGGCGGCCCGGCGCGAGTTCCGCACGGCGACGGGCAAGGCGAACTTCATCGCGCACCCGCTGCCGCGGCACGAGCTCGAGCCCGGCGAGCTGCTGATGATGACCATCCGCAGCCACGATCAGTACAACACGACAATCTACGGGCTCGACGACCGCTACCGCGGCGTGCGCGGCGGGCGCCGCGTCGTGTTCATGAACGCCGAGGACGCGGCCGAGCGTGGGCTCGTGCAGGGGGACCTCGTCGACGTCACGAGCCGCTTCTCCGACGGGGAGCGCGTCGCGCGCGCGTTCCGCGTCGTGCTCTACGAGATCCCCCGCGGCAACGTGGCGGCGTACTTCCCCGAGGCCAACGTGCTCGTGCCGCTCGGCAGCATGGCCGAGAAGAGCCACACCCCCGCGTCGAAGTCGATCGTCGTGCGCGTCAGGGCTTCCGACGCGCGCGGCGGATCCGCGTGACGCTCCGCCGCCCCCGTTGCAATGGAGTCAGACAATGAACGCCCAGCCCAGCATCTCCCCGCCCATCCCCGGTGAGCCCGAGCGCGCCGCCATGCGCACCGAGATCCCGGGGCCTGCGTCCGAGGCGCTCCGCGCCCGCCACCACCGCCACCAGGACGCGCGCCCGATCCACTTCTACCAGGACGCGCGGAAGAGCCTGGGCAACTACATGGTCGACGTGGACGGCAACGTGCTGCTCGACGTCTACGGGCACATCGCCGCCGTGCCCATCGGCTACAACCACCCGGATCTGCTCGCCGCCTGGCGCAATGGACGCTTCGACTGGTGCGCCGGTTACCGCTCCGCGCTCGGCGTCGCGCCCGCGCCCGAGTGGGTCGACATCGTCGAGAAGACGCTGATGCGCGTCGCGCCGAAGGGGCACACGCGCGTCTTCACGTTCACGACCGGCGCCGAGGCGGTGGAGAACNACCGGCGCCGAGGCGGTGGAGAACGCGCTCAAGGCCGCGTTCATCCGGCTCGCCCGGCGCCGGCGCGGCGGCGCACAGCCGAGCGACGGCGACCTCGCCGCCTGCATGCTCAACCGGCAGCCCGGCGTGAACGCCTTCAAGGTGATCTCCTTCGAGGGCGGCTTCCACGGCCGCAGCATGGGCGCCCTCTCGGCGACGCGCAGCAAGCCGATCCACAAGCTCGACATCCCGGCGTTCGACTGGCCCGTCGTGCCGTTCCCCGCGAACCAGTTCCCCGAGGCGGAGCACGCCGAGCAGAACCGCGCCGCCGAGGCGCGCTCGCTCGAGGCGGTCAAGGCGGCGATCGACGCGCACCCGGACGAGGTCGCCGCGCTCATCGTCGAGCCGATCCAGGGCGAGGGCGGCGACCGCCACGCCAGCCCGGCGTTCTTCCAGGCGCTCCGCCGCCTGACCGCGGAGCGCGGCGTCGCGTTCGTCGTCGACGAGGTGCAGACCTGCGGCGGCGGGACGGGCGTGCTCTGGGCGCACGAGGCGTGGGACCTGCCCGAGCCGCCGGACATGGTGACGTTCTCGAAGAAGATGCAGCTCGGCGGCTTCTACTGCCGCGAGGAGCTCGCGCCGGTCGAGGCGCTGCGCTTGTTCAGCACCTGGCTCGGCGACCCGCTCCGCGGCGCGCAGCTCGAGGTGATCCTCGAGGTCATCGAGCGCGACCGGCTCCTCGAGAACACGCGGGCGACCGGCGAGCGCCTGGTCGCCGGCCTCGAGGACCTCTGCCGCCGCTACCCCGGGGTGCTCTCGGGCGCGCGCGGCATCGGCACCTTCGCCGCTGTCGACTTCCCCCACGCCGCCCGGCGCGACGCGGCGCTCACCGCGCTGCGGAACCGCGGCCTCGAGGTGGGCGGCTCGGGCGATCGCACGCTCCGCTTCCGGCCGGCGCTCGTCTTCGCCCTGCGCCACGCGGCCGAGGCGCTCGACGTCCTCGAGTCGGTCTGCAAGTGACCGCCGGCGCGGCCGCCCCGCCCCCGATCCGGGTGTTCCACTCGCCGCGCTACTTCGCGGACATCGGCGAGCACGTCATGCCGATGCGCAAGTTCGCCCTGGTGCGCGAGGCGATCGAGCGGAGCGGCCTGCCCGCGCGCATCGAGGAGCCCGGGCCCGTCAGCGACGAGGATCTCCTGCGCGTCCACGCGCCCGGGTACCTCGCGGCGATCGCGACCGGCGAGCCCCGGGCGCTGGCCGAGTCCCAGAAGTTCCCGTGGTCGGCGGCGCTCGCCGAGGCGGTCCGCCACACGAACGGCGGCTGCATCGCCGCCACCTTCGCGGCGCTCGAGGACGGCATCGCGGGCAACCTCGCGAGCGGCTTTCACCATGCGCACGCCGATCACGGCGAGGGCTTCTGCACCTTCAACGGCCTTGTCGTCGCCCTGGAGCGCGCGCGCGCCGAGGGGCGCATCCGCCGCGGGCTGGTGGTCGACATGGACCTCCACTACGGCAACGGCACCGCGTCGCTGCTCGCGTCGCGGCCGTGGGCGTTTCAGCTCTCGATCTACGGCAACTGGTACAAGCAGAACCGGGCGTACCGGGACGTCGAGGGCGAGCGCGCGCCGGACACGGACAACAGCTGGTCCGTCCCGGTCCCGGGCGGCAGCGGCGGCGCCGCGTACCTCGAGCTCCTGGAGCGGCACCTCGGCCCCGCCATCGACCGCGCGGCGCCCGACCTGATCCTCTACCAGGCCGGCGCGGACCCGTACCGCGAGGACCCGTACTCGCCGCTCGACCTGACGCACGACGACCTGCGCGCGCGCGACGAAGTCGTGTTCCGGGCCGCGCTCGAGCGGCGCATCCCGATCGCGTGGGTGCTCGCGGGCGGCTACACGCCCGACGTGAGCCGGGTTGTCGAGGTGCACCTCGGCACGTTCGTCGCGGCGGTGCGGGCCCGGGAGACGGCGGCGCGCCGGGGGTGACGTCGGTCGCCGCGGCGCAGGCGCATGCCCGTCGCGCGGACGGCCGCGAAAGACGCCGCGCCGCGCGCTCCGCCGGCGCGGCGTCTTCGTGCCGCCTTTGCTGGTAACCTCCCCGCCATGGCCGACCTGAACGACCCCGCCCGCCTGGCCGAGCTGCGCGGCGCCATGCTGCGCACCGAGGCGGACGCCCTCCTCGACGCCTGCGTGGCGCGGGCGGCCAAGCTCGCGCGGGCGCCGATCGCCTTCGTGAGCCTGGTCGTGCGCCACATCCAGCTCCTGCGCGCGCACCACGGCCTGCCGCTGGAGCTCGCGGTGAGCTGCGCGACCTCGCGCAGCAACTCCTTCTGCCAGCTCGTCGTGCGCGACGAGGCGCCGCTGCTCGTCGAGGACGCGCTGCGCGACGAGCGCGTCCCGAAGGAGCTCGTCGAGAGCTACGGCATCCGCGCGTACGCAGGGGTGCCGGTGCGGGTGGGCCGGCACGCGATCGGCTCGCTCTGCGTGCTCGACGTCGTGCCCCGCCGCTTCGAGCCGCCCGTCGTCGCCGGCCTCGAGCAGCTCGCCATCGAGGTCGCCGACAGGCTCTCCGCGCTCGTCGAGCGCGACGCGCCGCTCGGCAGCGCCGACGTGCAGGAGCGCCTCGTCCGCGTCGAGCAGGCCACGCGCGTGCTGGAGCGCGCGCTCCTGGCCCTCGCGCCGGTCATCGCCGCGGCGCAGAGCGCGGCGGCTGTCCGGGCGCACGCGCCGCCGGTCGAGGCGATGCACGCGACGCCCTCGACGCTGGTGACGCTCGCCGGCCTGCGCGCGGCGGTCGGGTGCTGGCGCGACGTGGGCTCCGTCGCGGAGGAGCTGTGCGAGGAGGCCGCGGCCGTCGCGATCTCCACCCCCGCGGCGTCCGGGCTCGTCGCGGCGGCCCGGGGGCTCGCGCGAGGCCTGGCCGAGGTCGCCCCGCTCGTTCGCCTGGCGGAGGGCGTGCTCGAGGGGACGCTCGATGAAGTCGCCGCCGATCGGGGGAGGGCGCTCGTGCTGCGCGGCGCGCTCGACGCGCACGAGGCCGCCTCCGCGGCGGTGGGGGAGATCCGCGCGGGCGCTCTGCGCGTACGGGCCGCGACGAGCGGCTCCGGCGGCGCCCCGGTGCCGTGTACGCCCTGAGCCACCGCCGCGCCGCCCGGAGCGTCGTGATCACCGCGACGTAGCGGTCGACGGCGGCGTCGCGGCCGGCG
>NZ_JEMA01001256.1 GCF_001589285.1 Sorangium cellulosum | reverse complement strand
GGCCTCCGGCGCCCCGGGGGCCCCGCCGGGGGGCGGCGCGGCGACGTCGTCGGCNCGGGGGCCCCGCCGGGGGGCGGCGCGGCGACGTCGTCGGCGGCGCGTGCCGCCGCGGCGGCCGTGGTGATAAGGAGCGACGCGAGCGGCGCGCACAGGGAGCGGATCATTCAGCCGGGCGGGTCGTAGCACGATTTTTCATTTTTGTGCCACGCTCTGGACGCGCTCGCTCGCCTGCGGCGCCGCGGGCGCGCGCGGGTCGCGCCGTCCCAGGCGGCGAGCGAGCGGCGCCCGCGTTATCCTCTGGTGGCCGGGCGCGGCGCCGGTCCGGTCGACCCCTCTTTTTCGACGTCGACCCGACTCGCGCTCTGGAGCCCACCGCGATAGCGATCGCGACAACATGTCGCATTCAGCTTGGTTGCGACGCGGCCTATCGTGGCGCGCGTCGTTCCCCAGGAGGGCTCTCATGAAATCCGGTCTTCGTGCATCACGGCTCTTGTTTCCGGTGGTCGGCGTGGCGCTCTCGCTCGTCGCGTGCGGCGGCGGCGAGAATGGGGCGAATCCCGTCGACGCCACGGCGACCGCGACGGGCACCGGCGGCGCCGGCGGCGGGGGGAACGGCGGCGCTGGCGGGGCGGGCGGCGCCGGCGAAGGCGGCGGCGGGGCAGGGGGCGATGAAGGGACGATTCCCGTCGAGCTGCAGTTCGAAGGCCGCGTCGGCGACGACGTGTTCTCCTGCGGGGACTCGTACGCAGTCGGCACCTCGCAGACGGAGGTGAGGCTCAACGACTTCCGCCTGTACATTCACGACGTGCGCCTGCGCCGGGCCGACGGCGAGGAGGTGCCGGTCGCGCTCGATCAGGACGGGCTGTGGCAGCACCAGAACGTCGCGCTCCTCGATTTCGAGGACAAGTCGGGGAGCTGCGCCAACGGGACGCAGGACACGAACTCGGTTGTGCGCGGGGCGGTTCCGGCCGGGGAGTACAACGGCCTGTCGTTCAGGGTGGGCGTCCCGCCCGAGCTCAACCACGGCGATGCGTCGACGGCGCCCTCGCCGCTCAACCTGTCGGGGCTGTGGTGGAACTGGACCCATGGTTACAAGTTCCTGCGCATCGACAGCGCCGCCGAGGCGGGCCAGGGCGGCTTCATCGTGCATGTCGGCAGCACCGGCTGCGTCTCCGGCGCGGACGGCGAGGTGACGTGCGATCGCCCGAATATCGCCGAGGTCGTCCTCGAGGGCGTCGACCCGCTCACGACGAAGGTGCTCGTCGACTATGGAGCGCTCGTGCTGGACAGCGACGTGGGGGGGAGCGAGGGCTGCATGTCAGAGCCGACCAATCCAGAGTGCGCGCTGGTGTTCACCCGGCTCGGCATCGACGTCACCGATGGCTCGCCGCGCCCCGAGCACCAGGCGTTCTTCAGGGTAGAATAGGGGGGATGCCGATGTCTTCTCTGGGGATCGCTCTCCGCTGCTTCGCCGCTTCCTCTCTCGTCGCCGCGCTCGCGGCCCTCTCCTCCGGCTGCGGCGACGGCGCGGACCCGCCGGACGCCCCCGGGGCGACCGGGGGAGGCGGCGACCAGGGCGGCGGCGGGGGCGATGGCGGCGGCGACGGCGGAGGGAGCGAGGGCGCGTTCGACTGGGGGCTGCCGCCGGGCTTCCCGGTGCCGAAGGTGCCGCAGGACAACCCGATGTCGGCGGCGAAGGTCGAGCTCGGCCGGCGGCTGTTCTACGACAGGCGCCTCTCCGGCAACGGCACGTACTCCTGCGGCTCATGCCACCTGCAGGAGCTCGCGTTCACCGACGGCCTCGGGAGCGCCATGGGGTCGACCGGCGAGATGCACTCGCGCGGCTCGATGAGCCTGGCCAACGTCGCGTACCTGACCACGTTGACCTGGGGGAATCCGCTCCTCGACTCGCTCGAGGAGCAGGCGCTCCTCCCCATGTTCGGCGAGACCCCTGTCGAGCTCGGGCTCGCGGGCAGGGAACAGGAGCTGTTCGAGCGGCTCCGCGACGAGCCGCTGTACAGCGAGCTCTTCCCCCAGGCGTTCCCGGGCGACGACGATCCCATCCGGCTCGCCAACATCACCAAGGCGATCGGGGCGTTCGAGCGGTCGCTGATCTCGTACCGCTCGCCCTACGACCTGTATCGCTACGGCGGTGACCCCTCGGGGATGTCGGCGTCGGCGCTGCGCGGCATGGATCTCTTCTTCTCCGAGAGGCTGGAGTGCTTCCACTGCCATGGCGGCTTCAACCTGTCGGACTCGGTGCAGCACGACGGGACCACCTTCACGGAGGTGATGTTCCACAACACCGGTCTCTACAACATCGGCGGGACCGGGGCGTACCCGGAGGGCAACGCCGGGGTCTACGACGTCTCGGGCGTCGAGGCGGACATGGGCCGGTTCCGCGCGCCCACGCTGCGCAACATCGCGCTCACGGCGCCCTACATGCATGACGGCAGCGTCGAGACGCTCGAGGAGGTGCTCGACCACTACGCCGCGGGAGGGCGTACGATCGCGTCCGGGCCCAACGCCGGCGTGGGGAGCGAGAACCGGTTCAAGAGCGAGCTCATCAGGGGGTTCGACCTCACGGCAGAGGAGAAAGCGGACGTGATCGATTTTCTGAAGAGCCTGACCGACGACGAATTTCTGACGGACCCGCGCCACGCGGATCCGTGGGCGGAGGCGCCGTGATGAGCCGGAGACCGTTCCTGCGACGAGCGCTGCTCGTCCCTGCGCTGGCGGCGCTCGTGTCGGCCGCGATGTACGCCGGGGCGTGCGGCCACGGCCACGACGGCGCGTCGAGCGGGACGTCGTCCGGGCCGGAGCTCGACGACGTCATCTACGAGGGGGGCGCGACCGACGAGGCGCTGATCGTGCTGCTCGCCGCGGAGCCGAAGGACGAGCCCTCGCAAGGGACGGTGTTCGACGCGCCCGAGGACGGCGCGACGCTCCCCGGCGACGCCGCGCCGGCGCTGGCCTTCCACATCGCGGGCGCGGCGCAGGGCGCGGGGCCCG
>NZ_JEMA01001255.1 GCF_001589285.1 Sorangium cellulosum | reverse complement strand
CCCGCCCCGCCCCGCCCCGCCGTCGCCGATGCGCGGGCCCGGCGGCGCCGCATTCACCCGATCTTCCGTGTCTTTCCGAGAACGCAGCGGAACGCAGAGAAAGAATCAGAGACGACGATGAGATACGCGACTCGAAATTTCGCAGGCATCACCTCCGGCCTCCTCGCGGGCCTCGCGGGGCTGTCCACCGCGCTGGCCCAGGTCACGCCGCTCGACACCAACCATGTGGTCGTCATCGACCGCTCCGGCAGCATGGCCGGGACCAACCTCGCCCTCGCGCAGCAGGCGGCGAAGATCTACGGGAACACGCTCGCCTCGAGCAACGTGCCCGGCTCGCAGTCGTTCACCGAGCAGCTCGGCCTTGCGAGCTACGCGGACACGGCCTCGGAGTCCTTCCCGCTCACGCAGGTCCCGGCGTCGGGCTACGACGCGGCCGTGGACGCGCTCGTCGCGAACGGGGTGACGTCCATCGGCGCAGGCCTCGAGCAGGCGCTCGACATGCTCACCGCGGCCAACCCGACCAAGGGGCCGCGCGAGTGCGTCGTCCTCCTGTCCGACGGGCAGCACAACACGCCGCCGGCGCCGGACGACTTCTGGGGCGACTATATGTACCGCGTGGACGAGGTCCACTCGATCGCGCTCGGGTCGGGGGCGGACGAGGCGATGATGAGCGACATCGCGACGAACTTCGGCATCTCGCCCGGGCTCTTCATGCGCGCCGACGTCAGCTCCGACATCGACCAGCTCGAGCTGCTCGGCGCGTTCAACCGCATGGCGAACGACTGCCGCGAGGGCGGCATGATCGATCAGGGGCTGACCCCGATCCTCGCAGGGGACACGGACTGCACAGACGTGCTCGTCTCCGCCGCCCAGATCGTGGATTTCACGATGATCTTCGTCGGCAGCGTCGCCCCGGACGTGTACCTGACGCCGCCGTCGCAGCACCCGACCTCCCAGATCACCGAGACGAACTACGGGGCCTCCGGCTCCGACATGACCTTCTTCTCGGCCGACAACTTCAAGCGCTTCTCGCTGAACCTCACGCAGTCGTACGAGGAGGGCTTCTGGCGGTTCTGCGCCGAGAACAAATCGTCGTCGACGCTCTACCTCTATTCCTCCGTGTCGACGCTGATCGACGATATCCAGCTCCGGATCACGACGAACGGCCTGAACGTCGGGTCACAGCCGCTGTTCGTCGAGGCCGAGGTGACCCACCTGGGCGCCCCGGTGACGGGCGCCACGGTCAGCGGCGAGATGACGGCGCCGAGCGGCGCGGTCACGCCGCTGACGCTCTCGGACGGCGGGCCCTCGCAAGGTGACACGACCGCCAACGACGGCGTCTACTCGCTGAGCTTCAACCAGTTCGCCGAGACCGGGAGCCACCAGATCACGGTGTTCGCGGACCACGCCGGCAGCTCCAGCGTCCCGATGTTCGCGCGCCAGTACACGTTCGGGGTCTACAAGAACCCGAACCCGACCGTGACCTGCCAGAGCCTCGGCCAGGCGGGGCCGGTGACCCTCGCCACGGTGAACGGCACGGCGTGCTTCCAGATCGACCCGGCGCACTACCCGACCGGCTGGACGCCGGCGAACCTGGGGCTCCAGGTGACCTCGATGGACGGCCAGCCGCTGAACGGCGTCACCGTGTCCATCAACGGCGGGCCGAGCCAGAGCCCCGCGGCGAACAGCTGGTCGACGCAGTTCTCGACGCCGTTCCCGGGCGCGGCGACCCCCGTCGTCTACCAGGTGAGCACGACGGGCAGCCGGCAACTCCAGCTCGCGTGGCACCCGTGATCGCGGCGGGCTCCCCGGCGCGGGTCCGCCGTCGCGGCGCCCGCGCGCGGGGGCGCGGGTGACCTCGCGGCCGCGGCGCGTCTACCGGCGCCTGAGCGCGCGGGACACGGAGCGGGCGCTCGCGTAGCCGAGCTCGGCGGCGAGCGTGTGCCGCGAGGGGCTGGCGCTGGCCAGGTACCGATCCACGAGCGCGGCGCGCGTCTCCGCGAGGAGCGCGCGGTGCGACGTGCGCTCCTCGCGGAGACGCCGCTGGAGCGTCCGGGGGCTCACGCCCATTCGCTCGGCCACGTTGTCGATGTTCGGGTTGCCCTCGGCGATGCACTCGCGGAGCCCCTCGCGGACCTCCTCGACGAAGCTGCACGCCGCGGCGGGCGGCGGCGCGTCGACGCGGCTTTGCTGCTGGAGCCGCAGCAGCGCGGACGCCTCGAGGATCTCGCACAGCCGGGGGTCGGCGGAGCGGAACGGCATGTCCAGGTGCTCCCGCCGGAAGACCAGCTCATCGAAGGGGGCGCCGAACTCGACCGGCGCGTCGAAGATCCGTTCATAGGCACCTGCGCCGCGCTTGCGGTGGTGCCGGAAGCGCACGGCCAGCGGGCGGAGGTACTCGCCGGAGAACGCCCGCGCCCGGAGCACGGTCATGCCGGCGAGGAGCTCCGACACGGCGGGCACGCCGTTGGGAGCGACGTGGCGGAAACGCGCGTTGCCGCCGTCCGCGTGCAAGCTCAGCACGCCGGAGTCGGCGAGCAGCGGGGCGAAGCGGATGAAGCGGGAGAGCGCCGCGCCGAAGCTGGCGCTGCTCCGCGACAGGTAGTCGAGGATGTCGAGCGTGCCGACGTCGAGCGTCTCGGCGACGTGGAGCCCGAGCATGGGGTCGCCGCTCACCCGCTCGGCGGACGACCAGACGTACCGCGCCGCGCTCAAGGGGATCGGCACCCCGCGCTGACCGAGGGCCCCCGGCGGCAGCGCCGCACCTCGCAGGATCGCCTCCAGCGGCAGGCCGAGCTTCGGTGCGGCGGAGATGAGGAGCAAGATGAAATCAGAAAATGCAGCCGGAGCAGGCTCTTTGCGCACGCTTCCTCACAAGCCGAAGGACCTATGAAGATAGGGGGCGGTACGGGGCCGGGCAACCGGGCAGGGCGTCGAAAGTGTGCGCTCCCGTGGACGCCACGCCCTCGCCATGGGCCGGCCATGCGCTCGTCGTGCTCGTCATGCCCGCTCGTCGTCGAGACGCGCTGGCCACCTGATTTCCGGCATGCGACGTTGCCCGCGCGTCCTGGCTCGGTCACAGCGCCTGAAAGGCGCATCTTGCCGCCACGGCCAGCACAGGAGAGCGCGTCGACCTGATAGGTCCGCGCCCGGGCGCCACCGTCAAGGATTGAAGTACGGATCGTTCGCCATGCGCACGAAGGCGGCCAGCGACGCGCTCGACGAGCGGATGCGCCAGTCCGTCTCCTTGTTGACGTCGAACCAGATGACGCCCTTGATCAGGGGGTAGTCGGAGCGCAGCGTCGGGATCATCTGGTCGATCCACGCTGCCTTGTTGCCGCCGGACTCCGCAGAGGCCATCTCGCCGATCATGATCGGCTTGCCCTTCGCCGCGAGCTTCGGATAGATGTTCTTGAACACGTCGCGGAAGCTCTGCCATCCGCCGCCGCCGGAGGATCCCCAGTTGTACCCGTCGACGCACGTCCAGTCCACGTAGTCGTCTCCCGGGTAGTAGCCCATCGCCTGATTCCACGCCTGGCGCGGCTCATCCGTCACGTTCGGGCACCAGACCCACACGATGTTGTCCGCGGACCGGAGCGCGTCATGCACGTGCCTGTAGGCCGCGATGTACTTGTCGGGGCTCCTTCCGTTCTGCGCGCCGCCCCACGGCGACCATTCGCCGTTCATCTCGGCGCCGAAGTCCACGAAGAGCTTCTTGCCGAGCGCCTTCGCGTCGCGCGCCCGCTGCGCCAGCATCGCGTCGTGGGAGCCGTCGATGATCTCGTCGAGGGGGGTGTCGAAGACCTCCCAGTTCACGAACGGGACGCGACCGGCGTCGAGGTCGGCCTTCGTCACGCTGCCCACCCAGTTGTGGGTGAAATCGTAGTACGTCAGGTGCAGCTTCAGCGTCCGCCCGAGCCTGGCGCTCGTCTGGGAGATGCTCCCGTCGCCGTAATACTGCCCGAGCCACGCGCCCGACGCCGGAACGAGGATGTCGTCCCCGCCCGGCGTCGGGGTCGGGCCGGTGGTGCCGCCGTCCACCTTGTCGAAGGTCCATCGCTGGTTGGCCCCGCCGCGCCACGGCCACTGGACGATCGCCGCCCCGTCCGCCGTGCTGCCCCGGTAGATATCCAGCGCCATGCCGGTGTGCACCGCCTGGATGCTGACGTCGTTGCCGCCCCGGTTCACGAAGGTGAACTGCTGGTGCTCTCCCTCGACGTAGTCCCACTGGCGGAGCGCGGCGCCCGCATCGAGGCTGCCGCCGGCCACGTCGAGGGCTTTCCCGCTGCCGACGTTCGCGATCTTGAAGGCGCCGCCTCCGGCGCTGGAGACCTGGAACTTCTGCGATTCCGCTCCGTTGCAGGACCGCACCTGCACCCTGGCGCCGCTCTCCTTGCTGCCGCCGCTGATGTCGAGGCACTTGCCGCTCTGGACCGACTTGATCAGATACGTGCCATCCGAGACGCTCGACACGACGACCGGGGCACTGTCGTCCTGCACATCGACAGCGAGCCCCTCAGCACCGTCGACCCCGCAAGCTCCCAGCAGAAGAAAAATAGGACCGTATCCAAGCCTTCGAGTCATTGGCATAAGCTTCTCCAACCCGGACCCGTTGTAATTATCCAATCACGTGACGAAGATCGTCACGCCCGGACGATCAAGACAGCTCCCTGGTTGTACCAGCCACGCACTGGCTGACAATCGACAATTGACATTCGAGGCTCATTCTCAATCGGCCTCAACAATTTACAATCCAGACACCAGAGACCTTCGTCGCCATCGCGCGGAGCATCGCGCGCGGGCAGGCAGATGGCGTGACAGGACTACATTTCACGACCCGGCACCGGGGAGAGCGGCGCCGGTGAGCGGCAGGCCTGTGCCGGGGAGGAGAGCGTCAGGGCGACAGCAGGAAGGCCTGATCTAGTCTCCCGTGTACTCCACCGGCACACGCAGATCGCCGGTCTCCGGGAGCTCGAACCTCACGCCGATCCGCTGTCCACCGGTCTGGCAGGCACGGCCGACGGTATCGTAGGTGAAGGAGCCCAGGCAATCGTAGCGATTCTCTGCCACCTCGAACCCGCATTCCTCTGCGCTCGGGCCCACGATGAACACGGCCTCGTACGTCCCGGGGGCGACCGGCTGCGCGACGCCCCTTGGCACCACGATGCTGGGCAGCTCGGATTCGGGGATCGTGCAGGTCACGGTACGCTTGTAGATGACCTCTTCACGAGCGTCCCATACGAGGGGGAGTGTCGCGCCGGGGGCCACCTGCTCGTAGGTCCCTGTCTCCAGATCGTCGACATAGGTGGAGCAAGCCGCCTGCGTGGAATCGACCTCGCGATTGACGAGCGTCGTCTCATCGCCTTCCACCTTCCAGACCTCGAATCCGCTGCACAGACGCCCTGACACCTGGACTCCTGCGAGGCTCGCGGAGGCGTTGTGGAACTCGAAGGTGACGGTCTGCCGCGACGGGACGGGATCTGGCAGCGGCCCCTCGCTGGCACCCCCGGTGCCCGCCCCGCCTCCCGTGTCCTCANCCCTCGCTGGCACCCCCGGTGCCCGCCCCGCCTCCCGTGTCCTCAAGGCCTCCGGTGCCCGCCTCGCCTCCCGTGTCCTCGAGGCCTCCGGTGCCCGCCTCGCCTCCCGTGCTCGCACCGCCTGCCGTTCCGCCGCCGGTGCCTCCTCCCGAGCCCTCGCCGGCTGCGCCTTGCGCGCCGATGTCGGTGACGAGCTCGGTGCATCCGGCCGCGCACAGCATTCCACTCACCACCAGCAAACGCGATACGATAGGAATTCTCACGAGGACCTCCAAGGCGTCGAGCTCACGTGGCCGATCGCCTCTCCCTCGTATGCCGCGATGTCGAGGGTGCGGTCCGCGAGCCCGCTGGCCACGTGACGCGCCGACGCCAGCCGTGGGACAGATGGCAAGCTGCATGCCAGACTGAATTGCCAACCTACGGCGCGACCCCGACGATGCGCCCTCCCACTGTGCCAGAGTGTGCGGCCGGCGGGGGGCCGTCAGCCGGCACGCTATCGTGCCTGCAGCGTGCGGATGGCCGCCGCGCGTGGGGATTCCCTTGCGACGGGGCCGCTGCTTGCCTCGATCTTTCCGACGAGCGCGGCTGCCATGACCAGCGCAGTCACGACTTCTTCTCCTGCGGCGACCCGATCTCGTCGCCCGAGGGCTTCTGCTGGCACGAGCTCGATTGCGGTTACAGGGCGGCCCCGCCGATAGCGCCACCTCAGGGCATTGTTAAAACTATTACATTTATCGCGAACGCACTGCAGTTTCCGGAGAGCGGGTCGAAAGGTTAGGATGTTCGACGGTCGTCCAGTTCGGAGAGCGCCGGGCCGCTCGTGCGAAACAGAAGGATCGAATGACCCTAGATCTCGATGGGCCCAGCCCGCACGTCGGCGTCGACCCCCTGCCGCTCCTCTGCGCGCTGCCGGTCGCCGCCGCGATCTTCGATGCGAACGGCGCGCTCCGGTGCGCCAATCCCCGCCTGGAGCAGATCATCGCGGACGGCGCGCTCCCCGCCTGGCCGGTGTCCCTCGCGCGCTCGCCGGCCGTCCTGCCCGCGTCGCTCGAGGGGCTCGCCGGCGAAGCGCAAGAGGTGCTCGCCGGCATCCGCGCAATCCTCGAAGGCAAGCGCGAACAGGTCGAAATCGTGCTCCGGGGCGGCGCGCCCGGCGCGACCCCCGGCGAGATCTCGGTCACCCCGCTTCGCGTCGATGGCGCGCGCGGCGCGCTCGTCTGTGTCCGCAGCCCGACAGCGCCGCACGACGCGCCAGGGGCCGTGCCCATCGAGAGCTTCCTCGACACCATCCTCGACCACGTGCCCGTCTCGGTCTTCATCAAGGAAGCGACGGAGTTCCGCCTCGTCCGGATGAACCGCCGCTACGAACAGGTCCTCGGTGTGCCCCGGAGCAGCGCTCTCGGCAAGACCGTCTTCGACCTCTTCCCGCAACGACGAGAAGAGGCCGAGCGGCTCGATCGCATGGATCGGGCCGTGATCGAGAAAGGCGAGGTCGTGGATGTCCCCGAGGCGCGCATGGTCGGGGCCGCCGGGGAGCGGTGGCTTCACATGGTGAAGGTGCCCCTCACCGACGCGCGCGGCGTCATTCAGTATCTCGTGGTCATGGTCGAAGACATCACGGAGAAGAAGCGCGCCGAGGAGGCGATGCAGAGAGAGCTCGCGTGGTTCGCGACGCAGCGGGAGCTCCTCGACGTCATCCAGGAGCTGTCCACGCCGGTCATCCCGGTCCACGAGGGCATCCTCGTGGTGCCCCTCGTGGGGACCATCGATTCTGCCCGCGGCGCCCGGCTCCTGGAGATGCTCCTCCAGGGGATCCAGCGCCACCGGGCCGAGACGGTGCTCATCGACATCACCGGTGTGCCCGTCCTCGACGCCGATGTGGCAGACCGCCTCCTCCAGGCCACGCGCGCCGCCTCACTCCTGGGCGCCACGTGCGTCCTCGTCGGGGCCTCACCCGACGTCGCCCGCACGTTTGTCGCGCAGGGGATCGATCTGGGAAACCTCCTGACGCAGCGCGATCTCCAGGCAGGTATTCGTCGTGCCCTCGCGCGTCAGGGCAAGGCGATCGTCGCGCGGCGACGCGAGCGGCGCTGATCTCACACAGCGGCTCGCCCGCGCACGACAGATGCTGTCCCTCCCGGACGTGCCCTGGGCCGACGGAACATTCCATCCATGCATTGAACACATGGTGTGGCGGGCGGGGGCTGGCAGGACACGGAGAGCGCGAGAGACCGCAAGGGGAAGAGGGGAAGAGATCTCTTCTCTGTTCCCTTGCGCCCCCTGCGCCCTCGCGGTCCTCTTCTCATCCGCTGATTTTTCGGGAGTTGCCGTGGCGAGCGCCGGGACCGCGCGGCAGCGCCGGCGTCGAGGGCGCGCAGGGGACGTCCGGTCCGAAATTTGGCCCGCCCGCGCCGGGCATGCGAACCGGGGGGCCGGAGACCTCTGCAAGGATGACCAGCCCTCGCTCCCACGCCGAGCTTGTCACGCTGCGCAAGCTCGCGCAGGACCTCGCCGCCCAGCGCAAGGAGCGCCTGTCGAGCGTGCACCTCCTCGCGGCCATCGCCCTGCGCGGAGGCCCCGCCGCGGAGCTGCTGCGCGATCGGCGGCTCGACGACGAGGCCCTGCTCAAGGCCACCCGCTCGGTCGACGACGAGGGCCCCGACCCGATCGGCCGCGCCATGGGGGGCGCGCGCGACGTCGCGAAGCGCGCGACAGCGAAGGAGCCCGCCGCGCTCCACCTGCTGCTCGCGCTGCTGTCGGACCGCAGCTCGGCCGCGCACCGCGCGCTCACGCAGTCGGGCGTCGACCTCGCGCGCCTGCGGACCTCGGCGCTGCAGATAGCGCTCGGCGTCGTGCAGGCGCGGCGCTCCCTGGCGCCGCGCGGGG
>NZ_JEMA01001254.1 GCF_001589285.1 Sorangium cellulosum | reverse complement strand
CGAGCGCCTGCGCGGCCGCGAGCCACGCGTCGCCGTCGGCCGCGCGGAGCCAGAGCCGCGCCGCAGCGCCGTGGCCGGTCGCCGAGATGGACAGCGCGAGCGCCGCCCCCTCGACGGCCGCGAGCACCGCGACGTCCACGAGACCCACGCTCGACCGATACTCCAGCCCGGCGCTTCCTGTCGATCCCGAGCAGCGCCTTCGAGCGTCGCCTCACCGCGTTGCCGCGCCGCAGCGCGGCGCGACCTGGAGCACGAGGGTTCGAGGGGCAGCGCGGAGCCCGCGGAACATCCTGGAGAAACAGCATGAAACAGCGCGCAGGCGCCGGCTGAGAGCGCCGCCCCTTCAGGGTTTGCCGGCTTGCCGCGGTTCATCTTTTCACCTACATAACCCCCTGGATCTGGCGCTCTCCCGCCCGCGGCGGGGGAGGGCGAGCCGAGCGAGGTTCCGTTCGATGTTGATGGCATACGCCAGCGTTGCCGCGTTCTTCCTGGTGGCGATCGGCTTCGTCCTCGGCTCTCTGCTGTTCGGCAAGCTGCTGCGCCCGAGCAACCCGTACCCCGAGAAGGTCGCGACGTACGAGTGCGGGGAGGCGCCCGTCGGGCCCGCGTGGTTCAACTTCAACCCGCGGTTTTACATCGTCGCGCTCATCTACATCGTCTTCGACGTCGAGATCGCCTTCCTCTACCCGGTCGCGGCGGTGTTCAAGCGCTGGGTGGAGCAGGGCAGCGGGCTGTTCGCGCTGATCGAGATCTTCCTCTTCGTGGCCATCCTGATGCTCGGCTTCGTCTACGTCCTCGTGAAGGGCGATCTCAACTGGATCCGCGCCATCAAGGGGGATCCGCGCGGGGCGCAGAACGTGACCAGCCGGGCTCAGCCGCGCGCGTCGCTGACGACCGCGAGCGCGGGCGACGTCGCGCCGCCGGGCCTGGCGGCGGGGCATGCGGCCGTCGCCGAGGCAGGAGCGGAGTCATGACATCGAACCTGAACCTGATGGCCCCGCCCCGCGGCTGGGAAGCGAAGTACGAGAGCGACGGCGGCGGCGTCATTACGACGAGCGTCGATCAGACCGTCAACTGGCTCCTCAACTGGGGGCGATCGAACAGCGTCTGGTACATGCTCTTCGGCCTGGCCTGCTGCGCCATCGAGCTGATGCAGACCGGCGGCCCGCGCGGCGATCTCGAGCGCTTCGGCGCGGCCCCGCGGCCGAGCCCCCGGTCGAGCGATCTGTTCATCATCGCGGGGACGCTGACGTACAAGATGGCGACCCGGGTGAAGCGCCTCTACGACCAGATGTCGGAGCCCCGCTTCGTCATCTCGATGGGGAGCTGCTCGAACTGCGGCGGCCTCTTCCAGTACGCCTACTCGGTCTGCAAGGGCGTGGATCAGATCATCCCGGTCGACGTCTACGTGCCCGGCTGCCCCCCGCGCCCCGAGGCGCTCCTCGAAGGGCTCCTGAAGATCCAGGAGAAGATCAAGAGCGAGCGGGCCCTCGACCGCCGCGGCGCGACGGGCGGCTGATTCATCCACCCTGGCCACCCCGGCACCTCATGACACCCGAAGAGACCTTCCAGGCGCTACAGGCGAGCCTCGGCGAAGAGGCGGTCTTCGACTTCCACCCCGTGTCCGCGAAGGACCGCGACGCCTGGTTCCAGGTCGCGCCCGAGAAGATCGAGGCCGTGTGCAGGCACCTGCGCGAGGCGCCGGAGCTCGCCTTCGATTACCTGGAGTGCATCACCGGGGTCGACTATCCCGATCTGAAGAAGATCGTCGTCGTCTATCACATCTATTCGTACGCGAAGAAGCACCGCGTCGTCCTCAAGGCGTTCCTCGATCGCGAGAGCCCGTCGGTGCCGACGCTGGTCGACGTGTGGTCGGCCGCGAACTGGCAAGAGCGCGAGTGCTACGACCTGCTCGGGGTGCGCTTCGAGGGGCACCCGGACCTCCGGCGCCTGCTCCTGCCCGACGACTGGGAGGGCCACCCGCTCCGCAAGGACTGGCAGGAGAAGGCGGAGTACCGCGGCATCCCGACGCAGCGGCCGAACCCGATCGAGCTCTTCAAGATCAAGCTCCCGAAGAAGGAAGCGGACGCGTCATGAGCCAGGTCATCTTCAGCGTCGACCGCGGGGGCGAGGGGCAGGAGATGGACGACGAGATGACGCTCAACATGGGGCCTCATCACCCGTCGACCCATGGAGTGCTCCGCTTCGTCATCTCCACGGACGGCGAGATCATCCGGAAGGCGGTGCCGGACGTCGGCTACCTGCACCGGAGCATCGAGAAGATCGGCGAGCGCTGCACCTACAGCGGCTTCATGCCGTACACCGACCGCGTCGACTACATCGCGGCGATGTTCGCCAACGAGGCCTGGGCGAGCGCCTGCGAGAAGCTGATGGGCATCGAGGTGCCGAAGCGGGCGCAGTACCTGCGCGTCATCTCCTGCGAGCTCAACCGGATCGGGAGCCACATGATCGCGCTCGGCGCGATGGCGATGGACGTCGGCGCCGTCACCCCCTTCCCGTGGGCGCTGCGCGAGCGCGAGCACATCAACGACTTCATCGAGGAGCTGTGCGGCGCGCGGCTCACCTTCAATTACCACCGCATCGGCGGCGTCTCGTTCGACATGCCGAAGGGGTGGGCCGACAAGGTGAAGCGGTGGCTCGACGGCTTCGAGCCGATCATGGTCGAGTTCGACCGGCTCATCAGCCTGAACGACATCTTCATCAAGCGGCTGGCGAACGTCGCCGTGGTCACGGCCGAGGAGGCGAAGGACTGGGGGCTCGTCGGCCCCAACCTGCGCGCCTCCGGCGTGAAATGGGATCTCCGGAAGGAGGACGCCTACTCAGTCTATCCCGAGCTCGAGTTCGACGTCCCCGTGGGCCGCGGTCGGTACGGGACCGTGGGCGACTGCTGGGACCGGTTCTACGTCCGGGTCGAGGAGTGCCGCGAGTCGGCGAAGATCCTCCGCCAGGCGCTCGACAAGATCGACGAGCACCCCGAGGACGACATCCTGGGCAAGCTGCCCAAGAAGATGAGGCCCGACGGCGAGGCCTACGCGCGGATCGAGAGCGCCCGCGGCGACATGGGGTGTTACGTGATCGGGCGGGGGGCGGAGGAGGCGTACCGGGCGCGGTTCCGGACGGGGAGCTTCACCGCGATGGGGATGATCGAGGCCAAGAGCCCCGGGCTATTCCTGGCCGACCTCGTGGCGCTCATCGCGAGCTTCGATGTCGTCGCGCCCGAGATCGACCGGTAGCGTGGTGGGGAGAGGCCTTAGGCGCCCCCGGCCTGGCCGCCGAGGATCTCCGGACACTTCTCGCTGAGCGCCGCGCACGCCGCGGGCGGCTCCGCGGCGGTGTCGAGCGGCGTTGCGCACGTGATCGCCTTCAGGGCCTGGACCTGGGCCGTCATGCAGGCCTTGTACTCCGCCACGGTGGCGGTGCAGTCCGTGAAGCCCGCGGTGGCGCAACCCTCGTCCGGCGGGGGCTGCTCCGGCTCGCTCATGCACTCTGCCTTCGTGGCCTCGCAGTCAGCACCCCCGAAGGCGCTGGCGAACGCGCCGGCGATCTCGCACACGTCCTCCTTCGTGACGGTGGCCGACGCGGCGAGATCCTGGCACACCGCCTGAGACTCCTCGGCCGTCAGGCTGCTGAGCTGCTTGCCGTCGAGGTCACCTCCGCTGTTGACCTCGTCGCCCCCGTCGTCGTCGCCGCCGCAAGCCGCGAGCGCGAGACCAGCCATCAGAACCCCGACAAGCTTCATCCGTGTCATTCAAGCTCTCCTTGATCGAGATTGCTCACCTGAGCGTACCCGCGCGGCGCTCGAGGGCGGCTCCGTCGAAGGAAGCGAGCGGATTGTATCCGTCCACCGGGCAGACGCGCGGGAGCGAGCATACTACGGTCACGATTGAATTTTGCTTCCCGTTGGAAACAAAAACCTCGGCCGCCTCCGGCGCGAGCCTCGCCGCGCGCGGCCGAGGCGCTCTCCGGCCGTGCGCCTCCGGGGCCGTCATGTAGCGCGCCGGCGACTCCGCGGGCGTGCGGGAGACCCCGGCGGCGCCGCCTGCTCACCGCTGCGGCCGGCCTCCCATTGCGCGACAACGCGCTTCGGCGCGACGCGACGCCAGGCTCCTGCGAGCAGCTCTTCCAGGAGCGTCCGGTCGACGCGACGCAGCTCCACCCGGGTCCAGCCCTGGTGTCCCCACGGCGTCACCGAGAAGACGTCGGGCTGCGCCTGCACCAGGCTGTCCTGCTCGTCGAGCGACAGCTTCAGGACCGCGCTCTCCTGATCCACCCAGTGGGTCGCGAAGATCTTCCCTCGCACGCGGAACGACGGCTTGCCAAAGTGGTCCTGCTCCTCGGCCTCGGGCAGCGACAGCGCGAGTCTCTGGAAGTCATCGGAGGAGATCATGACGGTACGCCTCGGCAAGTGGGATGGGACGCTGTCGTGACGGGGCTCAGGCCCGGACCGCTTCGAACACCCGGAAGAAGCTCGGCGCCTCGCGCACGCACGTCACGCAGAGCCCCGCTGCCTCGAGCAACGCGCGGTACTCGGCCTCCGTGCGCTCGCGTCCACCCGTGTTCACGAGCATGTTGATGTCGCTGAACGTGAGGATCCAGTCAAGGGTCGCGTTCCCGCGCGCGGTGGGCGCGGGCGGCTCCACGACGAGGAGGCGTGCCCCGTCGGCGATCGCCTCGCGGCACTTGCCGACGATCTGCAGGCTCCGCGCGTCGTCCCAGTCGTGGATCACGCTCTTCATCACGTAGACGTCGGCGGGCGGCGGCGCCGCGTCGAAGCAGCTCCCCGCGACGAACGACGCGCGGGCGGCGACGCCGCGCGACGCGAACAGCGCGAGCGCGCCCTCGCGCGCGTGCTCGAGATCGAAGACGGCCCCCTCCACGGCGGGGTGGGCCTCCAGGATCGCGCAGAGCAGGGCGCCGTGGCCGCCGCCCACGTCGACGACCCGGCGGACGCCGCCGAGGTCGATGGCCCCGACGATGCCCGGCGCGACCCCGCGGGTGAGCTCGACCATGGCCTGGTGGAAGATCGCGGCGGCGCCAGGATCGCGCCCCGCCTCATCTTGAGGAGCGCGACGTCGGGGGTATTGTAAAGATTTTACCTCGCCGCGGGGTCCTGCCGGCCAGGTCGAGCCGCGCGGCGGGTCGAGCGCCGCGACCTCAGGGGCCTTCGCTCTCCGTCTCCTCCTCCTCGTCCTCGAAGAACCCCGGGCACTTCTTCTCGAGCGCGACGCACTCCGCGGGCTTCTGCGTGAAGTCGGCGAACGTCGATTCACACGTGAGCGCCGCGACCGTATCGACCGTGGCGGTCGCGCAGGCCTTGAACTCCGCGACCGTCGCGGTGCAGCCGGCGAACCCGAGCCCCTCACACGATCCGGCCTCCTCGGCCTCCTCGGGCTCTTCCGGAGCGCTGATGCACTCCTGCTTGGCGGTCTCGCAATCCATTCCGACGATGGTGGCGGCCATCCCCGCGAGCTCGCATCTGTCCTCCTTCGAGAGCGCCTCGGCCTGCGCGCCGACGTCATGGCACAATTCCTCGGATTCCTCGGCCGTCAGGGCGCCGAGCTGCTTGCCGTCGAGCTCGCTCCCGGTCTCGCCCCCGTTGCCCACGTCGTCATCGCCGCACGCCACCAGCGCGAGGCCAGCCATCAGAAAACCGAAGAGCTTCATCCGTGTCATGTCGAGATCTCCTTGTACGAGAACGTTCATCCGAGCATGCCCACGCGGCCCTCGAGGCGACGCCACCGCGCCTGGAAGCGCTGGGCGTGAGGGCGTCTCGGCAACCGCGATGGACAGACGGGCCTACATTCGACGAGAGATTTCCTTTCCTGCGTGAGGGGCGCGCGCAGCTTTTCGGCGCCTGCCTCGCCCGCGCCAGCCCTTGCCCTTCTCGTCACGCCGACCACCGCGGGTCTACCGCGGGGCCATCTCCGGGAGCCAGCTTGCGTCCGATTCCCGCGTATCTACGTGGCCACTGACAGGTCAATCTCGGGTCCGATTGACAGTCTCCGCCGATTGACCACCTACTCCTGCCGCCGATCGCAACGCCCGTCGTAGGACCCATGATCCTCGTTCGATGGGCCGAGGATCTCGATGAGCTCCGCCCGCGCCCTCGTCGGGGTCGTCCCGGTGAACTGCTTCACGTCCCGCGCGAGGTGCGCCTGGTCGTAGTAGCCGAACCGCTGCGCGAGCTCCGCCCACGTCCCCGAGGCGCCCGCCTTGAGGTGCTGCACCAGCCGGTCGAAGCGCACGAGGCGCGCGAGGAGCTTGGGCGGGACGCCGACGTGCTCGCGAAACAGGCCGATGACGTGCTTCTGGCTGTAGCCGAGCTCGCGCGCGAGGACCCGCATGTCGACCGCGCCCCCGCGCTCCTCGATCCGCCGGAACGCCCACGAGACAACGCCCGTCTCGATCCGGGCCTCGTCGATGCGCTCGCCGAGCGCGCGCTCGATCAGGTCGAAGCGCGCGTCCCAGGTGGGGAGCTCCTCGAGGCGCTCCGCCAGCCGGGCGTGCTTGCGGGGGAGGAGATCGCGGGCGGACACCACGCGCCCGGTGAGCTCCGCCATCGGCACCCCGAAGAAGAGCCGCGCGCCGATGGGGGTGAGGTTCACCTGGAGCCCGCGCTGGAGCCCGTCGTGCTCGGTGATGGTGAAGGTGTCGTCGATGCCCGCGACGAAGCCGCCCGGGTACCGGGAACAAGGGCGATCGCCCCCGGCGTCGAACACGCGAAGCGGCGGCCCGAACTCGATGATGACGACGACCTGCGGCCTGGGGAGCTCGCGCCGCCGCAGCGGTCCCGGCGTCTCCTCGGTGTAGCCGCTGAAGTCGCGGAGGTACGGGCGGAGGCGCGGCGCCGGGGGCCGGGTCGCGAGCTCCCACCGGCTCTCACCGGAGTTGCCGCGGATTATCCGTGCACAAGGGACCAGCGCGTGCATCGAGGGAAACGGTACTCCTCGACGCAGGCCGGCTCAAGCCGGCGTCAGTCACGTCAGTCGCAGGCAGGCGCCTCTTCCTGGTACGCGATCCCGCTGTCGACCGGCACCTTGCCGCCCTGATCGTGGGGAACGATCACGTGGCATTCCCCCTCGGTCACGTTGCCTGCCGCGTCGACCGCCCGGACGCCGAGCGTGTAGACGCGCGCGTCGCCGTTGCCCTTCCGCTCCGCGAGGAGGTCCACCGAATCACAGCCGAGGTTCGCGATGTCCACCTCGGTGTTGCCGTCGCCCGTGTCGTTGCGCGGCTCGTCGCTCGCCGCATAGGTGAAGCTCACCTGCACGTCGTCGTCACAGGCGTCCTCCACCGCGACGCAGTCATCCACCGTGACGGTGTGGAACTTGTGGTTCGGCGGCCAGAGCTCGGGCTGCCTGTCCGTGAGCACCGGCGCGACGGTATCGACAACGACGAGCTCCGAGGTGCAGAGCGACGCGAGCGCCGCTTCCCCGCCCGCCACCTCTGCGGTCACCACGATCTCGTGCGCGCCGAGCGCGAACGGCCCCTCCGCGGAGACAGACACTGTCGCCTCGGCGCAGGTGCCCGTCGAGAGCTGTGCATAGATGGTCTCGACGTACGCGCCCGAGGGCGCCGTGCACTCGACGGTTCGCTCCTCGCCGCACACCCACTCACCCTCCGGGATCGTGGCGCCCGGGTCGACACACTCCGCCACGAGGGCCTGTGAGCCGCCGCCGATCGGCTCGTCCTTGCACCCGAGGAACAGCGAAGTGACGGAGACCACACCCAGCAACCCGAGGAGACTGGCTTTCTTGATCATGCGGATAGGGATAGCAAACGCACTCTCGTGGATGCGAGATGAAATCGGTGTGGAGGCGCGGAAAAATATCGATGCTTGTGGCGCTCCAGGGCTCATTTTGTTGAGCCGTTTTCAGAAGCCTCGAGAAACACTCTCGTTTCGGTCACCGCGAAGGTGCGTTGTCCGCGCATCCGCGCCCACGCGGGCCGACCCTCGGCCCCTCTGTCGCGCGGACGCGGCGCCGGTCGCGCGGACGCCGCGCCGGGCTCAGCGGATCGTCGCGCAGCACCTGAAGCCGAGGTGGTAGTTCGCGTGCCACGCGTTCTCCATCGGCTCCACGTGCCACCGCGGGCTGAAGGCGCAGTGATCGGGGTAGGTCTCCCGGCCCTTCTTCGGCCGGGGGGCGTCGTGCTCGCGGGCGACCTCGACGTAGAACCAGGCGCTCCCCTTGAGCTGGCTGTACAGCTTGCCGTCGTCGCGGTCGCGGCGGGTCATGATCTCGGCGACGTTGCCGTGCTGATCGAAGACCCCGAACCGCGAGCGGCACGCAGGGTACGACCCCGCAGGCTCGGTGTCTGTCGCGCAGGTCTGGTAGGCAGAGCGCGCTGTGTCGCCGTCGCAGGGCTTGCCGTCGATCTCGCGGTGCCGCGTCTGCGTGTGGCAGACGGTGAGGTCGAGCTCGTCGCCATAGGCGTACGTCCTCGGCGCGCCGCCCTCCGGGTCGCCGCGGCACGCGAGGCTCCACTCGTCCTCGGTGCACAGGCGCTTGCCCTGCAGGCTGCACACGGACGCCGCCTGCGTCGGGCTCGCCCACACCATCGGCAGCTCGCACGGCCTGTTGGGGAACTCGAAGATGTCGATGCAGAACGCGGCCGGCTTCGGCTTCCCGCGGGCGGTCTTGAAGACGGGCACCATGTTCTCGTGGCCGCCGCAGCGGGCGCGCTGCTCCTCCGTCTGGAGGACGACGCCCTCGAGGCCCTCGAGGCACTGCTGCTTCGAGCGCGTGTGCCGCGCGAGCTCCTTGTTGCCCTGGTTGATGCGGGCCGGCGTGCCGCCGCCGAAGTTCTTCTCCAGGAAGAGCTCGGGGTTTTTGAGCCTGCGCTCGCGCTCCGTGAGCTCCTTCAGCGAGAAGAGCCGCACCAGATCCTCGCGCGCCTCGTGGTGCGTCGCCATCGGATCGCCGGCCGCCACCGGCGCGCCGGCAGCGTCGCCGGCCGCCACCGGCGCGCC
>NZ_JEMA01001253.1 GCF_001589285.1 Sorangium cellulosum | reverse complement strand
TCCGCCGCCGCGCTTTCACACCGCCAAGTACGCGGGCGTGCCCCGGGTNGCTTTCACACCGCCAAGTACGCGGGCGTGCCCCGGGTCAGACCAACGCCCGGACGGACACGTGTGCCCACGGCACGCCGATGCGCCCCTTAGCGCGCGCGGCGCCGCCCGATGCGCTCCTTGGCGCGCGCGGCGCCGTCCGGACTATGCTCTTTCGACCCAGGACCGAGCCATCACGACGCTCGCGGTCCAACCCTTTCGCTCTGCCGCGCTACGCTTCCTCGCGCTGCGATCTGGCTTGATTTGCCTACGCGCTCTGGCGCATGGCCACGGACTCGCCGCGCAGCACCCCGAACCGGCTCCGCGCCGAGACGCGCAGCTCGTTGGAGGCCGAGCCTGACTCGACGTTGCCCGCGTGGTTTCGAACCGATCGGCGCTCTGCCGGGGGGCCCGGCTTTACAAGACGCCCCCCATCGGCGAGAATGGGCGCCACGGCTGCGAGAGGCCGAGCCGCGGCCCTCGCGGCGAGATGTACGAACACCCGAGGTTGTGTAAGAAGCACTCATTTGACCAGCGTGCCCTTCGAAGGGCCATGACGGGGGAGAACGAATGCAATACAAGTTCGATTCGGGAAGGGTCGCGATTGGCCTGAACACGTTCCGCACGAAGGACGCCAGCAACGTCACATTGCAGGCGCAGCGCGGTCTGTTGGTGTTGAAGGAGGAAACGTTCTCGCGCACCGCCATCGAGCCTGGTGTCATCGAGCTGCGCCACGACGAAATGCCCGAGACCTTCAAGACCCTGCGAGCGGCCATCAAGGACAGCGCCGTACTGAAGCAGCGAGCGCAGCTCGCGCTCTCAAAGCTGGGTCAAACGAACCTGCTGAAGGCGCTCACGGATGTTACGGGTGAGACCACCGTGCATCTCCGCACTGCCACGGTCTTCGAGGATGTCGACAACCCACATATTCTCACAGGATCGTTGCTTGCCATCCTGGCTGCGTCGTATCACTTCACGTATCAGACGGCGCTTCTCAAACACCAGGCAGGAGAGAGCATCCACAACGAAGAAGACAAGGCGAAGGTGATCTCGGGCGCGATCCTGAGCATCCTGAAGCGGCTGCGGGCGCTGGAGAAGGACTTCGCCAAGGGCCTGAAGGGCTACATCGTTCGCTGGAGACTGACGTCATCGACGTATCGCGGAACTCCGGAGGACTGCTGGGCAGAGCCCTCGTGGGACGAGTACGGTGGATTGCTTCACGCCTTGAGACTGGTGATCAGCGTCTACGACCAGGTTCGCGTTCCGCTCGGATATCGCTGCGAGGTGCGAGACCTCGCGCGACAACTTCACAACGGCATCCTCGATTATTTCAGGAGCAGTGACGGCCTGCTCGCGCTTCCATACGAGCAAGGCGCTCGCCAGCTCGTGATGCGTGGATGTCACGGTGTCATCGGCTCGTATGCCGTCGGCTGGTTTCAGCGCGATGGTGTCAAAGACTTCTACCCATTCACCGTCAGTCGCGAAACCATCGCTTTTATCGACGAATCGGTATTGAAGGCCTGGAAGATCCCAGATTTTCCAGCCAGTGATCCGTCCCAGCCAGCCGGTTATCTGCGGGCGGAGTACCTCAAGAACGTGATGCTCTGGAAGTTCATCGCAGATACCGGCCTGTTCCTCACCGGAGCCGTTCTCGCGGCTACGTTCGGGGTTCCTCTGGCGGCTCCAGGCGTCTCATTTCTCCCTGCTGCCGTGATTGCGCTGATTGGAGCCGATGCGACTCTCAAGTCGTTGACCAGTCGAGACATCTGGATGGCGTTCGCGAAGGTGTTCTCGCTCGACCAGGGAGAAGGCGGATTGGTCGGAACGTTCCTGTCGCCACCGGTGGGTGTCGGCGGCTTCGACGTCCAGATCTTCGATCGATACTCGCTTCACAGGTGGACCAGCGATATGGCGCAGATCTGGCAGGTCCGTGGGAAGCGAGCACTCTCGTACGATCGACCAGGGTGGCGCTCGATGACTGAGGCGTGTCGTGTGTGGTTCGGCTGTGTCGAGGATGCGATGCACACCGCCGGCGCGCTCGAAGCCGATGCCGACGAGATGAACAAGAAGGCCGACGAATGGGATTCCGCAGTCGATCCGGTGCCCCCGTACGTCAGAATGGAGTACCTCGAAGGTGCGTTGTTATCGTCGGCCTACCTCGCATTGGCCCTCGACATCGAACCCGAGATCGATCTCCGTGCGGCCTGGCCCAATCTGTTTTTTACTGCGGCTGTTCCCGAGTTCCAGTGGATTCGCCAGCAGCAACAACAGCAGCCGCCGCGACCCGTTCACCGGATAGGAATTGGGTTGACGGCATTCACGAAGGTGCTGAACTACGAGTGGAACGGTGATGATCCGCGATTCTGGGTGATTCCATTCGCGATCCGCCCCAATGACTCGGGCGCTGTCGTCGCGCGTACGAGTGGAATATTCGCGACCGATCTCAATAATGGGTGGTTCGGGTTCCAGACAGGCAATCGCTATGTCTACGACGCGCCTCTCGCGCTCGGTGTATCCGCCCTGGCCGACGATGATGTCGAGCCGGGTTCTCGGGTTGGCTTCATCGTCATCGCGTGGGAGCGAGATTACTCGGGCGGCTCTGCGCAGAGCCGCGTCAAGAGGAAGGCCATCGAGCTCGTCGAGTCCATCCTCCTGGAGGCGATCCTCGACCAGGTCGAGATCGATTCGGTGCTGATCAAGCGGTACGCCGAGTTCAAGGCCCTCTACCCATCGCCAGAGCCACGCGGGACGTCGCACATCAGCGATGATGATCTCGTCGGCGTCGAGGAGTTCAGCGTCGTGCTCTCCGGCGCTTCACCTGTGAAAGCAGCACGGAGCTTGACGTTCTACAACGAGCGCACCGCGTACACGCTCGACGTGGGCCTCGAGTTCCATCCGAAGTAGCGCGCCCCCAACCGGGGACCACCGTACTG
>NZ_JEMA01001252.1 GCF_001589285.1 Sorangium cellulosum | reverse complement strand
GCCGGCGGCGGAGGCCGGGGTCCAACGCGGCGATCGAGGAGAGAACGTCTGCGCGGCGGCGGATCGGCCGGGGCCGGAGGGGGCGGCGCGTCGCAGCGGTTGCGCGCTGGTGCAAGCGGTTCGCCGGGGTTCGGCGCGCCCGCGGCCGGCTCAGGCGAGGGGAGGGGACGAGGAGAGGGGCGGCTGTGCGTGCGCCGAGAACACCGCCTCCACGCTGCAGCGGAGCTCGGCGGTGAGGGCGACGTAGTCGACCGGCTTTGTGTGCACCATCGCCGCGGGCTTGAACCCCCGCCCGAGCCGCGCCACGAGCTCGGGATACCCGGTGAGCACGAAGAGCGGGAGATCAGGCCTCAGCGACCTCGCGAAGCGCGCGACAGCGACGCCGTCGGCGTGGGGCATCCGGAAGTCCGTCACCAGGATATCCGGGAACGGCGTCCGGGCGAGCCGCGCCATGGCGAGGGCGCCGTCGGTGGTGAGCTCCACCCGGAAGCCGTCGTCCTCGAGCAGGCGCGCGAGCAGACGGACCGTGCGGACGTCATCGTCGACGAGCAAAATCAGCGGCTGTTCGATGCTGAGGGATTCCACGCCGGGCGATCTTCCAAGTTGCGTGCCATCGCGGGGCGCGGGCCGCCCCCGCGCGCCGCGAGGGGCGCGGGATCTCAGCCAGAGAGCCGGATCGGGAGCGTGACGCGGAACAGCGTCTTCCCCGGGCGGCTCTGGAACTCGATGGTCCCCTCGTGATCGGTGATGATGCGGTGCGCGATCGCCAGCCCCAGCCCGGTGCCGTTCGGCTTGGTCGAGTAGAAAGGATCGAAGATCGGCGCGTCGGGGTTCGGGACGCCGGCGCCGTCGTCCTCCACCTCGATGACGGCGTGGCGCGGCTGGCGCCGCGCGCGGAGCACGACAGTCCCGTCCCTGGACGGCGCCACCGCCTCGATCGCGTTGTGGAGGAGGTTCAGGAGGACCTGCTCGATCTTGGCGGGATCGAGCTCGAGCACGATGTCGGTCGACGGCAGATCGACCTTCACCTCGGCCTGCGCGCTGGCGCCGTCGCACGCGAGGGCGAGGCGGACCACCCGCTCGCAGAGCGAGGCGACCGACGTCGGCGTCAGGACCAGCGGCTTCGGCCGGGCGAAGTCCAGGAACTCGCTCACCAGCACCGACAGCCGGCGGATCTCGTCGCGGACGACCTTGATCGCCTCCACCGTGTCCGGGTCCCTCATGCCGGCGCGCGCGAGCCCTCGCTCGAGGAAGGTCACGTGGAGCTGCGCGCCGTTGAGGGGGTTGCGGATCTCGTGCGCGAGGCCGGCCGCGAGCGTGCCCACCGCGGCGAGCTTCTCGCTCTGGCGCACCCGCGCGGCGAGCGCGTTCTCGTCGGTCGTGTCCTGCCCGATCGCGAACAGGACCACCTCGTCGTCCGCCGCGGAGGGCGCGTAGGCGAGCTGCCACCGCACGTCGCGGATCTTGCCGGCGCGCGTGCGCAGGCTGCTCTCCAGGAGATCGGCGTCGGCGCGGCGGCCCGCCGCGATCTCCTTCACGAGCGCGCCGTGATCGGCGTGCAGCTCCTCGGGCAGGAGCGTCTCGACGAACGGCATCCCGAGGATCTCCTCGCGCCCGAGCCCCGTCATCCGCTCGGCCTCCCGGTTGAACAGCCGCACGACCGCGTGCGCGTCGAGGCCCACAACGAGGACGCGGGCGAGCTCGACGGCGCTCTTGTACCGGTGCTCCGTGCGCGCGAGCGTGCGGCCGACCTCCTCCCGGTCCAGCCGCCCGGCGCGCTGCGCGCGCGCGACGAAGTCGTCCCGGTACGTCTCCAGCATGATGGCGAGCTCGAGATCGAGCACCTTGCTCACCGCCGCCCGGACCGGGAGCATGTCGCCGCCGAGGGCGCTCCAGGCGATCTCCTCGAACGCGAGCCGGATGAGGTTCATCGCCGTGAACATGTAGTGCTGGGGCAGGCCGGCCCGGACGTGCACCCGCCCGATCTTCGCTGTCTCCTCGAAATAGGCGTCGTCGTAGGGCCCGGTGCAGATGCGCGTCATCCAGTGGACGAGCGATCCCTTGAGCCGCTCCACCTGCGCTTCCCCGGTGACGATCTCGTGGGCGCCCTCGTGCTCGCGGATGCGGTCGTAGAACTCGTCGGCGATGCGGCGGAAGTGGGGCGCCGCGTACGCGTGGAACGCGGCGAGCCGGCCCGCGTCCTCGTCGCTGAAGCGAACGTATCGCTTGATCTCGTCGAAGAGCGTCTCCACCGCGGGCACGGCGTCGGAGCCTACCACGAGCGCACGTCCGCGGCGGCGGACCAGGCCCTCGCGCGCTCCACGATGGCCCCGAGCGCCGCGTCGTCCTCGCCGCCGCGCGCGACGAGCTCCGGCGAGCGCGGCGGCTCGTAGTCGACGCCCGCGCCGGGGAGCTCGCCGATCTCACCGGCGCCCGCCGACCGGTAGAGCCCCTTCGGATCGCGCGCCTGGCAGACCTGGGGAGAGACCTCCATGTACACCTCGAGCAGCCGCGGCGCGAGCGCGCGGGCGCGCTCCCTGTAGGCGCGGCGGTGCGCCGTCGCCGCCACGACGACGATGAGCCCCTGGCGCGCGATCAGCGCCGCGAGGCGCGCGAGGGTCTCGTAGAAATCGTCGCGGCCGCGCGGATCGTAGCCCGGCGGCGGCGCGAGCGCGCCGCGCACCTCGTCGCCGTCGAGCAGGCAGCTCGCCCGGCCCTCGTCGAGCAGCGCGCCGCGCACCCGCGCGGCGAGCGTCGATTTGCCCGACGCGGGCAGCCCCGTGATCCAGACGACCCCGCCGCTCACGCGAACACCCGCTCGGCGTCGTCCGGATCGAAGCGCTCGGCGTCGAGGGCGCGCTCCGCGAAGCCGAGCAGGGCGTCCCTCGCGCGCGGCGTCACCGCGGGATACCAGGCCGGGTTGGCCAGCACGAGCGCGCGCCACGCGAGGAACGGCGCCGCCACCTCGAGCACGCCCGCGGCGCCGCTCTCGTCGAGGTACACCCGCCAGAACCGCTGCCACAGCGCGCGGAAGGCGCCCTGCCACGCGCCGGGCGCGTCCAGCGCGAAGAAGACGTAGTTGACGGCGAGGCACGCGACGTCATCGGCGGGGTCGCCCTGGGATCCGCGGCTCGTGTCGAGCAGCGTGAGCTGCGACTGCTCGTTGAACACGATGTTGAACGGGTGGAAGTCCCCGTGCGTGCGCGCGAGCCGCCGATCGCGGCCGCGCAGCTTCCATCGCCACGCCACGCAGCGCCGCTCGATGGCCTGGAGCCGCTCCGGCGGCGCCCCGGGCGCGTCGCCCGGATAGCCGTCGATGATCCCGAAGATGCCCTCTCCGTGGCCCACGAGATCGCGCACCGCGCGGCGGTAGCTGCCCGGCTGCGCGCCAGGCGCCTCGTGGAGCGCGACGAGGTACCTGGCGAGCGCCTCGCAGCGCGCGAGATCCCGCGGCGTCGCGCGGCCCTCCGCCGCGATCCGGCGCAGATCCTCGGCGTAGATCCGCCCCTCCGCGTACGTGGTGAGCAGGTAGAACTCGCCCGCGTCGACGAGCGACAGGAACCGGCGATCGTGGGTCAGCGTGCCGATGTCCACCACCTGGACGTGCGCCGGGATCGACCCGAACGTGTCGACGGCGAGCAGCACCTCCGCCGCGCGATCCGATCGCCTGTCGTGTCCGAACGCGTCCGCGGTCAACGTGTGCAGGACCAGCCGCTGCGTCGAACCGTCGCGCCGCTCCACCGTGATCCGCTGCGGGGCGCCGTACCCGGCGGCCTTCTCGGTCCCATCGCGGATCGAGCCCCCGTCCGGCCCCATGGGGGTGACGTCGACCACCCGCGCGTCGGGCAACACCGCCTCGATGAGCTGACGGACCGAGCCGAGCGGATCCGGCTCCGCGAACGTGGAGTGAACCGAAACGGACATGGGTCTCCTCGGGAGCCCGGACGGCTCGCAAGAAGCAGGCCGCACGCAGGCAGGGGCGCGGGGGCCGCTCGACGCGGCGCGNCGCACGCAGGCAGGGGCGCGGGGGCCGCTCGACGCGGCGCGCCGCGCAGGCCGTCGCGGGCGGGCGGCGCACGGCGCGCGGCGATCCGCCGCAGGATCCGCACGAATTGCGCCGTTCGCGCGGGACGTGCGCCGCGCCGGCAGAGCTCGTTGTGCCTGATCGGGGGGAGCTGCGAGGAGCGTGGCCCAGCGCGCGGCGACCCCGTGGCGGGGGCGCTCGCTGGGCCCGTGGGACGTCAGCCTACTTGGCCGCGGGCCACTGGTCCTTCGGCACGTCCTTGTAGACGTCCTCGACCTTGTGGAACCCGTCGGCGATCACCGTGGAGGCGAGGTTGTCCTTGTCCACGGCGATCGGCGCGATGAGCACGCTCGGCACGTCCTTCTTCCCGTTGTTGACCGTCTGCGTCTTCTCGCCGAGGTCCTCCTTCTTCGCCATCTTGATGGCGAGCTCGGCGGCCTTCTCGGCGAGCAGCTTGAGCGGCTTGTAGACGGTCATGCTCTGGGTGCCGGCCGCGATGCGCTGGCAGGCGGCGAGCTCGGCGTCCTGCCCCGAGACGACGACCTTGCCGGCGAGCTTCTGCTCGCCGAGGGCCTGGACCGCCGCGCCCGCGAGCCCGTCGTTCGAGGCCACGACCGCCGTGACGTTGTTGTTGTTCTTCGTGAGGGCGTTCTCGGTGATCTTGAGCCCCTCGACCGGCTGCCAGTCCTTGGCCCACTGGTCCGCCACGACCTTGATGTCGCCCTTGTCGATGAGCGGCTTCAGGATGTTCATCTGCCCTTCGCGGAAGAGCTTCGCGTTGTTGTCGGTCGGCGAGCCGCCGATGAGCACGAAGTTCCCCTTCGGGTGCGTCTTCACGAGGTACTCGGCCTGGAGCTCGCCCACGCGGACGTTGTCGAAGGACACGTAGAGGTCGAGATCCGAGTCGAGGATCAGCCGGTCGTACGCCATGACGGGCACGCCCTGCTTGTGCGCCGACTCGACGATGGTGGCCGTCGTCTTGGCGTTGTGGGGCACGACGACGAGGACGTCGACGCCCTGCGTGAGCAGGTTCTCGGCCTGCGAGTTCTGCAGGGCGTCGTCGCTGTTCGCCGACTGCACGAGCACCTGGGCCCCGAGCGACTCGGCCTTCGCCTTGAACAGGTCGCGGTCGCGCTGCCACCGCTCCTCCTTGAGGGTATCCATCGAGAAGCCGATCGTGATCTTCTTCTTGTCTGTACCCTTGGTGTCCGCGCCCTTCGCGGCTTTTTCCTCTGTCTTGCCCGCGCCCACCTCGTTGCTCGGCTCCGGCTTGGAGCAGCCGGTCGAGAACGCGAGCGAGAGCAGCGCCATGAGAAAGGCAGAACGACGAATCAAGGTGACCTCCGCGTCAGATGAAGGGATGTGGGCTGTGATGGAGCCCGCCGTGGTTATTCGATGGTGTTGATCTGGTCGGCGTAGCTCATGATGGTGTTCAGCGTCTCGGTGTCGCCGTCGTACACCGAGTACCAACCCTGGAGCTCGTGGGGCGGATCGCCGATGTAATCCTCCCCGAGGTGCCAGTAGTCGTTGCCGTCGTCCGTCGGCCGTCCGGTCCCGGCCCAGGCCCAGAAGTTGACGCCGGCGAGCTCCTCGTTGGCGACGACGGCGTCGAAGAGGGTGGCGTAGTACTCGTTCCGCTTGGTGACGGGCGACTCGACCGCCTCCGCCTTGTCGTCCCGCGCGAGCCCGAACTCCTCGACGACGATCGGTTTGTTCAGCGCCCTCGCGTGCTCGATCTGCAGATCGACGTACTCGTTGGTCTTCGTGATGGCCTCGCTCAGCGACTTCGCATCGTTGCTGTCGATCGGCAGCGACGGGTCGTACCACTCCCAGTTCTCGGGCCAGACGTGGAAGGTGAGGTAGTCGATGCCGGCGACGTCGTGGAACTCCCTGAAATCGCTGTTGGCGTAGTCGCCCCAGTTGTAGGACAGGTCGCCCTCCGAGCCGATGGAGACGAGGTGGTTCGGGTCGATGTCCTTGATGAACTTCGCGTTCCGCTCGACCCAGAGCTTGAAGACCCCGCCCCAGCCCTTGAAGGAGCGCGGCTCGTTGCCGAGCTGCCACGCCATGATCCCCGGATGATCCTTGAGCTTCTCGATCAGGACCTTGGCCCGGCTGAAGTAGAACTCCTGCGCCTTCTTGTTGCAAAAGAACAGGCTCGAGAGGTCCATCTGGTCCGGCCAGGGGTTCGTTGTCGGATCGAGGACGCCCGAGTGCGGGATGGCCCACGCGTCGATGGCCACGGCCTGGCAGTCCACGCCGGTGCCCTCCTGGAACCGGATCGAGTCGGCGAACGGCACGTGGTGGTCCGCCGCGAGCAGCGCCGCGCCCGTCTCGGGGTGGGTCAGGCCGACCTGGTAGTCGCTGAAGTCCTCACCGCAGGCGGTCTCCGGCTGGTCGTGCGCCCACTTCATGTACTGGGGCATCCCGCCGGACCAGTGCCAGAAGTCGTTCAGGGTCATCACGGCCTTCATCCCGCGGCTGTGCATCTCGTCGAGCACGTTCTTCAGGTGGGCCGCGTAGACAGCCAGCGCCCGATCGGCGCACGGCGCGTCGTTCGACGCCGGATAGATCCGCTGCGGGCCGAACTCGTCATCGTTCTGCTGGGACTCCGGGATGTCGCCCTCGGCGAGCGCCATGATCCGGAGGTTCAGCACGCCGTGCGCCTGGAGGATGTCCAGCTCGGTGCGCAGGCGCTCGAGGCTCACGAAGGGAGCCGCCCAGAAGTTCGTGCCCATGTACTTGTACGGTTTCCCGTCGAGCGTGAGCTTACTCCCGTCGACGCGGACGTAGCACTTTTCGGCATCCTGGGCGCAGTCGATCGCCTCGCCCCCGCCGTTTCCGTCCCCGCCACCCCCGGTCGCGCTGCCGCCGGCGTCCCCGCCGCCGCCGCCCGTGCCGCCGCCGCCGCCGCTGTCGTCACCGCCTGTGTTGCCGGAGCCGCCCGTGCCGCCGGAGGGCGACGGGTTGCCCGGGTCCTCCGAGGAGCACGCGGCGAGGGTGAGCAGACCCAGAGCAAGCAAGAAGGTTCTGTTCATCGGTGGGTTCCTTACCTGGTTTGAGGTTCGTTTCTCAAGCGTGGCTGAGCTCCATCGCTCGACACGCCCGGCCGGTTCGCGGCCGTGTGCCGAGCGGCGGCGTCGCCGTCGTGGTTGTCGTGTCGCCGGCGATGCCCGCGAGCTCCCCCGAGTTTCACGCGCATACAATTCTCCGCTCGGGGTGGTCGCTTCCGCCGGTCGCGGCCCGTGGCAGACCACTTAATCGGTTCAGCGTCAACAGGGAATGGAGCGCCGGAGCGGCTGCTGCCGTGTTGCCCGCGCGGCGCTCTCCCCCCGACGTGAGCCGGCCTTCCCGTGGGCGCGGGCGCGCCCCGCGCGGGGAGTCCGGCCGTGGGCCTGAGCGGGTCGGGTGCGCTGTGCGCCGCGCGTCGCGGTCGGCCGGTGGCCGTGTCTCGGCGTGTTGTCCGGCGTGCCGGGGACATCCGGGCTACGATGAGCGGGCGTGAGCCGGTGCGCGGCGCGACGGCTCCGCGGAGGCGTGGGGCATGTCGCAGAGCCTGATCCTGCTTGCAGTACCGGCCTTCTTCGCGCTCATCGGCGTCGAGCTCTGGCTCTGTCGCCGCCGCGGGCGCCGCGATCACCGCTTCTCCGACGCGCTCGCCAACCTCTCGTGCGGGGTCGGGCAGCAGGTCCTCGTGTCGGTCGTGAGCGGCGGCGTGCTCGTCTATCTGTTCCTCTTCGAGCGCGCCGCGCTGGTCCGGCTGTCGCCGGCCGCTGTGTCGACCTGGCTCGCCTGCTTCGTGGCGGTCGACTTCTGCTACTACTGGGCCCACCGCGCGAGTCATCGGGTGAACTTCCTGTGGGCTGCGCACGCGGTCCACCATCAGAGCGAGGACTACAATCTCTCGGTGGCGCTGCGTCAGAGCTGGATGCAGCGGGCGCTCTTCTGGCCGTTCTTCTGGCCGCTCGCCCTGCTCGGCTTCCCGCCGGCGGTGCTCGTCACGACCTACACGCTGAACATCCTGTATCAGTTCTGGATCCACACGCAGCTCGTCGGCCGCCTCGGTCCGCTGGAGTGGGTGCTCAACACGCCGTCTCACCACCGGGTGCACCACGGCGTCGACGCGCCGTACCTCGACCGGAACCACGGCGGCGTGCTCATCGTCTGGGATCGGCTGTTCGGCACGTTCTGCGCGGAGGCGTCGCCCCCGCGCTACGGCGTGGTCCAGCCGCTCGCGAGCTTCAGCGCGCTGCGCGCGAACCTCGACCCGTGGCGCAGGCTCGCGCGCGTGGCGGCGGCGGAGCCGCGCCTCTCGGGCAAGCTGCTCGTCTTTCTGCGGCCGCCGGACTGGCGGTCCGAGGCGACCCCGTCCGAGGAGGGCCCGCTGCGCACCGACCCCGGCTATGTCCTCCACGACGTCGAGCGCCCCTGGCCGATCCGCGCGCTCGCGGGGGCGCTCTTCCTGGCGGCGCTGCTCGGCGCGATCGCGTTCCTCGGCGCGGCGCCGGGCCTCGCCGCGGGCCCGCTGTGGGCGGGGGCGGCCGTCCTCCTCGCGGCGCTCACCGCGGTCGGCGCGCTGCTCGACGGCCGTCTCAGGGGAGGGACGGCACGGCGTCGGCCTCGATAGGTCGGCTGGCCAGGAGGTCGTCCAGCAAGGTGCGCAGCGCCACCGACTGGCTGGCGGCCCGGGTATACAGGGCGGTCGCTTGAATCATCGGCAGCTCGTGGTCTGGGAGCAGGCGTACGAGCGTTCCTCGTTCCAGGTCACGCAACGCGAGGAACTCGGGTACGAAAGCGATGCCCAGCCCGGCCCTCGCGGCGTCGCGCGTGACGATCATGTTGCCGGTGCTCATGCGCCAGGGCACGCGCACCGTCTCCCCGCCGACCTTCCACTGGCTGAGCTCGGGCCGGTTGACGACGGCTGGATGCCGGGCGAGGTCGGCGGGTATCCTGGGCGTGTCGTGCTGCTCCAGCCAGCTCGGCGAGGCGACGATGACCATCGTGATGTCGGCCAGCTTGTGGCTGATCAGCTCGCTGGACTGGTTCGCCCCCATGCGGATGGCCAGGTCGTAGCCGTCGCTGACCAGGTTGACGCGCCCGTCATGGAGGTGCAGGTCGACGCGCACAGCCGGGTAACGGTTCATGAACGAGAGCAGGCGGGGCGCGATCGCCGCCTGGCCATAGGCGACGGGCGCTGTGATGCGCAGCAGCCCGGAGGGCGCCGCCTGGTGGCTCTTGACCTCGGCGGTCGCCAGCTGCGCGTCTCGGACGATGGGCCGGACCCTGTCGAAGAAGCTCTTGCCCGTATCCGTCAGGCTGAGCGCGCGCGTGGAGCGGATCAGCAGCGGTGCGCCGAGCCGCTTCTCCAGCAGCGCGAGGTTGCGGCTGATGGTCGCCTTGGGCAGGCCGAGCGCCCGGCCGGCCGCGCTGAGTGAGCCTTCCTCGACGATGCGCACGAACATCGACAGACCGGACAGATCATCGGGCTCCTTCAATGCGCCGCTCCTCGAACGCGGTCGTTCCAGGAGGCCACCTGGCGCCGCTGCGGGCATCTTCGCACAGTCTGGACGTGATCCTAAGCGTGGCGGCGCCGGTGCGGCGTCCCTCCTCCCGGCGACCCCGATTCGTTGAACCGACGCGCGTGATATCGCCCCCAACCGCTCAGAAATCACGGTCGGAGCACGCGGCGGTACCAGGGGCGACGCCAGACAGCGATCTGGAACGGCCGCGTTCGAGGGGAGGAAAAGGCTCCATCCCGCTGTTCGCATTCCTGGGAGATGTCGCGGCGGCGCGACATGATGTCTACCGGCGCTGACGGAGTTTGCCAAGGTGGCGCGCTGCGCCGGGGCGTGCGCGTCGGGCGGCGCGGATTATCGCGGGCGCTCCGCGGTCGTCTCCGCGGCACGGTCCGTGAATGGCGCGCTCGCATGTCCATCGAGACGACACCCATCGATCGCGAGGACCGGCTCACCGGCGTCCTCCTTGGCGTGGCGGTCGGCGACACGCTCGGTCTTCCCCGAGAGGGCCTCTCGCGCCGCCGCGCCGCGCGCCTCTTTGGCGCGGCGCCGCTCGAGCATCGTTTCGTGCTCGGCCGCGGGATGATCAGCGACGACGCCGAGCACGCGTGCATGACGGCCCAGGCGCTGCTGGCCGCGCCCGGGGACGCCGCGCGGTTCGCGCGATCGCTCGGGTGGCGGCTCCGCGGCTGGCTCGCCGCGATGCCGGCGGGCGTCGGTTACGCCACGTTGCGCGCGATCGTCAAGCTATGGCTCGGCTTCTCTCCGGAGCGGAGCGGCGTCTGCTCGGCCGGCAACGGCCCCGCGATGCGCGCGCCGATCCTGGGCGCGGCGCTCGCGCTCGAGCCCTCGCGCATCGAGCCGATGGTGCGCGCGTCCACGCGCCTCACGCACACCGACCCGCGCGCCGAGGAGGGCGCGCGGATCATCGCCCTCGCCGCCGCGTATGCCGCGGTGCGCGCGCCGGAGCAGGTGAATCCGGCCGAGCTCCTGGCGCGGCTCCGCGAGCGCGTCTCGGACGGGGAGCTCCGTCGCCGGCTCGACTGCGCGGCGGAGCTGCTCGCCCGGCGCGCCTCGGCGGAGGACTTCGTCGCGGCGATCGGGCTTCACGAGGGCGTGAGCGGCTTCATCGTCGACACCGTGCCAGCGGCCCTGTTCTGCTGGCTCGCGAACGTGGGTGATTTCCGGCGCGCGGTGGAGGACGTCATCCTGCTCGGGGGCGACGCCGACAGCACCGGCGCCATCGTCGGCGGCCTCGCCGGCGCGACGCTGGGGGCGCGCGCCATCCCGGAGACGTGGCTCGGCGGGATCGCCGACACCCCGCGATCGGTCGGGTGGATGCGGCGGCTCGGCGCCCGGCTCGCGCGGGCGTTCCGCGGCGAGGGGGCGGGCGCCGCGCCGGGGGAGCGCGCTTCCGGCGGGGAGGGGCCTCTCGGCCTCTTCTGGCCGGTATTGCCGGTGCGCAACCTGATCTTCCTGGTGCTGGCGCTGAAGCACGGATTCCGGAGGATGCTGCCGCCTTATTGAGTCGGGCGGAGGACTGTTTGTCGAGGCCTCGTCCGGCGCGGGGGGCGCCTCGCTCTGGAGCGCCGATCAGCTTGAAACACCCAGGAATGAAGAGACTTGAACCACAGAGGCACAGAGGGCACAGAGGAGAGAAATTTTATCTCTTTTCTCTCCCTCTGTGCCCTCTGTGCCTCTGTGGTTCGTCTTCTCGGGGTTTCAACCTGTCCTAGAGGACCGATCAGGTTGATT
>NZ_JEMA01001251.1 GCF_001589285.1 Sorangium cellulosum | reverse complement strand
CATCGTCGCCGGGGCGGCGGTGCTCCTCTTCTGTGTCGGCCTCGCGGCGGCGCTGCTGCTCTGGCGCTCCCGCGATCAGGGCGCCGGCGACGCTCCCGAGAGCGGCGCGCCGGCGCCGGTGTCCCTCAAGGATGTCCCCCGCGCCGCGAGCTCCATGGCGCCCGCGAGCGACGCCGGCGGCTGCCAGCCGGGCGTGCCGTGCACCTGCGCGCCCGGCACGCCGGGCAACGTGCCGAAGAGCTGCCAGCTCACCTGCGGCGAGGCGCCCGGCTGCAGGCCGAGCTGCTCCGAGCGCGACGTCTGCGAGAGCCGCTGCGCCGGCAACTGCCGGTCCTCCTGCGATCACAGCAAGGCGTGCGACACGCGCTGCACGGACAACTGCGCTGTCGACTGCCGCCACGTCGAGACGTGCCAGGCGACCTGCGGCGCGGGGTGCAAGTATACCTGCGAGAACGCGGGCAAGTGCGTCCCCGTCGTCGGCGAGGGGAGCGTCGTGAAGTGCAATCAGGTCGGGCTCTGCGAGGTGACCTGCACGGGCTCGTGCGCTGTGTCGTGCTCCGCCACCGGGCAAGGGTGCCCGATCACGTGTCAGGGCCAGGGGCCGGCGAAGCGGTGCGCCGACGGCCGCAAGGCGTGCGGGGACGGCTGCTCGCTGCCGCAGTGAGGCACGGCCGTCGCGTCCGGCGACCAGGTAGCCGCGCGGCGGATCATCGCGCCCTTCGCTTCGACCAGTCCTCGATCTCGAGATCCTTGAACCGAGCGAAATCCTTCGTATTTGCGGTCACGAGGACGAGCTCGTTCGCGTGTGCGATGGCCGCGATCTGCCCATCCACGTAGGGCGCAGCCGAACCGAGCTCCTCGAGGCGCGCGCGCTCGGCGCCATGCCATGCTGCCGCCGCGTCGTCGTAGGGCAGGATCGGGAATGACGCGCGCACGACCTCCTCGATGTAAGCCTCGAGCGCCGTCCGCCGGCGCCCGCGTGGAAGCCGCCTGCACCCGTACACGAGCTCATGCCATACGGGCGCTCCGATCGCACACTCCTGAGCGTGCTGCTCGAGTCGACGCACGATCTCCAGGTTCGGCTTGCTCGCCACCGGAGCCGACACGATGTTCGTGTCCAGCAGGAATCTCAGGCTCACAGCGCGACCTTGCGCCCCGGGCCCGCCGCGCGAAGCGAATCGAAGTAATCGCGATCGACGCCGATCTCTTCCAGCCGGAATCTCTCGAGAAAAAGCCGGTAGGTCTCGGAGAAGCGCGGCCGCTCGGAGCGCAAGGCGTCATACTGCTGGCGTGAGAGCACGACCGCTATCGGCTTGCCCCGGCGCGTGAGCTCGATCGTGCTGCCTGCCTCAACCTCATCGACGATGGTCGGCAGGTTGGCCCGGGCCTCTGCAATGGAGTAGCGCTTCGGCATGCCAGAGTGTACACCTTCATGTACACCTGTTCAAGCCCGCTCCGCGCCTCTGACTCGCCGCATAAACGGCGAAACCCGAGTCAGAGCCGCGCCTTGCGCAGCGCGAGCAGCCAGGCGTTGAGGTCGTCTTGATTGCGCGGCTCCTCCGGCAGCACGGCCCGATCGTGGGCCGCCTCGAGGGTCGTGAAGGCCCGGGAGATCTGCTCGGCCCAGCGCGCGGAGGCCTCGGGGGAGAGCGCCGACTTCTCGCCGGCCCGCTTGGCCTCGATCAGCTCGCGCGCGGCGCTGAAGCCGTAGAGATCGAGCAGCGCTGTCACGTCGGTGACGATCTCGCCTGTCCGGAGCGCGTGGGCGCCGGTCAGCGCCGTCCTGAGCACGTAGAGGAGCTTCTTCGCCGACGTCCGCCCGCCCGTCTCCCAGGCGCGGAGCTGGCTCGTGGCGAAGCCGACGTAGTGGCGGAAGATCCGGCGCGAGAGGGCCTCGGCGACGAGGGGGCGGAGCGAGGCGAGGTCGGGATCGATGTGGAGCTGGAGGGGGCCGAGGATCCGCTCGATGTAGTTGCCGTTTCCCTGGAGGACGCCGAGGAGGACGGGGTGGATCTCGTTCGAGGTGTAGTCGATCTCGACGCCGTCGATGACCTCCATGCGCGTGGGGCTCGCGCTGCTGCGGAGCAGGCCGAGCAGCTTGTCGGTCGGCTCGACGTGCACCGCCTTGAGGTCGAGATCGCTGTCCGGCGAGGGGAAGCCGTACGCGTGCGCGCCGCTGAGGGCGACGACGAGGTGCGGGCGATTGGCCTCTTCCTCGGCGATGACGCGGGCCGCGACCTCCTGCTGATGTGCCTCGAGCACCTGGGTGTTCATGCCTCGTCCTTTCTCTCGTCGTCGCCAGCGGCGCGGCCGCGCGCCGGGCCCGCGTCCCCGTCGTCCCAGACGGCGACGGGCGCGGGGGGAGCGTCCTTGCCGAGCGGCCCCGGCGCCGCGGCGACGTGCCGCCGGGCGACCTCCTCGCGGATGCGCCGGAGGAGCGCGTCGGCGCGGGGCACGTCGGGGTGGGGCGGCAGCTTCGTCGCGAGCCGCGCGGCCTCCAGCTCGGGCGTCATCGCCTCGGCGAGCTCGATCGTCCGGTCGAGCGGCCAGGCGCCGGCCTTGATGGCGAGGAGCGTCTCGCGCAGCTCGCCCTGCACGACCAGGTCGACCTCGCCGTCGCGCAGCCAGCGGATGGCGGTCGCGATGAGGCGGACGAGGTTGTAGGCGTTCTTGGGGCGGAGGTCGCGGGCGGTGTCGAGCGACGTCCTGCCCGAGCGGGCGAAGGCGGCGAGCGAGGCGAAGTCGCGCGCGGGCAGGAGGCCCTGGTCGTGGAGCGAGCGGTAGAGCTGCTTGATGTACTCCTTCGCCTGGAGCTCCCTGTCGGCCTCGGTCGGCGCGGCGCGCGGGCTGATGGCGGCGAGCTTCCGGGCGATGTCGTCGAGCGACGACGCGGGGTCGTCCGCGAGCCAGTCGAGCACGCGTTCTCGGTGCTCGGCGAGCCGGTGCGCCTGCGAGAGCCGCTTGAGCTGCGAGAGCGCGTAGCGGCCGAAGCTGCCGTAGATGGCCGACGAGACGAACGCGTCGCGCGCCTCGAGGATCCACGCGCCGATCTCGTCGCGCGCCTCGGCGGTGCGGACGAAGAGCAGCTCGAGGGTGTTCGGATCGGCGCGCAGGGCCTGCCGGATGGCCTTCTCGGCCTCCCAGTACGAAGCGCTGCCGTCGGCGCTCACGAGGTCCCGCGGCGGCTCGGCGAGGCCCGTGGTCCAGGGGAAGGGGAGGGCGAAGACGCCGCGCCTGTCGGTGTCGGACCCCTCGTGGGCGAGCCCCCACGCGCGCGACCCCACGACGGCCTCGAGGACGACGGTGGGCAGGAGCGCGTCCCAGGCGGCGCTGCGCCGCTCCGCATGCCGCACCTGGCCTGTCTTGCGCGGGACGAGCTCGTCGCGGCGGTAGCGGACGACGCCGACGCCCACGAGCATCACGTCGAGCTCCGCGCCCGCCGAGCCGACGACGCGCCCGATGGCGCCCTGCGGGACGCGGCGCTCGCCGAGGACGCGGTCGACGCGGGTGGTCACCTCGGTGCCGTGGGGCAGCGGGACGGCGAGCGGATCGAGGTGGGTGAGGCCGCGCAGGCGGAGCTCCATGCGAGGACGCTACCATGCGGGAGAGCGCGCCGAGCGGGCTCGTGCGGGACGTACGGTGAGGCTGCGCCTCGCGGCGTTTCAGCAGTTCGACGAGGCGCTGCCAGTGTGACCCGACCGAGGTTGAGGGCGATCCGACCCGGGTTGGGATGGCGGCGTCAGGTCGCGACCAGCGCAGCCTTGTGCCGCGCAAGGAAGCTCCGCACGTCCTCGGCGGGCTTGCCGGTGAGCTCCTCCACCGCCTTCGTGGCCACATCCAGCGTGCCGCGCGCGATCGCCGCGTCGAAGGAGGCGAGCAGGGTGGCTGTCGCGGCGGGCATGCCGGCCTGCTGCATGCCCTGCTCCAGCGCCTCGCGCGGGACAGGGACGTAGGCGAGCGGCTTGCCCGTGAGGTCCGCGGCGATCCGGGCGATCTCGCCCTGAGAGACGGCGGCCGGGCCGGTGATGTCGAGCACGCGCTTGCCGTTGAAATCGGCCGACAGCGCCGCGGCGGCTGCGCGGGCGCAGTCCTCGCGCGTGACGTAGCCGGCCTTGCCGTCGCCGGCCGCAGCGACGAGCTGGCCCGTCGAGAGCGCGCGCCGCAGCGACGCCACGAGAAAGTCGGCGTAGAGGTTGTTGCGCAGCACGGTGACGCCGAGCCCGCTCTCCGCGAGCGCGCCCTCGGTGGCCTGGTGGTCGGGCGCGATCGTGACCGGCGACTCCGGCCCGGGGTTGGTCAACGACGTGTAGACAACGTGCCGCACGCCCGCCTTCGCCGCGGCCTCGATCGCGCTCCGGTGCTGCGCGACGCGCCGGCCCGGGCGGTCCAGCGCGTCGGTGCTGATGAGCAGCAGCCGCGCCGCGCCGGCGAACGCGTCCGGGAGCGACGCGGGAGCGTCGAAGTCGGCGCGCCGCACCTCGACGCCGCGGGCGCGGAACTCGCCGAGCCTCTCCGGGTGACGGGTCGTGACGATGAGGGGGCCCGCGCCCTGCGCGAGCAGGAGATCGACGACGCGCCGCCCGAGCTGGCCGCCGGCGCCGGTGACGAGGAGAGGTTGAGACATGGTGAGCGCTCCTTGTGACGAGGTTGAAGGGATAGTGGGTCTGTCTCGATTGTGGTTCAATGCGCGAAAATTGGTTACTCTGTTCCGAAATGGGAACAATGGATCTGAATCACCTCGCCGTGTTCGCGGCCGTCGCCGAGACGGCGAGCTTCACGGCGGCGGCGCGTCAGCTCGGGGTACCCAAGTCGACGGTCAGCCGGGGCATCGCGTCGCTGGAGGCGTCGCTCGGCGTGCGCCTCTTGCAGCGGACGACGCGCAGCGTGGCGCTCACGACGGCGGGGCAGGCGCTCGTCGATCGCCTCGGCTCACGGCTCAGGGCGCTGACGGAGGCGATCGAGGGGCTCCCGGAGCTCGGGGACGAGCCGTCGGGCTCGCTGCGCCTCACCGCGACGGCGGACTTCGGGACCGAGGTGCTGGCGGAGATCCTCGCCGGCTTCTGCCGTCGCTACCCGCGCATCGCGGTGGAGATGCACCTGTCGAGCCGGCCCGTGGACCTGGTGAAGGAGGGGTACGACGCTGCCTTCCGGTTCCTCGGGAAGAAGCCCCGGGACTCGACGCTCGTCGCGCGGAAGGTGGGCGATCTGGACATGCAGCTCTACGCCTCGCCCGCGTACCTGGCCGCGCGGGGGACGCCGAGGACGCTGGACGACCTCGCGGAGCACGACTGCGTGGCGCTCGCGGGGACGAGCCCGTTCGCGCGGGACGAGGCGACGCGCGGCCGCGCGCGGCTGCGCGTCCGGCTGATCGCGGACGACGGGTTCTTCGCGCGCGAGGCGGTGCGCCACGGCGTCGGGATCGGCATGTTCCCTGCATTCCTGGCGCAGCAGGACGTGCTCGCCGGGGCGCTCGTCCGCGTGCTCCCGCGCTGGGCGATGCCGATGGGCGGCGTGTTCCTGGTGTTCCCGAGCGGCCAGCACCTGCCGAAGAAGACCGTGGCGCTGCGGGATCACGTGGTGGAGGCGCTGCGCGTCCGGCTGAAGGCACGCGGGGGGCGCGCCGGCGCGAGCTAGCTGGCGGAGGGGGCCGACCCTGAGGGCCCCGACCGAGGTTGAGGGAGCCGACCGAGGTTGAGGGAGCCGACCCAGGTTGAGGGACCCGACCGAGGTTGAGGGGACCCGACCCAGGTTGAGGGACCCGACCCAGGTTGAGNCCGACCCAGGTTGAGGGACCCGACCCAGGTTGAGGGGACCCGACCCAGGTTGAGGTCGAGGTCCGCGCGCGTGGCACGGGTCTCGCAAGCGCCCTGGAAAGATCGCGCCCTGGAAGGAGGCCCCTCATGGACCACGACCGCTTCGTCGAGGAAGTGCAGCGCCGCGCCGGCTTCGAGACCCGCGGCGAGGCCGAGCGCGCCATCGCGGTGACAGCGCGGACGCTCGGCGAGCGGCTGCTCGAGGACGAGGTCGCCTCCGTCGCGACCGAGCTGCCCGAGCCGGTCGCCGCCGCGCTGCGCGGCGCCACCTACCAGGGCGACTTCGACCGCGACGAGCTCTACGACCGCACCGCCCGCCGCGAGGGCGCCCCGCGCGGCTTCGGCATGGAGCACGCCCAGGCCGTGTGCGCGGTGATCGGCGAGGCGCTGTCCGAAGCCGCGCGCCTGCGGCTGCAACGTCACCTGCCGGACCTGGCCGACCTCTTCGCCCCGCGCGCCGCCGGAGCGCCCCCTCCGCGGCCGGTCCACGCACCGGCGCCGCCCGACGCCGGCCACGGCGCGTCGCTCGCCACCGGGCGGCCCGGCAGCCTTCACCCCCTGAGCGAGGCGCGCCCCGAGCCGGCGCACGCGCAGTCGGTCGCCCGGTCGGACGACCCGCACGCGGACACGCGGCTCTCGAGCAGCCCGGGGCTGACGCAGGAGCGCCTCCGGGACACGCTGGCCGAAGGGCGGCCCGGCCCCGAGCGCCCGATCAGCGAGACACAACGCTGAGGGGAGCGCTCAGTCCTGCGGCAAAATCGCAGCAATACTGTAATAGCAACAATCGACACCGACCCGTGCCCGAGCCAGGCCCCTCGCGTTCTTTCTAGTCGAAGGGGCCGGCAACGGCGGTTCCTTCCCGGGCGCCGCGCGCGCCGCGCTGCGAAGCGGCAGGCGCCTCGCCATCCATCCAGGAGAGCTCCGGCGACGACGACCGCCCATGGCGGCGACGGCAGCGCCGCGCGCATCGCCCTCTCGCGGATGGCTGGCCTGCGCATTCAACATCCGATCATCCATCGTTATTGGCTTTTCAAGGAGGAACGTCATGCAGCTTCGTTCGATCTTCTCGCTCGCTCTCCCGGTCCTTCTCGCCGCGTGCGGCGACTCCCAGGTGGGCTCCGACTATGAGGGCGAGTCTCTCCTGACGGTCAAGGGCACCATCGTCAATGAGCTCGACGACGCGCCCGAGGGGCCGGTCGACGCCGTGCTGGTCTGGAACAGCCTGACGGCCGACACGGAGAACGAGAACTTCCCCGTCCGGACGACGGTGACCGGGAGCTTCCCCGCGGCCTTCTCGCTGTCGATTCATGCGCCCCCGCCCGGGGAGTCGCTCAACGATCTCACCGAGGTCGGGCTCGTCGACACCCGGGTCGGCATCGCCACCATCGAAGCGGCGTTGAACGAGGAGTCTGCCGGGGAGGGGCGCGGGCTCGGCGTCGACGAGCACCATGTGATCGTGTACGTGGAGAGCGAGATGGACGAAGACGGCTTCTGGTCGAATTTCTTCGGCGGGCCGCTCGCCCCCGGATTCCATGTCATGGACGTGCTCTCCAGCGAGGGCGAGGCGGACGCAGAGCAGCAGGCGGCCTTCGACGCCTGCGACGCCGCGGCGACCACGGAGGCGGAGCACAACGCCTGCTACGGGTATGACGCGAAGATCAAGGTCCGCCCCTCCGCAGGCGGGCCGAGCACGTCGCTCACTGTCCGGATGGCCCCTTCCGAGGATTTGACATACCCGGACTGGCACTGATCGTGGTACACGCTCCGACGTGGACGATCGGGTGACTCTGGTGGCCCTGATCGAGGCGGCCTACCGCCAGCACGGGCATATCGTGCTGCGCCGGGCGCGGCGGCTCCTCGGCAACGAGCAGGAGGCGCGGGAGATCCTTCAGGATGTCTTCGCCTCCCTGCTCGGCGAGCCCGGGCAGCTCGACGGGAAGGGCCCGATGGTGGGCTGGCTCTACGGCGCCACGACGCACGCCTGCCTGAACCGCATCCGCGATCGGAAGAACCGGCTGCGCCTCCTCGACACCCACGTTGCGCCCATGCAAGAAGAGAGCGTGGCGCCGCGCGCCGAGGCGGCGCTCCTGACCCGGGAGCTCCTCGCGCAGCTCCCGGGCGACCTCGCGCAGGTCGCCGTCCACTACTTCTCCGATGAGATGACCCACGAGGAGATCGCCCGCGTGATGGGCTGTTCCCGCCGGCACGTCGGCGACCTGCTGGAGCGGCTCAAGGCCGCGGTCTCCGAGCAGACGAGAGAAGGGATTTCGAGTCCATGACGCCAGCGCGACCCGAAGGGTGCCTCTCGGAGCTGAGGCTCGACGAGCTCACGGCGGGCCAGCTCGACCCCGCCGCCGCGCAGGAGGCGCGCGCGCACGTGGCCGGCTGCGCGCGGTGCGCGGCGCGGCTGTTCGAGATCGAGGCGGCGCGGGACGCGTTCGCGGCCTC
>NZ_JEMA01001250.1 GCF_001589285.1 Sorangium cellulosum | reverse complement strand
GGGAGCGCGCCGCCCCACGCCACCGTCGATCCCGCGGACGCAGGGGCAGCAGCGGAGGCGCCGNATCCCGCGGACGCAGGGGCAGCAGCGGAGGCGCCGCCGCCGGGCGACGGCGGGGCGGGCGCCCCGGCGGGCGGCGGCGTGACAGCGGACGGCAAGGTCGTGCTGAACCTCGCCACAGAGGCGGACCTCATGCGCCTCCCCGGCGTGGGCCCGGCCAAGGCGGCGGCGATCCTGGCGCTCCGCGCCAAGATGAAGCGCTTCCGGAAGGTCGACGACCTGCTCCGGGTCAAGGGGCTCGGCCGGCGGTCGCTGAAGCGGCTGAGGCCGCTCGTGCTCGTCGATCCGCCGTGATTCCGCCGCGACGTCGTGCGCCGCGCGCCTCGTCGAGGCCTGTTCGCCCTCGCCCAGGCCGCGTGGAGGCGCGTCGTGCAGCAGAGCGTCTATCCAGGACCGGTGAGCCCGTCGCGCCTCGCGGCGCGCAGCGCTGCGGCCCGGCCCCGCGCCCGTCTCGACCTCGCGACATGCGAGCTCGCGGCGCCGCGCAGATACTGTGTTTGCGGAGCGCCGATGCGTGGGCGGCAGAGCGCAGCGCCGGCCCTCCCACGTAGAGCAGGAGGGACTCGACGAGGCGAGGAGGAGCGTCGGGCGGCGCGCGCATCAAGGCTCCCTGGTCCGCGTTGCCCGTTGATCGAGCGTTGCTGGAGCTTCTGTGCCGATCGCGGCGCACCGCTCGATCCGAGTCCGCAGCGGTCGTCTGCTCGCGGCGCGCCGCGCCGTGACGCCAGGAGCCGCGGCCCGTCGTCCGGCGATCTGCGGCGCCGAGCCCCCTTGCCCTCCGAGGGCGCTCGGGCACACTGCGCCGCGATGCACGTCCACTTCGTCGCCGTTGCGGGCACCGGCATGGGTGCGCTGGCGGGGCTCTTCAAGGCCGCGGGGCACGAGGTCTCGGGCTCCGACGTCTCCTTCTATCCGCCCATGGGGCCGGCCCTCGAGCGGTGGGGCATCCGCCTCATGACCGGGTTCGAGCCCGCGCACCTCGACCCGCGCCCCGATCTCGTCGTGATCGGCAACGTCTGCCGCCCGACGAACCCCGAGGCCCGCGCCGCCATCGACGGCGGCATGCGGGTGACCACCATGGCCCGCGCGCTCGCCGACCACATGCTCGCGGGCCGCTCCCCGCTCGTCGTGGCGGGCACGCACGGCAAGACGACGACGAGCTCGATGTGCGCGTGGCTCCTGCACGAGGCAGGCAGGGATCCCGGCTTCCTCATCGGCGGCCTGCCGAAGAACTTCGAGGCGAGCTTCCGGCTGCCCCAGAGCGCCGCCCCTGCGGGCGACCGCCGCGGCCTTCCGCTCCTCAACGAGGCGGGCGCAGGTCGCCGCAGGACGCCGTTCGTCGTCGAGGGCGACGAGTACGACACCGCCTTCTTCGAGAAGACGCCGAAGTTCTGGCACTACCGGCCCGAGGTGGGCGTCGTGACCTCGATGGAGCACGACCATATCGACATCTACCCCGACGCCGCGTCGTACGAGGCCGCGTTCCGCGGGTTCGTCGAGCGGATCCCGGAGACGGGGCTCCTCGTCGCGGCAGCGCACGATCCGCGGGTCGTCGACGTCGTGTCGCGGTCGGCGCGCGCCGAGGTCGCCTGGTTCGCCCTCGAGGGCGACGACACGCACGGGAAGCCGCCGCACTGGCTCGCCGCCCCCGCGGAGGCCGGCCCGAGCGGCCAGTCGTTCGACCTGTACGCCGGCGGCGTCATGGCCGGGCGCGTCGCCCTGCAGATGCCGGGGCACCACAACGTGCGCAACGCGGTCGCCGCGATCGCGGCCGCGGCGCACGGCTTCGGCGTGCCGCTCTCGACGGCGACCGCCGCGATCGCGAGCTTCGAGGGCGTGCGGCGCCGGCAAGATCTCCTGTTCGAGGCGCGCGGGGTGCGCGTCTACGACGACTTCGCGCACCACCCGACCGCCGTGGACGAGACGCTGCGCGCGCTCCGGGCCCGGCACCCGGAAGGCGCGCTGTGGGCGGTGTTCGAGCCGCGCAGCGCGACCGCGTGCCGCGCCCTCCACCAGGATCCCTACGCGCGCGCCTTCGGCGCGGCCGATCGCGTCGTGCTCGCGCCGCTCGGCCGGCCGGACATCGCCACGGGCGAGCGCCTCGACCTCGACCGGCTGGTGCGCGACCTCGAGCAGACGGGCAAGCGCGCGGAGGCGGCGGCCTCGGTCGACGCGATCGTCGCGTCGATCGCGCGCGACGCGCAGGAAGGCGACACGGTGGCGCTGCTGTCCAACGGGGCGTTCGGCGGGATCTACGAGAAGCTCCGCGGCGCGCTGTCGACGAGGTCGCGATGAGCGGGCGCGGGCCAGCGGAGCTGCTCGAGCTCACCGGGATCGCGCTGCGCGTCGCCGAGGAGGCAGCCACGCTCGCGCAGGCCGGCTTCCGCGCGAGCCCGCGCGTGGAGGAGAAGGGGCCGCACGACCTCGTGACCGAGTTCGACCGGGCGAGCGAGGAGCTGCTCATCGCGCGGCTCGGCGCGCTCACGCCGGGCATCGCCGTCGTCGGCGAGGAGCAGAGCGCCTCACGCCCGACGTCGTCCCGCGGAGGGCTCGTCTGGTACGTCGATCCGATCGACGGCACCACGAACTTCGTCCACGGGCATCCGTTCTGGTGCGTCTCCGTCGGCCTCATGGACGACGACACGCCCGTCGCCGGCGCCGTCGTCGCGCCGGTGCTCGGGATCCGCTGGACGGGCTACATGCCCCGCGATGCGCAGCCGTCCGGCGACGGGCCGGCGCCGGCGGCCGCCGGCGAGGCGCGCCGCAACGGCGAGCGCTGCGCGGTCAGCGCCACGACGTCGCTGCAGCACGCGATGATCGCGACCGGCTTCCCGCCGGTGCGCGATCGGGCCCCCGACAACAACTTCGACGCCTTCATCACGGTGAAGCGAAACGCCCAGGCCGTGCGGCGGTGCGGCAGCGCGGCCATCGATCTCTGCATGGTCGCCGACGGGACCTACGACGCCTACTGGGAGCGCCGGCTGCACGCCTGGGACATCGCCGCGGGGAGCGCGATCGTGCGCGGCGCCGGCGGCGTCATCACCGGGCTCGACGGCCGAGCGGCGGACTACCACACAGGCAACATCGTGGCGTCCAACGGGCTCGTCCACGCCCCCATCGTCGCGCTCTTCTCCGATAAGGGCTCGCCCGCCCGCTAGGCGTGGCGCCATGCCAGCTCCGGATCGTCCTGACGGGATCGGACCGACCCTGCATGAACGCGAGACGCGATCAAGACCAAGAGCGAGACGGCGAGCGAGATCAAGCGCGAATTGTGCGCAGACGACGCGCAGACGACGCGCCAACCATGAACCAGCCAGACGCGAGATGAGCGACGCCGAGGCGAAGAGCGGTTGACTGAGCCAGCGAGAGAACTATCCTATGGTCGTTCCCTCTGCCGATTTCGTGAGGCGCTGGACGATTGAATCCCGAGTAAGCGAGAACCAGGGAGCCAGCAACGATACCGTGGTGAGCTAGGCCCGGAACCATTCACCGGGAAGCCTGAAGCGGTACTTAGGCTCCCACCTAGCAGCTATGCTAGGGGTTCAAGTCCTTCTGCCCACGTCCTCGGCGGTACGGAACATCTCTCCCCTGCGGGCCGTTCATGCGGCCCGCAGTTTTTTTGTCCCCGGGAGCTCAGCCCAGCGGCTGCCGCACCGCGGCGTCGTCTGCCCGCGGCCGCCCGCCGAGGCATGACGCAGCCCCGCGCGGGGCGGGACCCTTGCGCCGTGCGCGGCTCGGCGCCGGAGAGGCACCGCGGCGCGGGTCGGCGCAGCGCGGCGCGCGCGGCGTCTGCGCCCGGACGGCGGCCCGGCTTTTGTTTCCGTTCTCATTCCCCTTCCGGTAGCTTCGGGCCTGCGATGGATACGAGATCCCCTCGATCTTCAGGAGCGCAACACGACGAGCAGCGCCCGCTCGCCGGCGCAGCGCGGCTCGGGCCGTCCAACCACATCACGCGCCGCGTCCACGGCCGCTCGCGCTTCATCCGGCGCCTGGCCCTGACGCTCGCGATCCTCACGGTGCCCGGGGCGGCCTTCGCCGCGGTGACGATCAAGGGCAGGACCACGGGCATGCCCAAGCTCCTGAACCCTGTCTGGAACGAGGCCAAGGATCCGAAGGCCAACCGGTACACCTTCCGCGAGCCGTCCCCGACCGTCCGCGCCGATGTCCGCACGCTGGTCGGCCACACCCCGAAGGAGCTCTGCGTCGCCGCGCTCGCCGAGAAGGGCGCGCCGCTCAAGACGCCGCGCACCATCGTCATCGCCGGCGGCCGCACCACGCCGGTGACCCTCGTCGTCGCCGAGGGCCAGCAGCTCCAGTTCGAGAACCACGACCCGTTCCCGCACAAGCTCTACGACGTCGGCAACAAGGGGCTCCAGCCGGTCGAGGTCGCCGCCGCCAAGACCCGCGCCTGGACGCCGCCGGGGCCGGGCAAGTACGAGATCCGCGATCAGCTCGCCCCGAGCATCCGGTCGTGGATCGTCGTCGAGCCCAGGGCCGTGGCCATCGCCTACCCGGACCGCCAGGGCAATTTCACGATGGAGCTCGAGGCCGGCAAGTACACGCTGCAGGGCTACTTCAACGGTGAGCCGGTCGGAAAGCCCCTCGAGGTCGTCGCGAAGCCGACCCCGGACGAGCAGTTCATCAAGGAGGCGGTCGTCGTGGGCGAGAGCGGCAAACCGAGCGCGGAGGCTGGAAAGTAGGCCATGCTGCTGTCGCGTTTCTGGTACGGGGTGCTCGCGCTCGCGCTAGGCGCCGCGGTCTTCATCCTCTTCGTCGCCGCGCAGCTCTACAACCGCTCGGGCCACCGCGCGATGAGCGAGGCGCTCGGCGCCGACTCCAGCGCGGTCGAGTGGTTCCTCAACGATGACGCCCGGAAGCGCTCCAGCGCCCTCATCCGGGTGGCGCTGAACCCCGCCCTGCGGACCGCGCTCGCCAAGTCGTCGACCGAGGCCAAGCCCGGCCCCGACCTTCGCGAGAAGGCCCGCGTCGCGCTGCGCAGCGCGACCGAGGAGGTCCCCGCCGACCTCAAGTTCGATCATGTGTGGGCCGTCGACTCGAGCGGCCGGGTGATCGCGTCGGTGGGCTTCGAGCACCGTGAGGACTGGGAGCTCGGCGGCTACCCGGTCGTCGCCGACGCCCTCCACGGCTGGATCCGCGACGACGCCTGGGTCTGGAAGGGCCGTATCCTGCGCGTCGTGGCGCGCCCCGTCGAGCAGGACGGCAACGGCGAGCCGGTCGGGGCGGTGATCGGCGCCAAGATCATCGACGACACCTTCGCCCGCGCTGTGACGAAGCGCACCGGCGCCGCCGTCGGCTTCTACGCCGAGGGGTCGCGCGTCGCGTCCGGCGCGCCCGAGGGGTTCGACAAGGCGAACCTCGATCAGATCACGCAGGATCTGAAGCTGCTCGACGACAACAAGGACTACATCGAGAAGGGTCGCTCGGAGGTCCGCGCCATCGGCAAGCACCTCGGCGTGGTCTACGCGCGGCTGCCCGGCGAGGCGTGGGAGCTCGGCGCCGGCTACGCGGTCGGCCGCCTCGCGGCGTCGGTCGACTCGCCGTTCAACTTCCTCGACAAGGCGAACAACGAGGACAAGGGCAAGGTGCCCACGCTGCTGATCCTCGCCGCCGTCCTCGGCCTGGCCGCGCTCGGGCTCGTGTTCTCGTTCCTGGAGCACACGCGGCCGCTCCATGTCTTCCGCAACGAGGCGGCGCGCTTCGCCAAGGGCGACGTCGACGTGCTGGCGCCGAGCCGGTTCCGCGGCGCCTACAGGAAGATCGCGGCCGACATCAACGACGGCGTCGAGAAGGTGGCCGCGAAGGGCGGCGCGCCGCGGAAGGCCGCCGACCTCGAGCAGGTGCTCGGCCCGATCCCGGCGCAGCCCGCGATGAGCGCGTTCTCGGTGCCGCTCGGCCCCGGCGACACGCGCCCCGAGTCGCGCCCGTCGTACCCGAAGCCGATGGTGAGCCCGCGCGGCCCGACGCGGCGGCCCGGCTCGCACCCGCTCAGCGGGCCGCCGCCGGCGCGCGAGTCCGAGGACCCTGTCGAGGCGGTCGAGGAGGTCTCCGATGCGGCGATCGCGATCTCCGCCAGCAACCCCTCGGCCGCTCCGGGG
>NZ_JEMA01001249.1 GCF_001589285.1 Sorangium cellulosum | reverse complement strand
TGTCCCCAGGCTGCCCGCGCTCGCCGCGCCGCCCGCCTGGGCCGAGAGCGCCCCTCCCCCGGCGCCCTGAGCCCCGCCGAGCGTGGCGGCCCCGGCGGCGAGGCCGAGCTGCGCGGCCATCGCGGCCCACACCCGCTCTTGCTCTCCGTCGGGCGGGTCCACGGGCGCCGCCGCGCGGAGGAGCTCGCGCTCCACCTCGAGCGCGCTCCCGTCGGCGTCGATCCAGCGCATCGGATCGCTCATCGCTCCCCTCCCGCTTGCTTCCAGACGGGTTGCCGCTCGACCCCCGGCAAGGGAAGAACGTTCGACGCCGGCCCCCGCGCGGCCGGCGCGCGCTCCGCGGCCGAGATCCCCGCGTCGACGGCCGCTGCCTTCAGCACGGGCTGCGACTTCGTGACCGTCGTCCCGCCCACGCGGAACTGGTCGCGCGCGTTCAGGCGCGCCACCGCGCGGCGGAACGCGTCGCGCGCGAGGCGGAGGCGCGAGTAGACAGTCCCCAGCGGGACGTCGAGCAGCTCCGCGACCGCCTCGCCGCCCATGCCGTCGAGCTCGAACAGCGTGAACACGGCGCGCTGCTCGAGGGGCAGCTCGTCGAGGATGGCCTCGAGCCGCTCGATCGCCTGCCGCCGCTCCGCCTGCGCGCCGACGTCGGCGCGGTCGTCGGCGCAGTCGAGCAGCGGCTCGTCGTCGTGGGCGCGCCGTCTCATGTGCGCGAGCTTGCGCCGGTCGCGGGCGACGTGAAAGCAGATGCTGTACAGCCAGGTCGTGATTTTCGACCGACTCTCGAACTCGGGAAGCCGGCGGTGGACGACAAGGAACACGTCCTGGACCGCATCCGCGGCGTCGCTCTCGGGCACGCCGAGCCGGCGCAGCGAACGCCACACGAACCGAAAGTGCTGCGCATAGACCTCTCCGAAGGTCATCCTGTCCTGCCGCTTCTCGTCATGCTCGCCCCCTCAGTGGAAGGTCGCCTGGTTGGCCATCAGGGAATCGACACGTCGGATCAGAAAATCGAAACGCGGGCGCCCAGCCCCACGAGCAACCCCACCGGGGAAGGGTCGAGCACGGCGTCCGTCGTGACCGGCGCGCCGGCCTCGCTGTCTGCGCGGCGGTCGACCGTGAAGCGCGCCCGCGCGACCGGCGCGAGGAGCGTCGCGCGCGCGAACCAGCCCAGCGCGCGGGCGCCGAAGAGCGGCCCCTCGGCGATGGCCGAGGCGCCCAGGGCGAACCAGAGCGCGGAGTCCTCGCGGTTCGGGGTGAACCCCCTGCCCGCGCCGTGGACGGCGCCGAGCATCGACGCCGCGCAGGCCGAGAGCCGGACCTCGTCGAGCTCTCCGGCGATCGTGGCGCAGCCGCGGGCCGTCGCCGCGACGAGCCCGATCGAGGCGACGCCCGGCTCGACATCGATGTCCTGGTGCGGCAGCCACACGGCGCCGAGCCCGGCCGACCACGCGCGGCGCCGCAGCGAGACGCCGCCCATGGCGGCCGCCCGGAACGGGTCGAGCATCCCCACCGTCCCCGCGGCGCCGAGCTCCGCCGCGACATCCCAGGACCGCGGCTGACTCGGGGGGGGCGGCGGCGCGGGCCTGCGCGCGGGCATGACCGGCGCGGGCGCGGCAGGGGGCGGCGCCGGCGCGACCGGAGGGGGCGGCGCGGGCGCTGGCTCGCTGTCGAGCAGGATGGCGATCGTCAGGGCCAGCGCCTCGACGAGCTCGCCGCAGCTCGCCCCCGCCTCGGACGAGAGCTGCCGGGCGCGGCCGTCGGCCTGGAGGACGGCGGTGTAGGTGGTCTCGGTCCGGAGAAAGTGGACCTCGTACTCGGGCAGGGCGCTCGCCGCGCTGCCGGCGCCCGGAGGAGCGGCGCCGGCGCTCGATGGGGCATCCCCGGCGGGCGATGGCGCGGGAGCGGAGGCTGCCTGGAGGCCGCCGGCAGCCGCCGGGGCGCCGCCTGCGACAGCCGGGGCGTCGCCTGCGACAGCCCGGGCGTCGCCCGCGGCTGCCGGGGCGTCGCCTGCTACCGGCAGGGTGCTGACAGGGTCGAGGGCGGGCTGCTTCATCACGCGCTCGACCGCGGCGGCCAGCGACGGCGCGTCGGGGCAGTCAGCCGCCGACGGCGCCCGGTGAACGGCGAGCCGCGGGCGCTGCGGGGCCGCCGAGGCGACGCGCAGCGAGCCGAGGGAGAGGACGCACAGGGAGAGGACGCTGAGCGCGCCCCGAAGCGAGGAACGAGGGCAGGTCACGGGGAGGCCTCCCAATTATCGCAAGGAGCGGGGCAAGCGAAGTTAGGACGCGCAGATGCCGACGAGCTTGGGCCGGCGCGCGGCGATCGCGGGGCCGGCGCGCCCGACCGCTCCGCCCCCGGCGGGCTCGCGAGGTCGGGATGCTGCTGCGCTGCCGGGCCGCTCCGCGCTCTCCGGTGCGCCGCGGGATCGGATAGAGTGCCGACCATGAACTCCTACGATCTGATCACGTGCGCGAGCTGCTACGGCGAAGGCGAGATCAACACGGACTCCGGACCCTACCTGTGCAAGGACTGCAACGGGAACGGCCGCATCTTTCCGACCGGCGAGCAGATCGAGGAGCGCATCCGCGAGATCGAGGTCGAGCTGGAGCGCCACCCGCTGCAGGCGCGGCCGGAGAGCCGGTGGCTCGTCTTCGAGCTGCGGCGCACGCGCAAGCTGCTCTGGCAGATCCGGTCGCTCTGCGAGGAGGCGGAGAGCGACGCGGAGCAGCCGATCCTCGTCAAGGTCCGCGACCTGGCCGACGCGGCCGTCGCCCCGAGGAGCCCCGCGCTGCCGCGCGAGATGCTCCCGGAGGACGGCTGACGCCGGCTCCGCCGACGCGCCGCGCCCGCGCGGCCGCGGCGCACGTGGGTGCGAGCGCGACGCGCGCTGATCCGGTGCCCTCGCTCTACCCTTCCCTCCTCGGCGCCGCGTGGTCTGCGCTCGCGCCGCCGGTCCAGCGCCTCCACGCGGGCGGCGCGCGCGCTCGCGGTCGCTTCCGCGTGCGCCGCGGCCGCGCGCTCGCGGCGCGCCTGCTCGCCGCCCTGCTGCGCATGCCGGAGGCAGCGGAGGACGTCGCCGTGACGCTCGCGGTCGAGCCGCGGGCCGACGGCGAGCGGTGGATCCGCACCTTCGGGGCTCGCCTGCTCCGCTCGACGCAGTGGCGCTCGGGCGATCTGCTGGTGGAGGCGCTCGGCCTCGTCCAGTGCTGGTTCCGGCTGCGCGCCGAGGGCGGCGCGCTCGTGTTCGAGCAGGTGCGGTCGACGATCGGGCTGCGCGGCTTCGGGCTGCCGCTGCCCCGCTGGCTCGCCCCGCGGGTCGAGGGCCGCGCCGAGGCGCTGCGCGACGAGGTCCAGGTGGACGTGCGGATCTTCGCGCCCGTCGCCGGGCTGCTCGTCGCCTACGAGGGGCGCGTGGCGCGCGGCGGAGACGACAAGGCGGCCTCCGCGCGCGCCGGCGAGGCAGCCTCCGCGCGCGCCGGCGCGCCGGCGCCCGGGTCGAGCCCGTGATCACAGCGCTCGTCCTGTTCGCCGTCCAGGGCGCGCTCGGCGCGTTCGACACGCTCTATTACCACGAGTGGCGCGCGCGCCTGCCCGGCGGCGTGCCCGGCACCGCGCCCGAGCTCGTCCTCCACGCCGTCCGCGACCTCGTGTACGCGGTGCTCTTCGCCACGCTGCCGTTCGTGCGCTGGGAGGGGCTCGCCGCGTGGGCGCTCGCGGCGCTCCTCCTCGCGGAGATCGCGATCACGCTCCGCGATTTCGTCGTCGAGGACACGGTCCGGCGGCCGCTCGGCGGGGTCTACCCGGGAGAGCGCGTGATGCACGCCGTGATGGGCATCGTCTACGGCGCCGCCCTCGCGCACCTCGTCCCCGAGCTCTGGCGCTGGGCGCTCGCCCCCACCGGCTTCTCCCGCTGGGAAGCGCCCCTCCCCCTCCGCGTGCTCCTGCCGGCGATGGCCGCGGGCGTGCTGCTGTCGGGGCTGCGCGATCTCGGCGCCGTCTACGGCCCTCGCTGGCTCCGCTTCCCCTGGGGGCGCGCGTGATCCGCCGCGCGGCCGCCGTCAGCCCTTCACCGCGCCGGCCGTGAGCCCCGCGAGGATCCGGCGCTGGAAGACCAGCGTCAGCACGACCAGCGGCACGGTCACGACGATGGAGGCCGCCATGGTCTGCCCCCAGGGGATCTCGTAGAGCCCGCTGGTGGCCGTCGAGAACGCCTGGATCGCGTACGTCACCGTGCGCTTGTCCGGCGTCTGGGTGAACGAGAGCGCGAACAGGAACTCGTTCCAGGCGGCGATGAACGCGAGGATGCCTGTCGTCGCCATCCCCGGGACCGAGAGCGGCAGCATGATCTTCGTGAACACCTGCCAGGGCGTCGCGCCGTCGACGTACGCCGCCTCCTCGACCTCGCGCGGGATCGCCTTCAGGAAGCCGGTGAGCACCCAGACAGTGAACGGGAGCGTGAAGATGAGGTACGTCAGGATCAGCGCGGGGAGCTGGTTGTAGAGCTTGAAGAAGTTGACCATCTCGAACAGGGCGCCGAGCACGGCGATCTGCGGGAAGATGGTCATCGCCAGGACCGCGTAGAGCACGACGCTGCGCCCGCGGAACCGGAACCTGCCGAGGGAGTAGGCGGCGAGCGAGCCGACCGCGAGCGAGAGCGCCGTGACCGAGACGGCGACGATCACGCTGTTCAGGAGCGCCGTCTGGAACTGCCCGTCCTCCAGCACCGCGCGGTAGTTGTCGAGCGTCACGCGATCGGGCCAGTAGCGGACCGGGGTCGTGAACAGCTCGCTGTCCGGCTTGATCGAGGAGACGAACGCCCAGACGAACGGGAAGACGGTGAACACGACGACCGCGGCGACGAGCAGGTAGAACAGGACGCGCAGGGCGACCTGCCCGCCGCTGCGACGGTGCCCGCCGCCCGAAGCTCCGGGAGAGCCATCCATCTCAAGCCTCCTCCGCGCGGAACACCGCGAGATAGATCATGATGAACACGGCGATGACCAGGAACAGCGCGACGGAGATGGCCGAGCCGTACCCGATGTCGGAGATGCTGACCAGCGTCTGCTGGGCATAGGTGGCCATCGTCTGCATGTCCGGCCGGTTGCCGAACATGACGTAGAAGACGTCGAAGACCCGGAGCGCGTCGAGCGTGCGGAAGATGAGCGCCACGAGGAGCGACGGCTTGAGGAGCGGCAGGGTGATGCGGGTGAACTGCTGGAGCGCCGTCGCGCCGTCCACCCGGGCGGCCTCGTAGAGGTCGCCGGGGACGAGCTGCAGCCCGGCGAGCAGGAGGAGCGCCATGAACGGCGTCGTCTTCCAGATGTCGATGAGCGCCACCGCCCAGAACGACAGGTCCGGATCGGCGAGGAACGCGATGTTCCGATCCACGACGCGCAGGCGGTTCACGAGGATGTCGTTGAAGACGCCGTAGACGTCGCTGTACATCCACTTCCACATCTGGGCCGAGATGACGGTCGGTATCGCCCAGGGGATGAGCATGGCCGCTCGCACCGCGGAGCGCCCCTTGAACTGCGAGTTGACGATGAGCGCGATGGCGAGGCCGAGGGCGAGCTCGCTCAGCACGGTGACGACCGTGAAGAGGACGGTGAGCAGGACCGCGTCGTGAAAGTAGCTGTCCCGCGCGAGATCGACGTAGTTCTGCGCCCCGACGAACGCCGCCGGCTCCCCGGTGCCGAGCCGCGCGTTCGTGAAGCTCAGGTAGAACGTCTGGACGAGCGGGTAGAGGGCGATGAAGCCGACGACAACGAGCGTCGGCAGGAGAAAGAGCCAGGCGATCGTGGTCCGCCGCTTCTCGAGCGACGCGCCGCGCGCGGGGGTCGCCTCGATCGTGGCCTTCGGGTCAGCCGGCGTGCTCATGCAAAGCTCCGTTCTCGAGGGGCGGTGTGGCCGGAAGGTCGCGCCAGCGGCGCCGCGGCGGCGAGGGAGCGCGCGGCCGCCGGAGGCGCGACCTCCGCGGCGGTTACCTGAGCGTGCGCGTGAGGCGCTGCTCCACCTGGCCGAGCACCGCCTTCGGATCCTTGCCCTGCAGGACCTCGCTCACCCCCTGGAAGAAGGCGATGGATGCCTCATTGTAGCGCGGGCCGGTGCTGTTCGAGGGGCGCGGCACCAGCCAGAGGTCCTTCGCGCTCTCCAGGAAAGGCATCGCCTTCACCACCTCCGGATCCTCGAGCGCCGATCGGACCGTCGGGATGAGCGACGCCGCGAGCGCGCGGAACTTCTGCCCTTCCGGGCTCGCCAGGTAGCGGACGAGCTCGATCGCCGCGTCCTGCTGCTGCGAGAATTTCGAGACGGCGAGCTGCCAGCCGCCGACCGCGGCGGCGCTCTTCTGGCCGGGCTCGTGCGGCAGCGGGGCCACAGCGAACTTGCCCTTGATCGGCGACTTCTCGGCGTTGCCCGCGGAGTACGCGTAGGGCCAGTTGCGCATGAACGCGGCGTTCCCGCTCTGGAACGTGTTCCGGGCGTCCTCCTCCTCGTAGCTCGTCACGCCGGCGGACGAGATCGAGCCCACCCAGCCCCTGGCGCGCGCGAGCGCCTTCTGCGCGTTCGGGTTGTTCACCGTGATCTTGCCGTTCTCGATGATGGCGCCGCCGCCGTGCGAGGCGATCCACTCCAGCGCATTGCAGGTCAGCCCCTCGTACGCCTTGCCCTGCCAGACGTAGCCGATGAAGTTCGGGTTCTGCGCCCGCTCCCCGTCCTGGATCTTCTTCGCCATCTGCTCGAGCTCGTCCCACGTCTCCGGCGGCTTCGAGTAGCCGTGCTTCGTCAGCAGGTCGGTGCGGTAGTAGAGCAGCCCGAAGTCGGTGAACCACGGCATCGCCACGAGCTTGCCGTCGATCGTGTTGTTCTGGACGATGCTCTCGACATGCTGCTTCGCCGCCTCGCCGAGCTTCCCGGTCAGATCGGCGAGGTTCTGCGCGAACGCGCCGGGCCAGATGACGTCCAGCATCATCACGTCGACGTCGCCGGACTGCGCCTGGAACAGGCGCTGGTAGACGGAGTAGGTCTCGGTCGCGCCCTTCGGCCGGGGGATGATGGTCACCTGGATGCCGGTGTCCTGCTGGAACTGCTGGATCATCGTCTTGTCGAGCTCGGCGCCGACGCCCACGGACTCGCCGTAATACTTGAGCTTGGCCCCCGCGTATTTCTTCGCCTCGGCGGCGTTCGGCACCGCGGGCGGCTGCGCCTTGATCGCCTTCTCGCCCGGCGCCTCCGCGACCGCGGCCGCGGTCGAAGCGGCGGCGCCAGGGCGGCTCTCGCCGGAAGGCGGGCTCTTGTCGCCGCCGCGGCAGGCGCACAGACCGACGAGGAGGAGGAGCAGCGCGGTGGGGCGCCATGCGCGGAGGTCATGCTGCCGGGTGAGGTCCATCGCAGGATCCTTTCTGAGCTCAGTTCCAGGGAATTTGCACGGTTCCGAGGGCCCCTCGGTGCTGTCGAGACGCGCCGCTCACGAGCGCCGCGAAGGATGAGGCCCCGCGGCAGCATCGAACAGATACGCGCTCGGGGGCAAGCGATCGCGCCGCCTGTCCGCGACGGGTTCGCGGTCGGGAGGCGCCTGATCACGGATAAGGACGAAGCCTTACCGCTCTGCTCGACGCGCCACGCCGCAGCGAAGCGGGCGCGAGACGCATGCGCGTCCGCGCCGCGCGCGCGCGACGCGNCGCGTCCGCGCCGCGCGCGCGCGACGCGGACGCGAAGGCGCGACGCGAAGGCGCGACGCGAAGGCGAAGGCGCGACGCGAAGGCGAAGGCGCGACGCGAAGGCGAACCGCGTGCGCGTTGCCCGAAGGGCGGACTCGCAACGGTGCGCGAGCGGGGTTGCACGAAGGCGGGGCGCACGCGCGTTGCGCGACGCGAGGCGAGCGGATCGCGCGAGGTACGACGCGCGCGTCGCGCGCCGGCGAGCGCGCACGCGTTGCGCGAACGGCGGAAGCGCGCCGGAGCGCGCAGCTTTCGCGATGAATCGCCGTCTCACGCGCCCGGCGCGCCGGCTGCTTTGCGCTTGCGGAGCCCATCCGGAGGCGGTAGAGCCGACGCTGTGCGGCCGGCGCTCGCGATCCGGCATGGTGCCGCGGGCGCACGGCCTGCTGGCTCCAGACTGCTCCTGCCGAGCAGGACGAGCCCGAACCGGCCTGCGCAGGCTGTGAATGACCCCCCTGACGCTCTCCTCTCCGGCCGATGCCCCCCGCCAGGCGGCACGGCTGGTCGCCCGCACCGTCCGGCTCGACGCTGACACGCTCGCGAGGATGCCCGGCGGCATCTCGTCGCTCGCCGGGGACAGCGCGCGCGTCTGGATGCACCCCAGCGCGCAGCTCATCGCGCACGGGGTCGCCGCCCGCCTGGAGCTGCCGCACGGCATCGAGGGCGGCGTCGCGTGGATCCAGGAGGTGCTCTCGTCGATCGGCGCGACCGACGCCATGGGCCGCCCTGGCTGCGGCCCGGTGGCGCTCGGAGCCCTGCCCTTCGACCGGACGGAGCCGGCCGCGCTCGTCATCCCCGCCCAGCTCGTCGGCGCGGCCCCCGACGGGACCGCGTGGGTCACCACCATCGGCGAGGGCGCCGCGCCCGCGCCGCACCTCGAGCGGGCCGAGGGCCACCGGCGCTCGCCCGACAGCTTCACGCTGAAGTCGGCGGTCCCGCACGACGAGTGGTGCGGGCGCATCGCGCGCGCCGTGGCCGACATCCAGCGCGGGGACCTCTCCAAGGTCGTCGTCGCGCGCGCTGTCGACGTCGAGGCGAACCGGCCCATCGTCGTCGAGGAGGTCCTGCGCCGCCTGACCGCGCTGTACCCCTCGTGCGCGATCTTCCACTTCGACGGCTTCCTCGGCGCGAGCCCGGAGCTCCTGCTCTCGCGCCGCGCGCGCGCCGTCTCGTCGCACCCGCTCGCCGGCACCTACGCTGTCTCCGCCGACGTCGACGCCGACCGCCGGTTCTCCGAGGTCCTCCGGAGGTCGGCCAAGGACCAGCGCGAGCACCGCTTCGTGGTCGAGGCCGTCGCCGCCGCGCTCGCGCCGGAGTGCGCGTCGCTCGACGTGCCGGGCGAGCCGTCGATCCTGAGCCTCCGCAACGTGATGCACCTCGGCACGTCGATCCACGGCCAGCTCAACGAGGCGGCGCCGGACGCGCTCACGCTCGCCGCGCGGCTGCACCCGACGCCTGCCGTGTGCGGCACGCCGCGCGACGCCGCGGAGGCGTGGCTCGGCGCGCACGAGGGCATCCGGCGCGGGCTCTACGCCGGGCTCGCGGGCTGGGTCGACGCGCGCGGCGACGGCGACTGGTTCATCGGTATCCGCAGCGCCACCGTCGACGGCGCCCGCGCGCGGATGGTCGCCGGCGTCGGGGTCGTCGCGGGCTCCAGCCCGGAGGCCGAGCTCGTGGAGACGCAGCTCAAGCTGCAGGCCATGCTCGCGGCCCTCATCCGCCCCTGATGCCGGGGCCGCGCTGGCGCCTCCTCCACGCCGGTCCCGCGCCGGCTCGCCCGCGTTGACGGCCTCCGCGAGGGCCCCCAGGGGAGCTTCGCCGTGAAGACACTCCTCATCGACAACTACGACTCGTACACCCACATCCTCGGGCAGTACCTCTGGGAGGTGAACGGCGAGGAGCCGATCATCGTCAGGAACGACAGCCTCTCGCTCGCCGAGATCAGGGACCTCGATGTCGACAGCATCGTCATCTCCCCCGGCCCCGGCCGCCCCGAGCGCCGGGCCGATTTCGGCGTCTGCGCGGAGGTGATCGAGGCGCTCGCCGACACGCCGATCCTCGGGGTCTGCCTCGGCCACCAGGGGCTCGCGGCGCGCTTCGGCGGTCGCGTCCGGCACGCGCCGCGGGTGATGCACGGCAAGGTCGCGGAGGTCGAGCACGGCGGCGCCGGGCTGTTCGAGGGCGTGCCCAGCCCGTTCAAGGTGGTGCGCTACCACTCGCTCATCGTCAGCGACGACGACCTCCCGGCCGAGATCGAGGTGACCGCGCGGACGCGCGGCGACGGGCTCATCATGGCCCTCAAGATCAAGGACCGGCCGTTCCACGGCGTGCAGTTCCACCCCGAGTCGATCGGCACCGAGTACGGCAGAAAAATCCTTAGCAATTTCCGTGAGATCGCCGCGCGCGCTGCGCGCCCTGCG
>NZ_JEMA01001248.1 GCF_001589285.1 Sorangium cellulosum | reverse complement strand
GCCGCCGTGCCCGCGCCGGATCTCCCGCCGCCGCCGCGCGCCGGGCTGAGCCCCGAGCTCGCGGCGCGGCGCGCCACCGTCGAGGCGCGCGCCGCCACGATCGACGGCGAGAGCTTCTTCGAGATGCTCGGCGTCGCGGAGGACGCCCCTCCGGAGCGCGTGCAGGGCGCCTACTTCACGCTCGCCAAGCAGTGGCACCCCGACCGGACGCCGCCGGAGCTCCAGGACGTCAAGCCGCTGGTCGCGCGCGTGTTCGCCCGCATCAGCGAGGCGTACCAGACGTTGAGCGATCCGAGGCGGCGCGCCGAGTACCTCCAGGGGTCAAAGGAGTCCGCGCCGCCCCCCGAGGACGAGGAGAAGATCGCCCGCGTCGTCGACGCCGCGCTCGAGTTCCAGAAGGCCGAGATCCTTCTCAAGAAGAACGATCTCCTGGGCGCCGAGATCCGCGCGCGGCGCGCCCTGAACGAGGACCCGGAGCAGCCCGAGTACATGACGCTGCTCGCGTGGATCCAGGCGCAGCGGCGCGGCGAGCCGCCCGCGCTGGCGGAGGGCGCCACGAGCGCGTACTACGACGATCTGATCCAGACGCTCGACGCCGTTTTGCAGAAGGAGTCCCGCTACGAGCGGGCGCTCTTCTACCGCGGCATGCTCCTCAAGCGCTCCGGGCGCATCGACAAGGCGATCCGCGATTTCCGCCTGGCGGCCGAGATCAACCCCAAGAACCTCGACGCCATCCGCGAGGTCCGCGTGCAGGAGATGCGCAGCCGGACGAGCAACGATCCGACCCCCGCGGGCGGCATCCTCGGCAAGCTCTTCAAGCGCTGAGCGCGCAGCGCGCTCACGTCGGCCGTGCGTCAGCGCGCCGCTGCCCGGACCGCGCCGAGCGACCGCAGCGCGCGGCAGACCGTCTCCTCGCGGCAGGGCCCCACGCGCCCCGCGTGCGCCGGCCAGGGCACGTCGCGCACGCGGTGGAGATCGCGCACGTCGGGGCCGCGCCACGGGCCGAGCGCCCGGTCGACGCGCGCCTCGCGCTCGTTCGTGGCCGGCAGCGAGAGCTGCACCTGCGGCACGATGCCGACCTTCTGCACCGGCGCGCCGTCGGGCAGTGCGTAGAGCAGCGTGGTGAGCCGCAGCACGCCGACGTGCGCGTCGTCGTCGAGGTACTCCTGGGCGCACCCCTTGCCGTAGGTGCGATCGCCGATGACCACGCCGCGCCTGTAGCTGGCGATCGCGCCGGCGATCATCTCCGCCGCGCTCGCGGAGTCGCCGTCGACGAGCACCGCGAGCGGCCCGCTCCACCCGCGCTCCGGCGGGACGTCGGGCGAGCGCTCCACCTCGACGCCGCCGTCGCGGCGCCGCATCGGGAACAGCGGCACGCCCGGCAGGAACAGCCCGAGCGCGGCGATCGCCCCGTCGGTCGAGCCGCCGCCGTTCGCGCGCACGTCCAGCATCACGCCCCGCGCGTCGCCCTGCGCCCGCGCGCGGGTGAGCGCCGCCGCGACCCGGTCTCCGAGGTCGTCCGGCACGTCCGGGATGGTGATCACCGCGACCTTGCCGTCGCCGTACCGCACCACATCGAGCGGCAGCTCCGAGGGCGCCGGCTCTGCCGGCTGCGGCCCGGTCGCCTGCGGCGCGACGGTCAGCTCGAGCGGCGCCGCGGCCCCGCGCCGGAGCACCGCCACGCGCGCTGTCGTCCCGGGGCGCACGTCGGCGAGCACGGCGAGCTGCTCGGCCTGCTCGACGCTCATGCCGGAGATGGGCAGGTCCTGGATCCGGAGCACCACGTCGCCGTCCGCCAGCGGCGCGAGCGCGCCCCGGTCGATGCGCACGCCGAGCGCGGTGCGCGTCATCTCCTGCCACAGGCGGGCCGGCGGGTGCGCCTCGAGGTCGAGATCGTAGATGGAGACCTCCTCCTCGAGCGGCGCCCAGGCCCCGTGCGCGTCGAGCTGCGGCACGTACGCGCGCACCGCCGCCGCGATCACCGCGCGCGCCCAGCCTTCGTCGCTCATCGACGGCGCCGTGCGCTCCCGCACGGCGTCGGCGTAGCGGGCGAGCGGCTCTCCGAACCGCGCGCGCAGCCCGCCCACCTCGCGGCCGAGCTCGCGCGCGAGGTCCCGTGCGCTCCGCGTCACCTCGCCATCCTCGAACGGCGCCGAGGACATCAGCTCCCACGCCGCGGCGAGGGTCGCGGGCGGGCTGGCCATGCCGCGCTGGTAGCCCTCGCCGAAGATCCCATCGAGCTCGCGCGACCACCGGGCGAGCTCCTGGCCCACGCGCAGCGCCACGGGGCACGCCCCGCTCCCCACCGGCGCATGCAGCTCGGCCAGGAGCGCGTCGGCCTCCCGCCGCAGCGACGCGCCCACGGGCGCGTCCGGGGCGACCGACCACAGCCCGTGCGGATCCAGCCAGTCGGAGGTCGCTTCCGCAAACTTTGCGGGATCGACGCGGAGCGGCGGGGCGGCCAGCGTGGTGCGGGCCTGGGCGATGATGGCGCGCGCCTGATCGCAGCCGAGCGACGTCGGCGCCCCGGTCGGCACGGCGATGCCGCGGTCGAGGGCGTTCGGGTCGCAGCCGGCGCCGTCGATCTCCTCGTCCGCCGGCGACACGGCGTCGCGCAGGGACCGCGCGATCCCGCGCTGCGCCTTTGCGAGGGGCGGTTCGGCCTCGCGGGAGAGCAAGGCGAGCGTCGCCAGGCTTGCGGCGATGCACGCGACGGAGCTCACGACGCGTGTCCTCACTGCTCTCCGAATACCACGGCGCGGGGCGCAGGGGCAGGGGCGAGCGCGGCGCGCGGCGCGCCTNGCGGCGCGCGGCGCGCCTGCCGTCGTCGCCGTCGTCGCCGTCGTCGCCGTCGTCGTCGTCTGCTTCCGCCGCTCGCGCGCCGTGGATCTGGGCTCAGCGCCGCGCATGGGTGCTCCTCCGCTTTCCCGCAAAGCTTTCGCGTCCCTCCGGGGATCCGAACACGTTGCGCATTCCAGCGCAAAAAAAGGCGATTTCCTAAGGTTTATCCCGGCATCCCCCCTGCATCTGCCCCGGTGCCGCCCACCGGCTTGCAGAGGTCTCCCAACCAAGTCCTCCTTGATCGGGCGCGCGCGGCGGAGAGCAAAGAGACCATGAGCACCACCTGGGATCGCGCGGCATTCTCGGCTTATCGTACAGAGCTCGCGAGCTACGCCACCCTGAGCCCGGAGGCGGAGCGGGAGCTCGCGCTCAGCTGGCGCGCTGGTGATCGGGACGCGGGCCGGCGCCTCATCGAGGCGTGCTTGCCCTTCGTCATGACGATCGCGCTCGAGTACCGGCGGTGGGGGCTCCCGATGGAGGACATCGTCCAGGAGGGGAACATCGGCCTCCTGAAGGCCGCGGAGCGCTTCGATCCGGACCGCGGCTGCCGCCTGGCCACCTACGCGGCGTACTGGATCCGGGCGGAGATCCGCGAGCACGTGGCGCGGGGGTACCGGATCGTGCGCCTCGGCTCGTCGAAGAGCGAGCGACGCGCGCTGCGCATCTACCGCAAGACGCACGAGAAGGACCCGGCGGTGCTGGCCGAGCTGAGCGGCCTGACGGAGGAGCGGGCGACCGAGCTGCTCCCGCTGCTCATGGCGCGCGACGTCAGCCTGGAGCGCTCGCCGACCGAGGACGGCGTCGCCCCGGTGGATCGGCTCGCGTCGAGCTCGCACACGCCGGAGGAGGAGGCCTGCGACGCCGACGAGCGCGAGCAGCTCTCGCGCGCGCTGCTCCAGGTCGTGAACGAGCTGTCGCCGCGCGAGCGCCGCATCATGAACCTGCGCTGGCTGACCGACAGCCCCGTGACGCTCGAGCAGCTCGGCGCCGACTTCGGCGTCAGCAAGGAGCGCGTGCGGCAGATCGAGGAGCGCGCGAAGAAGCGGATGCGCGCCCGCATCGAGGAGATCACCCGGGAACCGAGCCGGGAGCCGATGGCGAAGAGCGCGTGACACGGCGGCGGCGGCCGCGCCCCCTGCGAGCCGCGCGGGGGCCGTCCGCCGCGCGACGCTCGTCGGAGCTCGCCTGGATCTCGACGACTAGAGCTCGATGACCGTGCCCTCGCGGGCGGCGATGGTGTTCGGGAAGAGCTCGCGGGCGCGCATTTCCTTCTCGCGCACCATCGCGTCGGTCTGGTTCGGGTCGTGGTGGTGCAGGACGAGCTGCTTGGCGCCGCACGCCTTCGCGAGCTCGCAGCCCGCGACGAACGTCGCGTGACCCCAGCCCGTCTTCGGGCCGCCGCCCACCTCGCCCGCGTACTCCTCGGGCGTGTACATGGCGTCGAAGATCAGCACGTCGGCGCCCATGGCGAGCTTCTTCAGCTTCGGGTCCACGATCGCGTAGTGCTCGGAGTCGGTGATGTACACGACGACCTTGCCCTCGTGCTCGACGCGGTACGCGTACACGCCGTTCGGGTGGTTGCCGCGCGCGTTGGTCACGCGCACGTCGTCGTTCGGGCCGATCGTGACCACCTCGCCCTCGTAGAGATCGCGGAAGGTCATCGCGGCGCCCATCTCCGTGAGGTGCACCGGGAAGCTCGGGTAGTCCATCTGCCCGGCGAGCGTCTCCTCGAGCGTCCGGGAGACGTTCAGGCCGCCGTAGAGATGTATCTTGTTGCCGCGCACGAACGCCGGCGTGAAGAAGGGGAAGCCCTGGATGTGATCCCAGTGCACGTGACTGAAGAACATCCAGGCTTCGAAGGGCATCTCCTTGACCAGATCCTGGCCGAGGAGACGGAGCCCCGTCCCGCCATCGAGGATGACCAGCGTCTCACCGGCACGAATCTCGTAGCAGCTCGTGTTGCCGCCGACTTCGACCGTGCCTGCACCGGGCGTGGGGATGCTTCCGCGAACCCCCCACATCTTGATCCGCATCCTGCCTCGCTCGCTGAACCCCGCCCGTTTCAAGGTAGAGCTATTAGATTCCGAGCGCGGGCAGCGTCAAGCCGCCTGGTGCACCGGGAGCAAGGAAGGTCGCAGACGTGGAGACCTGGCCGGGGGAGCAGGGGCACGGCGCCAATGTAGTTGCAGGGTAGTCGCCGACCCCGCGGCGGCCCGCGGAAGCGCCTGAACAGGCGGCGGCGCGGGCGGCGGCGC
>NZ_JEMA01001247.1 GCF_001589285.1 Sorangium cellulosum | reverse complement strand
CTCGTCCAGCGACGGCCGCGCGCCGCCCACCGCCGGGGACACCTCCGCCGCGACCCCGCGGGCGANCGCGCCGCCCACCGCCGGGGACACCTCCGCCGCGACCCCGCGGGCGAGCGGCGACGGCGCGGGCGCGGGCGGCGCGCCGCTGCACCGCTCCGTCGGGAGCGGCCCGAGCCGCGCGAGCTTCGACTTGAACGACGTCATCGGCCGGCCACGAGACTTCCACGCCGGGCACTGCGCATCAAGTCAGTGGTCCGGCGAAGCGACGTCAGGCGCCCTGGCCGGATCCGGGGCGGGCGGCGCCGGCGGGACGCCGAACCTCGCCCGGATCGCGGCGAGCACCTCGTCGGCCTGGCGCTCGGTCGCGGCGCGATCGCCGGAGTTCTCGATGACGTGATCGGCGACAGCGACCTTGCTGGAGAGCGGGAGCTGCGCGGCGAGCCGGGCGCGCACCTCGTCCTCGGTGGCGCCGTCCCGCTCCATCGCGCGGGCGATCTGCACCGCCTCGGGCACCGCGACCACCACGAGCGGGCGGAACGCGTCGGCGACGCGGTTCTCGACGAGGAGCGCCGCCTCGTAGCAAGCCAGGGGCTCGCCCTGCGCCTCGAGAGCGGCGGCGCGCTCGAGCGTGAGCGCCGTGATGCGCGGGTGCACGATCGCGTTGAGCTGCCGGCGCCTGTCCGGATCCGCGAACACGATCGCGGCGACGCGCGCGCGATCGAGCGATCCGTCCGGAGACAGCACCTCCGGACCGAAGGCGCGGACCACCTCCTCGAGCCCCTCGGTCCCCTTCGCCACCACCTCGCGCGCGAGCGCGTCGGCGTCGATCACCGGAAGCCCCTGCGCGCGAAAGCGAGCGGCCACCGTGCTCTTGCCGGAGCCAAGGCCGCCCGTGAGCCCGAACAGGACGAGCCCCATCGCGCCTCAGCCCCCCCCGAGGACAGAGCGCGCCCCGACGCCGTCCGTCGATCGCGATGCGCCGTCGTGAAGCCTCGCACCATTCGCTACCTTCCCTGCCGTGCGCCCCGGAGAGCTCCGGCGGCGTCGGAGATCGAGAAAAGCCCGCGACGTCGGGGAAAGCGCGGCAGCGCGGGCGCTCAGCGCCGTCCGGAGGCGCCTGTTCTCCTCGTGACCACCCATGGCCCCGAGCGTACCCCAGCGGGGCCGGGGCCGTGAGTTTCCTCGCCGTCGGCGCTTAAGAAGTCCGCTTCTCCGGGAATGCAACTACCATAACGGGGTGGTGGCAAAGATCGAAGACCGGCCGGAGTCGAGCCTGCACGCCACGTTCGATCGCTCGGACGCGCACCGTGGCTCGCCGGACAAACAGCTCACGGCCTGGCTGTCCGAGGTCGACGTCGGCGTGATCGAGATCGACGCCGAGCAGCGCGTGGTGCGCTTGAACGGGGCGGCAGAGCGGCTGACGGGCTGGTCGATCGTCGAGGCGCGCGGCGCGCTGCTCGATCGCGTGCTCCGGCTGATCCCCGCGGCGGGGGCGGCGAGCGGAGAGCCGGACATCGACGTCGGAGAGATGAACGAGCTGTTCGACGAGGGCGCGCCCGCGAAGGCCGCGGCGCCCGCGCTCACGCCGCGGCGCGAGCCCGTGGTGCCGCTCGCGCCGGTGATCATCGACGAGGGCGCGCTGCGCACGCCGGGCGCGTCGCTCGCCGCGCCGGACACGGGCGCAGCGAGCAGGCCGCAGGGGCGGTACACCGCGCTGCTCGAGCGCCGCGACGGGTCCGTGCTCCCCATCCTCCACACGATCGGCGCGCTCACCGGGCGACCGACGCGCGAGAGCCAGCGCGACTCGAAGCCGCCTCCCCCGCCCGGGCAGATCGTCCTCTTCCGCGAGCTCGGCGCGCCGGGACCCCTGCCGATCCACCCGGCCAAGCCGCGCTACGACGCGCTGACGCGGCTCCTCGATCGGTACGCGATCATCGATCGCATCGAGGAGGCGCTGAACGACTGCAGGAAGAACGGGACGCCGTACGCGCTCTGCTACATCGACCTGGATCGGTTCCGGCTCGTGAACGCGACGTGCGGGCACGAGGCGGGCGACGATCTGCTCCAGTGGGTCGCGACGCGCGTGCACGAGATCGTCGGACCGAAGGACGCGGCCGGGCGGATCGGCGGCGACGAGTTCGTCCTCCTGCTCGCGGACAAGGGCGAGCGCGAGGCGGAGCGGATCGCGCGCGACCTGCAGATCTGCCTGCTCGAGTTCAGGTTCGGGTGGGCCGAGAAGACGTTCTCGATCGGCGCGAGCATCGGGCTCGTGGTGCTGACCCCCCACTTCGAGCGGGCCGTCGACGTGCTCGGCGCCGCGGATCACGCGTGCCGGATCGCGAAGGAGAACGGGCGCGGGCGGCTGCAGGTCTACCTCGACGACCAGCAGATGACGACGAGCCGGCGCTCGATGCAGTGGGTCGCGAGCCTGCAGCGCCACCTCGCCGAGGGGCGGCTCAGGCTCTACGCCCAGGGCATCCACCCGCTCGTCAAGCCGGGCGCGGAGCACACGCCGAAGGGCGCGCACTTCGAGGTGCTCGTGCGGCAGCTGGGCGAGGACGGCCGGTTCTACTCGCCGGTCGGCATCATCCAGGCGGCGGAGCAGAGCGGCCTGATCCACGTCATCGATCGCTACGTCGCGCGGCAGGCGTTCCGGCTGATCGGCGCGCTGCCGCAGCACGCGCTGCGGCGCCTCGACACGTGCTCGATCAACCTGTCGGGCGTGTCGCTCCTGCGCGAGGGCCTGCTCGACTTCCTCGTCGAGCAGCTCCACCGGGCGCAGGTGCCGCCGAGCAAGATCTGCTTCGAGATCACCGAGACGGCGGCGCTCGCCAACCTCGGCGAGGTGCTGTGGTTCATGCAGGAGCTCGGCGCCATGGGGTGCCGGTTCGCCATCGACGACTTCGGCAGCGGGCACGCGTCGTACGGCTACCTGGAGAGCCTGCCGGTCGACTACGTGAAGATCGACGGCATGTTCGTGCGCGATCTGCACGACAACTCGCTCCACCGCGCGATCGTCGAGTCGGTGCACCGCATCGGCGACACGCTCGGCATCAAGACCGTCGCCGAGCAGGTGGAGAACCAGCAGATCGCCGATCTGCTCACGTCGATGGGCATCCACTACGCGCAGGGGTGGCACTTCGACAAGCCGCAGCCGCTCGTGGACCTCTGCGGGTCGCTGCGCGCCCAGGGCGACCCGAGCGACCCGAACCCGACCGGCTCCGCGGCGGACGGCTGACGGCGCCGGCGCGGGGCGCCGCGCGGGGGGCGCCGCCCCGCGCGACCTCGTCAGCCGAGCACGGTCGACGACGGGGCGAGGGCGACGCCGGCGGCCTGCATCTCGCCGAGCGCGGCGGCGACGCCGGCCTCGGTGATGCCGGCGACGGCGTCGGTCAGGAGCGTGGTGCGGTAGCCGCGCTGGACCAGCCCGAGGGCGGCGGCGCGGACGCAGTAGTCGGTCGCCACGCCGTAGACGACGAACTCCGGCGCGCCGCCGAGCGCCGCGGAGAGCTCGCGCAGGAAGCCCTCGGCGAGCGGGTTCGCGAACAGGCTGTAGACCTCCTTCTCGAAGTAGACGCCGTGGGTCTGGCCGGTCGCGAGCTCGCGCACCGCTGCGTCGACGGGCGCCTGCGAGACGTTGGGGATGAAGCGGAAGCGCGGCGGGAGCGTGCCCTCGACCTTCAGCCAGCCCGGCGTCCCCTTCACGCAGTGATCGGGGAAGCCCGGCTTGTCGCCCTCGGGGGCCGGCGTGTCGTTCGAGCCGAACTCCCACGCGTCCCACGCGTGCGAGTCGACCGATCCGACGATCGGGATCCCGCGCGCGACGGCGTGCTCCGTGAGCCGCCGGAACAGCGCGTTCGGTGAGCCCTTCACGTACAGCGCGCCGGTCTCCTCGCAGAAGTCCCGCTGCACGTCGACGTCGACGAACACCCTCGGGGGCGACGGTTGCCGGGTCATGTTGCCACTCGCCATGTCCTCTCTCCTCTCGCGTGGAGACGCGCAGCGCGCGGCGGCGCCTCGCGCGCTCCTTATCTTGCGCCGGCGACGACGCGGGCGCGCACCGTCTCGACGAGCGCGCCGAGCTGCGGCGACAGCTCGACCGCGAACGCCGCGCCCGGCGCGGGGTCGTCGTCGATGCGCCGCATCGCCTCCGGCAGCGCGCCGAGCTGCTCGCGCACGCGCGCCCGGATCGCGTCGAGCCCCTCGGGCGGCGCGACGCGCGCGCCGCGCTTCATCACGGGCGCGAGCAGCGGCTCGGCCCCGGCGCCCAGGGGCTCGCTGTCGAGCGCGATGACGTCGCGCGCGAGCTTGCCGGCCTGGTCGTGGAAGCGGTGCACCTGGTGCGCGCCGGGCAGGGTCGCCTTCCCCTCCGAGAACTTCGCGATCGGCGTGCGCTCGCCCGCGACGCCCGGCTCGACGTCGCCGATCTCCACGAGCTTGTAGACGCCGCCCAGCGAGGGGGCGTCGATCGAGGTCACGAGGTCCGTCCCGACGCCGTAGAGATCGATGGGCGCCCCGGCGCGCCTGAGCTCGGCGATGCGGTGCTCGTTGAGATCGCCCGACGCGACGATCTTCGCCGAGGCGCACCCCGCGGCGTCGAGGATCCTGCGCACGGCCACGCTGAGCGCGCCGAGGTCGCCCGAGTCGAGGCGCACGCCCTTCAGCTTGTCGCGCGCGATCGCCGCGGCGCGCGCGGCGCCGACGAGCGTGTCGTACGTGTCGATGAGCAGGATCGCCGCGCTCGGGAAGACGGCGACGTAGCTCTCGAACGCGGCCTCCTCGGTCGGGTGGGCCATGGTCCACATGTGGGCGGCCGTGCCGAGCACCGGGATGCCGAAGCGCATCCCGGCCTCGACGTTGGAGGTGCCGACGCAGCCGACCGCGTACGCGGCCCGCGCCGCGTCTATCGCCGCCTCCGGGTGAGCCCTGCGGGTGCCGAACTCCATGACGCCCGCGTCGCCGGCGGCGAGGACGACGCGCGCGGCCTTCGACGCGATCGCTGTCGCGTAGTTGATGGCCGACAGGGCGAACGTCTCGATGAGCTGCGCCTCGATGAGCGGCGCCGTGACCCGCAGGAGCGGCTCGTTCGGGAAGAACACCGTCCCCTCGGGGACGGCCCAGGCGTCACCGTGGAAGCGGAAGCTCCGCAGGTACGAGCAGAACGCCGGCGTCATCGCGTCGGCGAGCGCGGGGATCGCGCTCAGGTACGCGATCTGCTCGTCGGTGAAGCGGAGCCCCTCGAGGTAGCGCACGACCCGGTCGAGCCCCATCGCGACGAGGAAGCGGCGGTGCTTCGGCAGCCGCCGCACGAAGAGCTCGCACGTCGCGACGCGCGAGGTCATGCCGCGGTGGAAGTACCCCGCCGCCATCGTGAGCTGGTAGAGATCGGTGTGCAGAGCGTCCACCGCTCATGGCTAGAGACGCTGGACGGAAGGGTCAACCTGAACATCGCGCGGCGGATGCCCCTGTCGCTGCGTTCCACACGCCGCGCTCCCGGGATGGCCGCGGGTGGTCTAAGCTCCGCGGCCGTGGCAGCGAAGATCCTGGACGGCAAGGCGATCGCACAGAAGGTCCGCGACGAGGTGCGGGAGGGGGTGGCTCGCTTCGCGGCCGCCCACGGCCGGCCCCCTGGCCTCGACGTGGTGCTCGTCAGCGAGGATCCGGCCAGCGTGACCCACACGCGGACCAAGGAGAGGATGTCGAACGAGGTCGGCATGCGGGGCCGGCTCCTCACGCTCCCCGCCGCGACGACCGAGGACGCGCTGCTCGCGCGCATCGCGGAGCTCAACGCGGACGACACGGTCGACGGGATCCTCGTCCAGCTCCCGCTGCCGGCGCACATCCGGGAGCAACGCGCGCTCGAGGCCATCGATCCCGCGAAGGACGTCGACGGGCTCCACCCGGTGAACGCGGGGCTGCTCGCGATGGGCCGCCCGGGCGTGCTCGCCCCGTGCACGCCGAGGGGGTGCATGCGCCTGCTCGCCGAGGCGGGCGTCGAGATCGCCGGGGCCCGCGCGGTGGTGGTCGGGCGGAGCAACCTCGTCGGCAGGCCGATGGCGGCGCTCCTGCTCGCGCAGCACGCGACGGTCGCGATCGCCCACACGCGCACGCGCGATCTGCAAGCGCTCTGCCGCGAGGCCGACATCCTCGTCGTCGCCGCGGGCAGCCCGGGGCTCATCCGCGGCGACTGGATCAAGGAAGGGGCCGCCGTGATCGACGTCGGCCTGAACCGCAACGAGGCAGGCAAGCTGGTGGGCGACGTCGATTTCGACGCCGCCAGGGAGCGCGCAGCGTGGATCACGCCGGTGCCGGGCGGCGTCGGCCCGATGACGATCGCCTCGCTGCTCGAGACGACGCTGCGCGCGGCGGAAGCGCGGGTCGCGGCGCAGTAGCCGTGGCCGCGCCGGGGTGGGAGGCGACGGCGCGGCGCGCGGCAGCGGGCGCGGGGGCCCTCGC
>NZ_JEMA01001246.1 GCF_001589285.1 Sorangium cellulosum | reverse complement strand
CGGGGGCGTCCGACCCGAACGAGAGCGACGGCGGCTCGACGCCGGGGGAGAGCATCTGCGCGAGGTCCTGGATCGAGACGGGATCGGAGTCGGCCGGGGGGAGCGCGGACGGGCTCCGGCCGCTCATCGGCGGCGCCGAGCCCCCGCGCCGCGCGTCATCCCAGGGGGCGCCCGCGAACGTGCGCGACCGCATCAGGATCTCGCGCCGCCCGAGCCCGCCGTCCGGCGTCACCACCGCGTGCTCGAGCGAGGCCTCCGCCGCGACGTCGAGCGCGTCCAGCGAGGGCGCCCGCTCACCGGATCCCGGCTCGTCGCCCAGGTCCTGCTGCGCGATCCGCTCCGCCAGCGTGAGCCCGCGCGCGCGCCCGGCCGGGACCGACCCCGCGCGCCGCCCGGGGCCGCCGGCGGGCTCCGTCCTGCGCTGGATGCCCGCGCCCGGGAGCGTCGACTCGGCGTCCAGGAGGTCGCCGGAAAGCCCGTGGTCCGGCTCCAGCGCGCGCGCTGACGACGGTCGCGAGCGCTCCGGCTCGCTCGACGGCTCGCGCCGGTCGCGTCCGCTCGCCGAGCTCGGGACGCCCGAGGGAGAAGGGCGCGAGTCGGTGCCCCCTGCCCTGTCGGACGCCGCCTGCTTGCTCTTCGCGCGGCAGGACTTGCAGACAAACGGCAGAGACGGACGCATCTCGCGTCCCACGCCGATCTCCACGTAAGCCCTGCAGAGAGAGCAGGCGAGTTGCACGTTGAGAAGAGAATCGCGCAGCTCGTCAGGACGCGCAATCTTTCTCGCTGGCGACCAGGGCGGCCGACCTCAAGGGAAGGCCCGACCGCGCCGTTCGGCCGACGTTTTCGTCCGATGTTCCAGGCGAGCTCCGGCCGGCTCTCCGCCGTGCTTCCGCCCTACGTGGAGGGCGTGGCGGCGATCACGGCCCGAGGGGCGCGGGCGGGCGCACCCAGCGCTGCTCCAGCCACGCCAGCGAGACCTCCGCGCTCCGCAGCGCCGCGTCGACGGTGCGCACGGCCGGATCGGGGGCGGGCGGGAGCCCGGGGGCGCGGGTCGACAGGATCCAGTTCGACAGCTCGTAGTGGTGCAGGAGCGGCGCGAAGCGGTGCGCGTCGAACCCGGCGAGGATCTCGGCCGCGCGGCTCAGGCGATCGCAGGGCAGGAGCGCCGTGGTCACGTCGAAGAGCAGGGCGCGGAGGTCCTCGAAGGCGCGCTCCGGATCCGCGGCGACGCTCTCCAGGAGCGCCTCGAAGCCCGCGTCGGAGAGCCCGGACGCCTCGGCGGCCTCGGCCATCGCGGGGACCTGCGTGGCCAGGAAATCGGCGCTCGGCGCGTGCCCGAGGAGCCGTCCCACGAGGTACAGGTCGAACGCGCTCGCGATCGCCTCGGCGAGCAGGAGCGCTTCCGCGCTGGGCGGAGCGCCCGCGGGCGTGAGGGCGCGGTGGGCGAGGTGGTGCCAGGCGACGTGCGCGACGACGTCCGCGGCGATGTGCTCGCCGGGGATCAGGTCGCCCTGCTCGCTCTGGCTCCAGAACGTCAGGTTCAGGAAGACGACCCGATCCCAGCTCGCCTCGACCTCGGGCACGCGGAAGCGGTACCCGTCGCGCCGCAACGCCTGCTTGAGATCGTCGTAGAGCGCGACGTGCCGGAACGAGCGCTCGTCGTCGATGGTCAGCTCATCGAGGGTCAGGCTTCTCAGCTTCACGCCGCGGACCTTAGACCCTGATCGTTCCATCAGCCATAGCGGAGGCCAGGAAGAACCCGGCGACCCGGGGTGTTTGGGGCTGGAGCCGGGGTTTTCCCGACCAGGGCCGCAAGTTCCCGCCAATGGCCAGTGTTGCAAGCGCCGCCGGCTTAGGCATGATGCGCCCCGTTCCTGCGCCAGCCGAGGAGGCACACCGAATGATTTCCGTCAGGTCTCTCTGTTCCATCGCGCTCGTGCTCGTCGCCAGCGGTGCTGCCGGTTGCAAGGAGGATCCGCCTCCTCCGCAGCCGGAGCCGGCAAGCTCCGCGGCGGCGAACAAGGGCAAGGCGAACCTGCGGACGCCCGTGTCGCCGATCGCGAAGGTCGACCCGCAGTCGATGAAGGAGTACCGCGTCGACGCCTGCTACTTCGGGACGCTCTCGCTGAGACAGGCCCGCGACGCGTACCTCGCGAGCCTCGGCAAGGACGAGCCGAGCGAGAAGAAGATCCCGAGCTTCGGCCTCGAGGATCAGGCGAAGCCCGGAGACGCCAAGAGCCTGCTCCCCGCGAAGCCGCCCACGCCGACGACCGGCGCCGCCGCGCCCAAGACGACCGCCCTGCCGCCCGGCGCCGCCGCGCCGAAGGCGGCCGCTGCCGCCGCTGCCAAGGGCGCGCCCGGCGAGCNGCCAAGGGCGCGCCCGGCGAGCGCCGGCCGATCAACATCGGCGCGCGCGCCCCCTACGAGCGCAACGCGCGCGCCTGCACCGTCGCCCTCAGCCTGAAGGAGCCGGCCATGCCGGACGTCGACGCGGCGCTCTCCGAGTACGCGCCGTTCGCGAGCGAGCTCGCGAAGAACATCGCCACGGCGGCCAACTACTACCAGCGCGAGGAGTACAAGAAGGACAGCTTCGCCAAGGGCAAGGAGCTCCACGCGAAGCTCCTCGCCGGCTTCGAGAAGCTCGACGCGCACTCCGACAAGCTCGGCCTCGCGGTGTCCGCGTGGCACGCGTCGCACCTGCCCGACCTCTCGAAGGCGGACGAGGGCCAGAAGGCGGCGATCGCCGCCCTCGAGGACGCGCGCGCGCTCATGGTGATGCTCGCCAGCAAGAACGTCGATCCCGCGGCGGTGAAGACGGCCCTCCAGAAGCTGGAGACGTCCGCGGCGGCGCTCAAGACCCACGGCTCGACGAACCAGACCGACCCGTGGTCCAAGATCATGGTGCCCGCGTTCGACAACTTCCTCCGCGACATGAAGGCGGCGGAGCCCAAGCTGACGGACAAGGGGATCAGCTCCCCCTCGCTGTACTTGCCGGTCGTCACGGGCTTCGTGTCGCTGATCGAGGGCAAGCACCGGGCGCTCTCCCGCTCGCTCATGGCGAAGGCCCAGGCGGAGAAGGCCCAGGCCGCCGGGACCGCGCAGCCGGCCGCTCCGGCCGCGCCCGCTCCGGAGAAGGAGTGACGCGCCCGGGGCGGCGCTCCCGGCAGGGAGGCGCCGCCCGCGCGCGCTGATCGCGGCGCGCGTCCCTCCGGGGGCGCGCGCCGAGCGCACAGCGCCTCCTCCGGGAGGCGCGGGCGCGATCAGATCGGGCGGCCGGTCCGGCGGGAGATGGCGAGACGGTAGAGCGCCTCGTACTGGCGCGCCGCGTGCGACCAGCCGAAGTTCTTCTTCATCGCCCGGAGCTGCATCGTCCGGAAGTACGCCGGGTCGGCGCGGTAGAGGTGCACCGCCCAGGCGACGGTGTTCCCGAGCGCCATCGACGACATCTCCTCGAACTTGAAGCCCGTGACATTGTTCTCGACGGTGTCGTCGAGGCCGCCGACGGCGCGCACGACCGGCAGCGTGCCGTACCGCTGGCTGTAGAGCTGGTTCAGACCGCAGGGCTCATAGCGCGACGGCATCAGGAACAGGTCCGCGCCGGCCTCGATGCGGTGGGCGAGGCCCTCGTTCATGCCGACGTAGACGCGGAAGCGATCGCTCGCGCCGGAGATCCGCGAGAAGAGGTCCTCGGCCCAGCGCTCGCCGGAGCCCAGGATGACGAGCTGGACGTCGAGCGAGAGGATGTGGTCGAGCGCGCCCGCGAGGATGTCGATCCCCTTCTGGGTCGCCAGGCGGCTGATGAGGCCGAGGAGCGGGACGTCGGGGCGCTCCTCGAGGCCCATCTCGCGCTGGAGCGCCGCCTTGCAGAGGCCCTTGCCGCTCAGATCCTCGGCGGAGAACGTCGCCGCGATGTGGGGATCGGTCGCGGGGTTCCAGATGGAGTCGTCGATGCCGTTGAGGATCCCGATCACGTCGCTGCCGCGATCCCGGAGCACGCCGTCGAGGCCCTCTCCCCCTTCCCACGTCTGGATCTCCTGCGCGTACCGGGGCGAGACCGTGGAGACGAGCGTGGCGTTGTAGATGCCGGCCTTGAGCAGGTTGATGCTGTCGTGCGCCTCCAGACAGAACCTGTGGAACTGGTCCCAGCCGAGCCCCGTCGTGGGGAGCTGGAACTTGTTGAACCAGCCCTGGTAGCCGAGGTTGTGGATCGTCAGCACCGTCGCGGCGCGCGCGAGCGGCGACCGGTGCTCGAGCACGTTGATGTAGAGCGGCACGAGGGCGGACTGCCAGTCGTGGACGTGGACGATGTCCGGCCAGAAGCCGAGCGCGTGGCAGAGCTGCAGCGCGCCGCGCGAGAGCAGCGCGTAGCGGGCGAGGTTGTCGCCGAACTCGCCGTGCGCGTCGCCGTAGATGCCGTCGCGATCGTAGAGCACGTCGTGCTCGAGCAGGTACACGCGGGGCGCGGGCGCGCCGGGGGTCCCGGGCTCGATGAACGTCTCCCAGACGCCCATCCACGCCTCGCCGCTGCCGAGCGGCACGCCGAGCGGCGAGGGCAGGCGGCGCGGCATGAAGATCTCGGCCGGAGACGCGCCGTCGCCGCCCTGCGCCGCGGCGAAGGGGGGCGCGGCGTCCGTCGCCGCAGCGGTGGGCGCGGCGTCCGCGGGCGCGGCG
>NZ_JEMA01001245.1 GCF_001589285.1 Sorangium cellulosum | reverse complement strand
CCTCGCCGCGCGGGCATGGAGAAGCCGGACAGCGGTGCGCTGCCCGCGGGCGCGGGCGCGGGCGAAGACGCGCGTGGAGGCCGCGCGGCGGCGCCGCGAAAACGTCGCGTCGGCCCGGACGGGCTGGCGTAGTATCCGCCGCATGGCGCCCACTCTCCCGCATTCCGGGGGCGGTTCCGCTCCGCCCGCGCGCATCGGCAAGGTCGCATTCCTCGGGTATGGCCGCTTCGGCGCGGCGCTCGGATCGCTGCTGCGCGACGCCGGGATCGCGGTGCGCGCGCTCGATCCTCGCGCCGACATCCAGGACGCCGCGCGAGCCTCCTCGATCCCGGAGCTCGTGGACGGCGCGGACCTCGTCCTCGTCGCCGTCCCCGTGCCGGCGATGCGCGAGGCGCTCGTGTCGCTGCGACCGCACCTCGCGCCGGGCCAGGTGGTGGCCGACGTGGGCAGCGTGAAGACCGTGCCGGCGGCCGCCATGGCCGAGGTGATCGGCGCCCACCGACCGTGGGTCGCGACGCACCCGCTGTTCGGCCCGGCGAGCCTCGCCCGCGGCGAGCGCCCGCTGCGCGCCGTCGTGTGCCCGAACCCGGCGCACCCGGACGCCGTGCGCCGCGTCGTCGCGCTGTTCGAGCGGATCGGCTGCCAGGTGCTGGAGCAGGCCCCGGACGAGCACGATCGCGTGATGGCCTTCACGCACGCGCTCGCGTTCTTCATCGCGAAGGGCATGCTGGACGCGGGCGTGCCCGCGGGCGCCCCGTACGCGCCGCCCTCGTTCCAGGGCATCGCGCACACGATCGAGACGGTGCGCGTCGACGCCGGCCACCTGTTCGCGGCGCTGCACCGCGAGAACCCGTTCGCGGGCGAGGCGCGCCGCCGCCTCATCAACGCGCTCCTCTCCATCGACCGCACCCTCGACGTCCCGACCGAGGACGCCGCGCCCGAGGACATCGCCGCGCTCGCGATCCCCGACCTCGGCTCGCTCTCCCCCGAGCTCCGCGAGACGCGTGAGCTCATCGACGAGCTGGATCAGGAGCTCGTCGGCCTGCTCGCGCGCCGCTCCGAGCTCGTCCAGCGCGCCGCGCGCGCCAAGGCCACGATCGGCGCGGCGGTCCGGGATCCCGTGCGCGAGGCGCGGCTCATGGAGGCGCGCCGCCGCTGCGCCGTCGAGCTCGGCCTCGACCCCGACGGCGTCGCCGATGTCTTCGAGGTGATCCTCCGGCACTCGCGCTCCCTCCAGGAGCGGCGCTCTTCGTCCTAGCCGCCGCGCGACGCCCGACGCAGGCGAGAGACTCCTCACTCCGGAAACATGAAGGACACAGAGGCACTCTGCGAAGCGCCTCGCCCTCTGCGCCTCTCGCGCTGTCCCGTCAGGGGCCCGATCCTCGTCGCCGAGTCGCGATCTTCCTCACGGCACCTCCGAGAAGCGTCATTCCCCGGATGTGGCGCCGAATTCCTCTTTCCACGCGAGCGCGCTTCGGTGTAGGGTTTCACTGCGGGGATCATGGAGAAGCATCGGGAGCCCCCCCATTGGCACTGCAGGTCAGCCCTGGGTCGCCGGTAAGACCGCGACGCGATTACGATACGGGCTCGTCAGTGCATGCAGGGAGGGCTGGAATGATCGATGGGAGCGGCCTTGCCGAGAGGTCCGAGCGTTCCGGGGGCGGGAGCGGCAGGGCCGAGGGACGCGCGCAGGCGCACCGGGCCCGTGCCGGGAGGTCTCCTGGCGCGCGGGGGGTGACGCCGGCCTTCGTGCTGGCGGGATGCGGACGCCGTTTCGCGGTCTGCCGCGGGCACGCGCGGCGCCGGTCAGGCGACATCGTCTCCCTGTGTCTCCTCGGGCGGCGTCTTCGCGAAAGTGCGTCAGATCCAGCCTGGAACCGGTGGACAGAAGCGACTTACTGACGATGCTGCGAGGCGGGCGACGGCGCTGACGTCGGGGCGGGGGCAAGGAGACGCGGGATGCGGCCAGAAGCAGGCAGAGTCAACATCCTCGTCGTTGACGACAGGCCCGAGCAGCTCCTCTCCCTGGAGGCTGTCCTCGCGCCCCTCGGCGAGAACATCGTCAAGGCGGCGTCCGGCACGGAGGCGCTCCGCTGCCTCCTTCAGGAGGAGTTCGCGGTCGTCCTGCTCGACATCAACATGCCGGAGATAGATGGGTTCGAGACTGCGACCCTCGTCCGCCAGCGGCGGAGCACGCGTCACACGCCGATCATCTTCCTGACGGCGCACACAGAGCACCTCTATGTCGAGCGCAGCTATTCGCTCGGGGCCGTCGATTACATCATGACGCCGTTTGCCCCCGAGGTCGTGCGCACCAAGGTGTCTGTCTTCGTCGATCTCTTCAAGAAGACGCAGCAGATCCGGCTCCAGGCGGAGTCGCTGCGCGCCCACGCCGAGCAGCTCCAGCGGCTCAACCGCGCCGCGCTCACCATCAACTCTGCCCTGTCGCTCGACGCCGTGGTCGCGGCGATCACGGAGGCGGCGCGCGACGTCGCCTGTGCCCATCAGGCCATGACGCTCGTGAAGCTGGAGAAGCCCGGCGAGCGGGCGCGGACCGCTGTGTCGCTCTCGGAGCGGTACGCGACGTTCCAGCAGGAGGCGCCGCCCCCCATCGCCGGCAGGCTGTGCGCGTTCGTGTGCGGCAGGAACCGGCCGCTCCGGATGACGCAGCGCGAGCTCGCGCAGCACCCGGAGTGGCTGGACGAGGGCGGGAGCACGCCGCCGCCGCGGGGGCACCTCGCGGTGCCGCTCACCGCGGCGGACGGACAGAACATCGGGTGCATCCAGCTCTCGGACCGGCGCGACGGCGAGTTCTCGGACGACGACGAGACCGTCCTCGTGCAGCTCGCGCAGCTCGCGTCGTTCGCCATCCAGAACTGCGTCCACGCCGAGGCGCGCGAGGCGAACNCGTCCACGCCGAGGCGCGCGAGGCGAACCGCCTGAAGGACGAGTTCCTCGCCACGCTCTCGCACGAGCTGCGCAGCCCCCTCAACGCGATCCTCGGCTGGACGCACCTCCTTCGCAGCGAGCCGTTCGACGAGCAGCGGGTGTCCCACGGCCTCGAGGTGATCGAGCGCAACGTGGCCGCCCAGACGAAGCTCATCGAGGATCTCCTCGACGTCTCCCGGGTGGCGACGGGCAAGCTGCGCATCAACGCGGCGCCGATGGCGCTCGCGTCCGTCGTCGAGGTCGCCGTCGACGCGATCCGCCCGGCCGCCGAGGCGAAGCAGCTCACGATCGACGTCTCGCTCGACCCCGCGATCGAGGTGAACGGCGACGCGGACCGGCTGCAGCAGGTCGTCTCGAACCTGACGGCGAACGCGCTCAAGTTCACGCGCCCCGGCGATCACATCCTCGTCGCCCTGCGGCGGGTCGGCGCCTACGTGGAGCTCACGGTGCGCGATACAGGGGAGGGGATCGCGCCGGACTTCCTGCCCTTCGTCTTCGAGCGTTTCCGCCAGGCGGACAGCACGAGCCGGAGGGCGCACGCCGGGCTCGGCATCGGCCTGTCCCTCGTCCGCCACATCGTCGAGGCCCACGGCGGCTCGGTCATGGCCGAGAGCCCGGGGCTCCAGAAGGGGTCGACGTTCGTGGTCCGCCTGCCGCTGCTCGGGATCGGGCGCACCCTGCTGGCCGGGTCGCCGCGGGAGGCGCGCGCGCGCGCACACGCCGCTCTCTCGTGTTCCGAGGCCTCGTCCGATCTCGGCGGGCTCCACGTCCTGCTCGTCGAGGACGACGCGGACGCGAGGGAGCTCCTCCGGGAGGTGCTGTCGCAGCACCGCGCCGAGGTGACCGCCGTCGCGTCGGCGCGCGAGGCGCTCGCGGCGTTCGTCGCGGCCTGCCCGCACGTGCTCGTGAGCGACATCGCGATGCCGGGCGAGGACGGCTACGAGCTCATCCGCACCATCCGGCAGCGCCCGCCGCACGCCGGCGGCGATCTGCCCGCGCTGGCGCTGACGGCCTATGCCCGCAAGGAGGATCAGAAGCGCGCGCTCGACGCCGGCTTCCACATGCACGCAACGAAGCCGATCGAGCCCGCCGCCCTCGTGGCCGCCGTGGCCAGCCTCGCGGCGAGGGCCCGCGCCGGCGAGCTCTCCTCCGCCCGGGAGCACGGCGCCAGCGAGGAGATCAACCCCTGACGGCCGAGGGGAGGCCGCGGGGTACGGCGCCTCACGCGCTCTCTACCCGAGGCTCTTCGGGGAACGTGCGAAGGGTCGTCGGGTCACGGAGCATCCTTTGAAGGGATCTCCTTGGGCCCGCTCGTGATCGCTCACCGCACCTGATCTCTCCCGGGGGCGCTCGAGGACGATAGCGCGCCTCGGGAGTCCTGCGCTCACCGGAACGGACAACGGCGCTCCTCGAGGACGCGGCGGCGAGCGCAGCGCTGGGCGCCGAGCCCGGCGGGCTTCAGGCCTGGGACTTGCAGCTCACGTGACGTCTCATGAACAGACCGGATCCAACCCCACACGGGGGGCCAGACGAAGCGCGCCCGCGGCGCTGCGCGGCTCTGTTCGCGCTGCGCACGCTGGCGGAGCTCGGCCAGCTCGAGCGAGCAGGGCTCCGGCTCAGGAGACTTCACCTCAGGAGGTGTATCCGTTATAGCGGACATCATGTCAACCGTCGCTCACTGCGCACGATGCACTTCGATATGTGCCCGGGCGTGTCAGCAAATGTGCTTGACGGGCGGGCGCTCGCGGTGCGCTGCGCACATGCAACGATGATGCAGTGAGACAAAAAGCTTGCGTAATCCAGTATGGTGGCCTATCATCCACAATAACGGAATTGTCGTGAGATTGACAACAAGCCACGGCATGTGAGCGTTCGGAGAGCTCGCTAGCGCACATTTCATGCATTTCCGCATGAGCGGCCTGCACGGGGGTGGGGGCGCGCAGTGGTCGGCGCGAGGCTGTACCGAGCCATTCTTTGGGGGGGAACAACCCAACGGAGAGAACGTACATGAAAGCTTCGAAGAGCATCTTTGCAAGCGCGCTGCTGCTTGGCGCAACCATGATGATGATCGGCGCGGGATGCGGCGATGACGCCGAGGATCCGCCCGCGACCGGCCCGACCTCCACGTCCAGCTCCAGCTCGGGCGGTGGTGACGGCGGCAACGGCGGCGACGACGGTGACGGC
>NZ_JEMA01001244.1 GCF_001589285.1 Sorangium cellulosum | reverse complement strand
CGGTGCGCGGGGACGCCGGGCTCGTGACCTCGGTCGAGGAGCACGCGACGCGCGCGGGCGCGGACGTGCTGCGGCGGGGCGGCANCGCGACGCGCGCGGGCGCGGACGTGCTGCGGCGGGGCGGCAACGCGGTCGACGCCGCGGTCGCGGTGGCGTTCGCGCTGGCGGTGACCCACCCGAGCGCGGGCAACATCGGCGGCGGCGGCTTCATGATGATCCGCCTCGCGAACGGCGAGACGCAGGCCGTCGATTTCCGCGAGGCCGCGCCCGCGTCGGTGACCACCGCGTCGAACATGGCGATGGTGCGCGCCGGCGCGTACGGCTACGCGTCCGCCGGCGTCCCGGGCTCGGTCGCCGGCCTTGCCCTGGCGCACGAGCGGTTCGGCAGCCGGCCGTTCGCCGAGCTCCTGGCCCCGGCGATCGAGCTCGCGCGCAAGGGGCACCGCCTCGGCGCGCGGCAGGCGCTCACGCTGCGCTGGTCGTGGCCCCGGCTGCGGGCCGATCGCGCCGCGAGCGCGATCTGGGGGCGCGGCAAGGCGCCGCTCGCGCAGGGCGAGCTGGTGCGCCAGCTCGATCTCGCCCGCACCCTGGAGACGCTCGCCGCGGAGGGGCCGCGCGCGTTCTACGAGGGCGCGATCGCCAGGAAGATCGCCGCCGCGATGCGCGAGCGCGGCGGGCACATCGCCGAGAGCGACCTGCGCGCCTACCAGGCGAAGTGGCGCGCGCCGCTGCGGTTCTCGTACCGCGGCTTCACCGTCGACACGATGCCGCCCCCGTCGATGGGCGGCGTCGCGCTGGCGGAGATCATGCTCACGCTCGAGCGCGTCAAGGCGCATGAGGCCCCGGTCGACTCCGGGCTGTCGCTGCACCTGTTCGTCGAGGCGGCGAAGCGGGCGTACGCCGATCGGCGCCAGGTGAGCGCGGACCCGGATTTCGTCGGGCCGGAGACGTCGCAGCTCCTCGCGAGGCTGCTCGACGGCGGCGCCCTGATGCGCCGCGCGCCGGCCATCGATCGGGAGCGCGCCACGCCGGCGGGCGACATCGCGCCGGTCGCGGGCGCGGTCGCGCCGGAGTCCCCGGAGACGACGCACTTCTCGGTGATCGACGCGCAGGGCAACGCGGTCTCGTGCACGACGACGCAGTCGGCGAGCTTCGGGTCGAAGGTCGTGATCCCCGGCACGGGCATCCTGCTCGGCAACGCGATGGGCGCGTTCTCGGAGACGGGCATCAACGCTGTTGCGCCGGGCAAGCGCATGGCGAGCTCGATGACGCCGACGATCGTGAGCCGGGACGACAAGGTCGCGCTCGTCCTCGGCTCTCCCGGCGGCGACACGATCCCGAACACCGTCGCGCAGGTCCTCCGCAACCTGGTCGACCACGGGATGACGATCGACGAGGCGGTCCGGCACGCGCGCGTCCACCACCAGTGGATGCCGGACCGGGTGCGCGTCGAGCGGCTGACGCCCCCGCCGCAGGCCGCCCTCGACGACCTGGCGCGGCGCGGGCACGCCGTCGCGATGGATCCGATGCCGATCGGCGACGCGAACAACCTCCTCGTCGACGCCGCCGGCGTGGCGTGGGGCTACGCCGACACGCGCGAGGGGGGGACGGCCGAGGGGGTCAGCGCGCCCGGAAAGCCCGCCGCGGCGGCGCAGGCGGGCGCGCCGGAGGCGTCGAGCGCGCGGTAGGCCGCGGGGGCAGCAGCGTCATCGCAGCCGGGGGTCGTACTCGGCCGCGTCGGCGTCGTCGTCCTCCTTGGGGCGCACGACGACGACCGGGCACGGCGCGTTGCGCGCGATCCTGTCGGCGGTGGAGCCGCCGAAGAGCCGCTGGAGGGACGACTGCGGGTGCGTGGCCACGACGATGAGATCGGCGCTGAGCTCGCGGGCGAGCGAGACGATGGCCCGGTCGGGCCGGCCGGTGCGGAAGTGCATCGCCATGAGCCGCGGCTGGCCGTCCGCGAAGCGGTGCTGGAGGACCCGGAGCGAGGGCGGCGACGACGCGCCGGGCGTCGTCACGTCGCGCACAGCGGGGGCGACCTGGCGCGGGCCGACGACCACCGCGTGGATCTCCGTCTCGCCCCGGAGCGCCGCCAGCTCGAACGCGAAGCGCCAGGCCCGCCCGCCCGGCTCGGACAGGTCCATCGCGACCACCACGATGTACGGCTTCACCCGGCGCCCGCCGCGCAGGCTCGAGCGGGCCGGCTCGCTCGTCGGGGCGGGCTCCTTCGCGCGGGCGCGCTCGCTCACGGGAGCCGGCTCGCCCGCGGGCGCGCGCTCGCCGGCAGGAGCGCGTTC
>NZ_JEMA01001243.1 GCF_001589285.1 Sorangium cellulosum | reverse complement strand
TCCGCAGGCGCTGCCGCCGCCGGGCGCGCCGCCGCATCCGCATCCGCAGGCGCTGCCGCCGCCGGGCGCGCCGCCGCATCCGCAGGCGCTGCCGCCGCCGGCACCACCTCCACCCCACACCCTTGCGTCGGCATCGCGACCGCCTGCTGCACCCCTCGCGCCGCCGCTCTCCGCGCCGCCAGCGCCTCCAGCGCCGCCGCTGGCCTTGTCGGCGTCCGTCGCGCCGCCTGCCTCGGCGCCACTCGCCCCGTCGACCTCCGCGGCGCCGCCTCCTCGACCTGCCGCGCCGGCGTCCGTCGCGCCGCCTCCGCCGCCCGCGCTTGCAGCGCCGCCGTCCCCGCCGGTGCCCGCTGCACCGCAATCCCCCTCGCCTGCTGCGCCGCCTCCTGCGCCGCCCGCAGCACCACCGCCGCCCACGGCGCCTCCGCCTGTCGCTGCGCCGGCTCTTTCGGCCCCTGAGGCGCCGGCCGTGTCGGCTCCCGTTGCGCTGCCTCCTCCGTCGCCCGCAGCACCGCCGTCTCCGGCCGCGACCGGCGCGCCGTCGTCACCGCCGCCCGCCGCGCCTCTGCCCTCGATCGCGTCGGCGCCGCCGCAGAGCCCGAGCCCTGCGACGCGCACCGACGATCGCGCGGCAGACGACGACGTCGGCGAGATCCTCGTCGAGGCTCAGGCCCCGCCTCCCGCCGCGACCCGCCCCAGCCCGGCCGCACCGGCGGGGACGGCCATGGCGAGGCGGAAGCCGCGCGAGCCGATCCTCGACCCCTGGTCCGATGACGCCGAGGTGGCCGCGCCACCTCGGCCACCGCAGGAGACCATCTCGCCGAGCGGCGACACGTACCTCGTGGCCCGCCGGCCTCCCTCGACGCCGCACGAGGGCGACGAAGACGAGGTCATCACCTCGGCGGCGCCGCTCGATCTGACGCTCAAGCGAAAGCCGATCTCCGCGCGACCTCCCGCGCCTCCGGCGCCGGCAGCCCGCCTCCGGCCAGCGACCCCCGCTGGAAGCGAGCCGCCCGGACACATCGGGGCGTCGGCAGACAGCATCCCCCCGAAGGGCGCCGTCGTGTCCCCGATCCGCGACGAGCCGATCGAGCCTCCTGCGACCGCAGGAGCGTCGGATCCGGCGTCGACGCCCGAGGGAACCGTCGTGATCGAGCTCTCCGATCACGACCTCGACGCGCAGCCGCCGTCGGTGCGCGACGACGCCGCGCCGGCACCCCAGGCGGCGGTGCAGGACGGCGACCTGCAGGCGAAAGCCGACCCTGCCCACGGCAAGCCCGCCTCCGGCGGCGCGGAGCCCCCGGCGCAGCCCCCGCGCGAGCTCGGTGAGGCGGTCGCCGAGCCCGCGCCGGAAGAAGAGCTGCTCGACGAGGCGGACCTCGCGCTCGACGAGACGCCCGCGATCCAGGCCCCCGTGGCCAAGGCCCCTGCGGCCGAGCCGCTGCCGCCGCGCCCGGCATCGGCCCGCGCGCCGGCGGCGGGCGATGCGCGTCCCGGGACGGCCGCGACGCCGCCCGAGGTGCTCGCGGCGGAGCTGCCTGGACCGGACGCAGGCGACGCCGTTGACCTCGCCGCGATGGAGCTCGACCTGCCGCCCGAAGCGCCACCGGCGGAGGGAGCGATCGCGGCGCTCGACATCACCCCGGGGATCGCGGCGGATCTACCGCAGCGCGATGGCGCCGGTGCCGCGCCCGTCGCCAGCGCCGCGCCGGCCGCCGCCATCACCGGCGGCGACATCGAGCAGATCGAGGCGTTCGCCGACCTGCCCGAGGAGATGCACGACGAGCTCGCGCGCGCGGCGCTGGTGGACGACCTCGCGCCCGACGAGGAGCTCGCCGTCCACGGGGCGGCGCTGGTGCTGAGCGGGAGCGCGGCCGTGTGCGCGAGCATCGTCGACATGCCGGCCGAGCGCCCCGCCATCATGGCGCTCGTGCCGTCGCGCGGCACGCTCGAGGACGGGATCCCGCTGCGCGTCGTCGCCGGCGCAGGCGGCGCGCGGGTGGCGATCTGGGACCAGGCGACCATCGACAACGCGCTCCGCTCCTGCCCCTGGGTCGTCGACGAGCTGCGCACCGTCGCAGACCGGATCCAGTCGCTCGCTGGCGCCACGATGGGGCCGCTCGGAGAGCTCGAGGAGTCGCTGCTCCGCCGGGTCCTGGGCCGGCTCCGCGTGCGCGGCCTCGTGCCCGGCGAGCAGCTCGTCCACGCCGGCAATCCCATGCCAGGGCTCGTCATCATCGGCGCCGGCGCGCTGGAGCTGGTCGACGAGCGCTCGCACGAGACCATCGGCGCCGCGCGGCCCGGTGAGCTCCTGTTCGCCTCCGAGCTGCTCGGAGGCCAACCGGCGCCGTCGATCGCGCGCGCGGCCGGAGGCGGCGCGCTCTTGCTCATCGCCGACCACCCCGTGCTGCGCGAGCTGTTCGAGAGCACGCCGGAGCTGCTCTCCATCCTCGCGCAGTCCGTCTCGCTGGGCGCTCAGCGCGGCTGAAGGCCCTGGCGGCTCGAGCCTCGCGCCGCTGATCCCGCCGCAGGCTCGGCCGGTCCCCCCGGGCCGGTCAGCGGCCCGCCACGGGGCGCAGCGGCCGCGCGGCCTCCTGCTCCAGCTCGACCGGCTCGGCGGGCTCCTCGTCCTCCGTGAGCTGCCAGACGAGCTCGCTGTTGCCCTGCGCTCCGGCGAAGCGGAGCCCGAACCACTTGGCGGCGGGCGAGATCGTCAGCCTCCCCTCCGCTGTCGCGCGCGGGAAGCGGATGCGGAACGCCTGCCGCCACACCGTGTTGTACGGGAAGTAGGTCCGCTCGAGCGCGTTCGGCTTCTTGATCGCGATGATCTCCTCGGGCGCCGTCTCGTTGCCTGTGTCGTCGATCAGCCGGACGATCCACGCGCTGTTCGGCGTCGAGAGGTCGTTGTACTTGCGCTCGCCCCCGAAGATCGCGACGAAGAACTGGTGATGGTGGCGCGTCTCCTCGAGCGTCTTCTCGAGGAGCTTCTGCCGCTGCTCGATCGTGAGCCGGTAGTCCTGCGCGTAGCGGGCGACGTAGGCCCAGCGGAAGTCCCACGACTCGAACGTGGCGGTGGCCGTGAGGAAGTTGTCGAGCTCCGAGAGCGCGAACAGGTGCTCCGTGCGCGTCCAGGCGCGGAGCACGTTCTCGTAGTCCGTCGCCACGTACTCGCGGGGTCCCTCATTGAGGCTCACGAGCTGGGTCGCGCAGCCGGTCGCCCCGAGGAGCGCCGCGAGAACCAGACCGCGCCGGAGCCATGCTGCTTTGACCACGCGCCCAGGGTACCCAGCAGCCGCGCTGGATGCACGCACTCGAACGAGCCCCCCGCACCTTCGGCCGCGTCGCGCCGCCGCGCCCCGCCGGGAGCGCCCGCGGGAGGCGCGCCCCTCTCTCACGGGTACGCCGGAGGATCGTCGGTCGGGAAGGCGAACCCGACGCTGAGCCGCGCGGCGTAGTACGAGGCCACGTCGCCGCGCAGCGGGGTCGCGATCGGCAGCAGCACGCTGAGCGCCGGCTGCACGTTCGCCAGGATGAAGCGGACGCTCGGCGAGATCGCGAACGTCGCGCGCCTGTCGTCCGGGAGGCCCTCCGTGAGCTGGTAGACCTCCCACATCTCGAGCCCCACCCCGACCGGCCGCGCGATCCGGTAGCCGAAGTAGAACGCGGTGTGCGCCCGGATGTCGGTGCGCCGCTCGCCGGACCTGAGGCCGCGCACGACCAGCGACCAGTCGAGGCCCTGCCGGAGCTGGAAGATGAACGGCCCCGTGATGTGCCGCATGTCGAACCAGGGGCGGAACGTCAGCGTGAGATCCCGGAAGCGCGTCTCGTCCCACGGCCGCACCACACGCGCGGTCCGCAGCACCTCGGCCTCGTGGGGCGAGACGTCGCGCGGGACCGGGATCACGACGCCGAAGCCGCCGCCCGAGGAGAGCCCGCGCGCGCTCGACCAGACGCCCCGCCCGTAGAGCTCGGGGCTCCCGAGCACGATCGACCGCGCGACCCCCGGGACGCTCGCGGCGGCGCTGTCGTGCACCGCGCCGACGAACCATTTCCGGGGGACGAGCGGCATCTCCATCTCGCCGTGCGAGTACCAGGCGAAGGCGGTCCTGCCGCTCGCCCGGCTCGTCGACTCGGGCTCGATCACGGCCGCCGTGTACTCGAAGGTGAAGGTCGGATCGCGCCGCGTGAGCCCGGGGAGCGTCGGCGGCGCGGGGACGTCGAAGACGGCCTCTTCCTCGTCGTCGGACCACGCGCCCGAGCCCGGCGGCGCGGCTAGCGCGGAGGACGGCGAGCCGGCCAGCGCGAGCAGCGAGAGCGAGGCCGCCGCGCGGGCGAAGCGGCACGACATCGCGTGGGCGAGCCGCCGCGCCGGCGCGCGGGCGCGGCGCCGTGCCGACGCCGGAACCCGCGCGGGCCGCCTCGATGCCACGCGGGGAGCGCTACTTCGACCCGAGGCCGAAGTCGTTCGCCGTGACGTAGAGCATCAGCCCGAGCAGCATGACAACGCCGACCAGGTGGATGTGCGCCTCGATGCGGGCGTTCGGGCGGCGCCGCGTGGCGGCCTCGTAGAACAGGAACATCAGGCGGCCGCCGTCCAGGGCCGGGAACGGGATCAGGTTGAACGCGCCGAGGTAGGCCGAGAGCAGGCCGAGCCACTCGAGCCCCTCGGCCCAGCCGCGCTTGGCCGCGTATGCCGTCTCCTCGATCATCCGCTTCGGGCCCCCGAGCTCCCCGTCGACCTTGCCCGTCAGGTACTGGCCGAGCCCGACCACCAGGCTCTGCACGACCTTCGGCGGCTTCGTCACGGCGAGCACCGCGGCCTCCTTCGCTGTCACCGGCGCCGAGCGGGTCGCCCCGATGGACATCACGCCGATCTTGCCCGAGCCGTTCTCGTTCGACGGGGTGACCTTGGCCTGGACGCGCTCGCCGGCGCGCTCCACGACGATGTCGAGCGGCCGGCCAGGGCTGTGGGAGATGATCTCCGCCATCGTCTCCCAGTCCTGGACCGGGGTCCCGTCGATCTCGACGATGCGGTCGCCGTCCTTGAGGTTGGCCGCCGCCGCCGGCATCCCGGCGACGACGCCGATGTCCGTCAGGCGGTAGGGCTTGCCGCCCGTCATCAGGCTCGCGAAGAAGAGCACCGACGCGAACAGGTAGTTGGCGAGCGGACCGGCGAAGATCGCGGCGATCCGGCCCATCAGGCTCGCGTTCGCGTAGCTGCCCTTGTCCTCGGGATCGACCTCCTCGAGGGGGTTCATCCCCGCGATCTGCACGTACGCGAGGAACGGGATCATCGCGACCTGGAACACGGTGGGGCCGTGCTTCACCGGGTCGTGACGCCAGAGCCGCACGCGGACCTTGTCCGCGGCAGTCGTGAACCAGAAGTACCCGTCCTTCGGGACGACCTTGAAGAAGGTGGGACCGAAGCCGATCGAGAACTTCAGGACGCGCATGCCGTAGGCGCGCGCGGCGAAGTAGTGCCCTCCCTCGTGGACCACCATCAGCAGGGCGAGACCGAGGATGCCTACAAAGTACCAGCCGAACATCTCCGGCTAGTCTAACCAGGGCGGGCCTCCTCCGCACGTGCCCGATGGCCGTCCCGTGCGCCCGCCCCGGCGGCGATCCCGCCGCCCACGGCGGAGGCCGGCGCTCCCCCGGCGCCGGCAGCGGGGCAGCGAGACCGCAGGGCAGCGCCCGTGGCGGCTCGGTCCGGCCTGAGAAGAGACGGGGGTGGGGCTCAGCCGGTGAAGAACGACACGCCGACGCTGAAGAACGGATAGCCGATCCGCATCGTCAGCGAGATGTCGTCGTTGAAGTGGTACCGGCCGCCGACCATGGTGACGAAGTCCAGGTACACGTCGTCGTAGAACCCGTCGGTCCGGAGGACACCGCCGATATCGGCGAACGCGCTCCACTTATCGTTGAAGAAGAAGTTCCACTGCATGGTGACCGGACTCCAGATGGTGAAGTCGCGGCGGCAGTAGTTGCAGTTGGTGAAATCCAGGCCGAACGAGATGCCAACCGTGTTGTTGAGCCGCGGGATGAAGGCCGGATCGGCGAGCTCGATCGTGGCCCTGAAACCGAGGCCGAACTCCGCGTCCCCGACGCCGGCGTACCTGCCCCGGCCCCGCCGCAGGCCGTAGTCGCGGTGCAAGAAGACGAAGTTCCCGTGCGGCTCGAGCTCGGCCACGTAGTCGGGGTGGTCGTTCGGATTCTTGATGTTCGCCTGCGCTTCGGGCGCGAGCGTGAGGAGGGTGGCGCCGGCGAGAGCGACACTCACGAGCGAGGGGAGCGCTTTCATGTGCTCTACGTACCAAAGGAACGGCAGCGAAGGAAGTGAACGGCCACGTGCCGGGCTCATGAAAGCCGCCGCTGGAGGCGGTGTCGCACCCCGCGCGGCGCTCGCGGCGCTCGCGGCGCCGTCGCTCGCGGCGCTCTGCGCGGGGTGGTCCCGAGGTGCGGCGCCCTCTGGCCCGCGGCGCGCTGCGCGCGTGGCCTGCGTCACGCTGCGCGCGGGCTCTCGCCGAGGGCGAGCTCGTCTGGCTGAGGCACGCGCTTCGATGTAAGAGGGAAACGGAGCGCAGCGCCGCATGAGCCCGCGTGGCGCGGAGGGGCGGCGTTCCCGGAGCGTCGAGAGGAGAGGTTCGATGAGCGTCATCCAGCAGGCCCGTGGTTGCGTGCGCATCGCCCCGGCGCTCGCCGCGATCGCCGCGCTCGCATGCAGCCCCACGATCCAGGTCGCGGGCCCGCCGCCGGACGAGATGGCCCAGCCGCCGGCGCCGCAGAAGAAGACGCCCGCTCCGGCGGGGCCCCTCACGACGCCGGAGCCGCCGGCGCCCGCGCCCGTCGAGCCGTTCGTGAAGACGCAGGACTCCGACGAGTGGGTGAGCCAGACGCTGAAGCTGCAGCGGCGGTACGAGCGCGTCCTCGTCGTGGGCGCGCCGGCCCCCGCCACGATCCGCGTCGCCGCGCTCGATCTGAACGCGCGCGACGCCCTGAACGCGCGCAACGCCGCCGCCGGGCCGCAGGATCTGCCGGTCACGCGCGCCTTCGCGACGCTCCAGGAGGCCGCGGACGCGGCCCGCGGGGGCGACCTCGTCGCGGTGCTGCCGGGGACGTACGCGGGGTTCTCGATCGGCGACGAGCCGAGCGCCGGCCAGGAGAAGTACATCCACTTCAAGGCCATGGGGCGCCCGGGGGAGGTCGTGATCGACCGGGCGTGCCCCGCCGAACCGAGCTGGATGGTCTACCTGAAGGCGGCGCACCACGTGGTGCTCGAGGGCTTCAACCTCGCCGGCAGCAGCGAGCCGGGCAAGCAGAGCGCGGGCTCGCCGCGCGCGGGGATCATGGTCGACGGCGCGTTCGGCGAGACCGGCAGGCTCGCGCACCACATCGCCATCGTCGGCAACTTCTCCCATCACCATCGGACGTGGGGGTTCCACTCCACCGACAGCCACACCGTCCTCCTGCAGGACAACCTGTTCGCGCTGTCCGCGCGCGAGCACGGCGCGTACGCGTCCGACGGCTCGGACAACTACGTGGTTCGTCGCAACGTGTTCTTCGGCAACAACGCGGGCGGGTTCCAGGCGAACCTCGATCCGGAGGCGTCGCTCGAGGAGGTGATGAGGCACCCGTCGTTCCGGGGCTACCCGTCCATGCAGCCGACCCGCGCCTGGGCCGCGGGGCTGATGAAGCTCGCGACGGACAGGTTCGGCGAGCACGGGTTTCCGGACGGCCGCGGCGTCAACTTCATCATCGAGCAGAACGTGATGAACGGCAACGGGCGCATCGGCGGCGGGGCGATCAACCTGGCTGGGCTGTCGGACTCGCTGATCCAGAACAACCTCGTTTACGGCAACCTCGCCCACGGGATCGCGCAGTGGGACAACGCGAACCCGTTCGACAGGGCGTACGTGGAGCCCGGCCCGCGCTCTCCGGAGCAGGTGAGCGGCCCCGACGCGCTGCCGCTCTGGGGCTGCCGCAACAACCTCATCCGCAACAACACGGTGATCATGAACGCGAGCGGCCGGGCCGCGCTCCAGTGCGGCAACGGGAGCTGGGGTTGCCGGCTGCGGAACAACATCTTGGTGAACGACGCGGCGTCGTCGATCGAGGTGCTGAGCACGGGGATCTACCGGTTCGACGCCGGGCACAACGTGGTGACCCAGGTGAGCTACGGCGGGATGCCCGACGGGCTGAAGCGGCTCGCGGCGGCGCTGCCGGAGACGCGGGCGATCACGGGGATCACGCGCGCGCGGCTCGCGGCGGAGGTGGTGCGCGCGAGCGAGGAGCCGTGGGTGGTCCTGGAGGGGAGCTGGTGGAAGCTCAACCCGAACCGACCGGATTTCAGGCCGAAGCGGTCGTCGAAGATGCTCCTCGGGCAGGGCGACGCGCGCGAGATGCCGGCGCAGGATCTGCTCGGCAACAAGCGCAGCGGCGCGGAGCTCGGGGCGCTCTCGCCGGGGGGCTGAGCGGGATCGCGGGGGGCTGCGGCAAGGGGGTCGCGGGGGGCTGCGGCA
>NZ_JEMA01001242.1 GCF_001589285.1 Sorangium cellulosum | reverse complement strand
ACGTTGGCCTGATCCTCAACGGATACTGCGGTCCCGAGGCACGCCTCTCCNGTTGGCCTGATCCTCAACGGATACTGCGGTCCCGAGGCACGCCTCTCCTTCGACGTGACGTCCGGTGGGAGCCTGCAAAACGCCGAGACCGGCCGCTGCGTTCACCCGCAAGGCGGATCGGCGACCCCCGCCGAAGGAACCGACCTGATCTTTTACGACGGTTGTGATGAAGCGCGCCTGCGCTTCGACTTCGTGTTGCAGTGAGATAGCTGCGGGCGCCCGCTCCGGCGGCCAGCCGTCGCTGCTGGTACGAGGCTTGCTCCTAAGCGCGTCATGAAGAAGCAGCAGAAGAAGCAGCCGACACCAGCGACGAGCCAGCAGGAGCAGGCGGATCCGGCCGAGAAGGAAACGAGGGAGTCCTCGAAGGAGGGCGACGTCGCCGGAGGCGGCGCCAGGGGTGCCGCCATCGGAGGCCTCCTGGGCGGCGCCGGCGGCGCGGCGATCGGCGGCGCGGCCGGGCTGATCGGCGGCGCGCTCGACGAGGACGAGGGATCCGGCTGGTGACCGGCGTCAGCCGCCCGCGTCGGTCGCGGGCGGCGAGCCGTGCGCCATTTCGCCCCACCCCGGGCCGTCGATGAGGCGCGCCACCACCATGCAGCTCACGTTGTCGCCGACGGCGTTGACCAGCGTGGCGGGCGGGTCCACGAGGGCGCCGACGGTGGAGATGATCGGCAGCGCCTCCATCGGGAACCCGAACAGCGACACGATCACGAGCTCTCCGATGAACCCCCCGCCGGGGATCCCGCTCATCACGGTGCCGCTCAGGATCGCCACCCCCAGCACGGCCATGTAGGTCTCCGCCCCGCCGAGCTCGCGGCCGAAGAGCCCGAACAGGAGCGCCGTCTTCAGCACCGCCGACAGGCACGAGCCCTCCATGTGGATCGTCGCGCCGATCGGGATGATCACCTCGGCGATGTCGTCGGGCACCCCGGCGCGCCGCGCCGCCTCGAGGTTCGACGGGATCGCCGCCATGCTGCTCGATGTCGCGAGCGCCGTGAGCGCCGGCGCCGGGATGTTCCTCCAGAACGCCCTCACCCCGCGCCCCCGGCCGGCGAGCCACGCGTACAGCGTGAAGGCGAGGAAGAAGTACGCGATCGCGATCGGGTAGAAAAGCCCGAGAGCGCGCACGTACGATGTCAGCAGCGCCGGGCCGAAGCTGCCGACCAGGTGGGCGAAGTAGGCGCCGAGGCCGATCGGCGCGTAGAGCATCACGAGGTCGACAACCTTCAGCATCACCTCGTTCACCGAGGCGAGCAGCCGCGCGAACGGCTGGCCGCGCTCGCCGGCCGCCGTGGTCCCGAGGCCGACGAGGAAGGCCATCACGATGAGCGGCAGCACGTTCTTGCGCGAGAGCAGCTCGCCGAAGTCGGGGACGCTGATCGCGCCGACGATCTGGTCGCCCAGGCGGATCGGCGCGACCTCCGGCGCGCCGGGCAGCGTGGCCGCGAGCCCCTCCGCGGGCGGGTAGAGCTTCACCGCCACGAGCATCAGCGACGACGCGACGAGGCCGGTCGCGACGAAGACGCCCAGCATCGCGGTCACGATGCGCCCGAGGCGCCGCAGGCTGCCCATGCCCGCCACCGCCGACGAGATGGAGAAGAAGATCAGCGGCACGACGAGGGTGAACAGCAGGTTGAGGAAGAGATCGCCGAGCGGCTTGAGCGCCGTCGCGCGCTCGCCCAGCGCGAGGCCGAGCCCCGCGCCGACGGCGATCGACGCGAGCAGGATCAGCGTGAAGCGGTAGGTCGTGAGCAGGGTCCGGAGCGTCCTCGTCATCGCGCCGGCAGCATGCCGCGTCACTCCGGCCGGAGCGCGGAGAGCGTGGCGCGGGTGAAGATCTCCGCGATGAGCCCGATCGCGCGCTCGTCGAGGTCGAAGGCGTGGTGGTGGTGCGGCGCCGCTGTCGGCCCGCCCGCGCCCACCGTGAAGAGGCAGCCCGGGACGCGGTCCGTGAACTCCGAGAAATCCTCGCTGACCGTCAGCGGGCCCGGATCCATGACGTCGGCGCGCCCCGTGGCGCGCGCGGCCGCCGTGATCAGATCCACGGGCGCGGCGGCGTTCGTCGTCACGGGCGAGGTCGACACCACCTTGAACTCGCACCCGGCGCGCAGCGCCGAGCACACGCCCGAGGCGATCGCCTGGACGCGCTCGAGCGCGTGCTCGCGGCTCTCGCGCGAGAACCAGCGCACCGTGCCCTGGAGCGTCACGCGCTCCACGACGACGTTGGCCGCGTTCCCGCCGGAGATGGCCGAGATGCTCACGACGAGCGGCTCGCCCGGCTTCACCTCGCGCGCGACGATCGACTGGAGCGCTGTGACGACCTGCGCGGCGGCGTAGATCGGATCGACCGACATGTGCGGCAGCCCGCCGTGCCCCGCCTTGCCGACGACGGCGATCTCGAAGGCGTCGTACCCCGCGAAGAACGGCCCGGTCCGCGTCGCCACCACGCCGAAGGGCAGGGGCGATATCACGTGCGCGCCGAGCGCCTGGTCGACGCCGTCGAGCGCGCCTGCCTCGATCATCCCCAGCGCGCCGCCGGAGAGCTCCTCCGCGGGCTGGAAGACGAAGCGGACCCGGCCGGCGAAGCGGCCCCTGCGCGCCGAGAGCAGCGTGGCCGCGCCGAGGAGCGCGCTCACGTGGGCGTCGTGGCCGCACGCGTGCATCACGCCCCGCGTCTCGGACGGGAAACCGTGGCCCGACTGCTCCTCGACGGGGAGCGCGTCCATGTCGGCGCGCAGCAGCACGGTGCGGCCGGGGCGCTCGCCCTCGAGATCGGCGATGACGCCCGTCCCGGCCACGCCCGTGCGCACCGAGAGGCCGAGCGCGCGCAGGCGCTCCGCGACGAGCTGCGAGGTGCGCACCTCGGCGTAGCCGAGCTCGGGGTGGCGGTGCAGATCGCGCCGGACGGCGACGAGATCGCTCTCGAGGAGCTGCACGTCCTTGCTGAGATCATCGGCCATGCGGCGAGGCTAGCACCCGGCGTCGCGCCCCGGTGCGTGAAGGCCGGAGCCGCTCTGGACTCGACAGCTCGGCGAAGATCGATGTTCGCGCGGCCGCGTCGGGCGGAGGGCTGCGCGCCGCCCGCCCCGTTGCGAGCGGCAGGCGCCGCGCGGCGCCGGGGCGAGGAGGGCGACGGGGCTGGAAAGCGGGGGAAGCCCGGGACCGCGCTGACCGCGGAGCTGAGCCCGCCAGCGCCGCGCCGGCCGCCCGGTCGCGTTGACAGCCCGGGGAGCCCGCACTAGTAGCCGACATGGCATTCATCTACGATGAGCCGAGCAGGACGTTTGGCGAGTACCTGCTCGTCCCGAACCTGACGACCAAGGACTGCGTTCCTGCGAACGTCGACCTGACGGCCCCCGTGGCCCGGTTCAAGGCGGATCCGGGCGTGAGCCCGCCGGACCCGAAGCAGGCGCCGCTCACGATCAGCGTCCCCATCACCAGCGCGATGATGCAGTCGGTGTCGGGCGCCGACCTCGCGATCGCGCTCGCGCGCTGCGGCGGCCTGTCGTTCGTGTACGGCTCGCAGGGCATCGAAGAGGAAGCCGCCATGGTGCGGCGCGTGAAGAACTACAAGGCCGGGTTCGTCGTGAGCGACTCGAACCTGCGCCCCGACGCGACGCTCGGCGACGTGCTCGAGCTGACCGATCGCACGGGCCACTCCACGGTCGCGATCACCGAGGACGGCACGCCGACGGGGCGGTTCGTCGGCATCATCACGAGCCGCGACTACCGGATCGGCAAGACGCCGCTCAGCACGCCGGTGCGCGAGATCATGACGCCGTTCAAGTCGATCCACTGCGGCAAGGTCGGCCTGGATCTCCAGGAGGCCAACGAGCTCATCTGGCGTTACAAGCTCAACACCCTGCCGGTGATCGACGAGCGGCAGCACCTGCAATACCTGGTCTTCCGCAAGGACTACGAGTCGCACCAGGCGCACCCGCTCGAGAACGTGGATCGCGAGAAGCGGCTCATCGTCGGGGCGGGCATCAACTCGCGCGATCACCGCGAGCGCGTGCCGGCGCTGATGGAGGCGGGCGCCGACGTGCTCTGCATCGACTCGTCGGACGGCTACTCGGAGTGGCAGCGCGAGACCATCGCGTTCGTGAAGTCGAACTACAAGCACGGCTACATCGGCGCCGGCAACGTCGTCGATCGCGAGGGGTTCCTCTACCTGGTCGAGTCGGGCGCCGACTTCGTGAAGGTCGGCATCGGCGGCGGCTCGATCTGCATCACGCGCGAGCAGAAGGGCATCGGCCGCGGCCAGGCGTCGGCGGTGATCGAGGTGGCCAAGGCGCGCGACGAGTACTTCCAGAAGACCGGCATCTACGTGCCGATCTGCTCCGACGGCGGTATCAGCCAGGACTACCACATCACGATCGCGCTCGCGATGGGCGCCGACTTCGTGATGATGGGCCGTTACTTCGCGCGCTTCGACGAGGCGCCCGGGCGCAAGGTCCGCGTGAACAACCAGTTCATGAAGGAGTACTGGGGCGAGGGGAGCAACCGCGCGCGCAACTGGCAGCGCTACGACCACGGCGACTCCAGCAAGAAGAAGGATCAGCTCGAGTTCGAGGAGGGGGTCGACAGCTACGTGCCGTATGCCGGCAAGCTGAAGGACACCCTCGACGTGACGCTCGCCAAGGTGCGCTCGACGATGTGCAACTGCGGCGCCCTCTCGCTGCGCGAGCTCTACATGCGCGCGCGCCTGACGGTGGCCTCCGCTGTCAGCATCCACGAGGGCGGCGTCCACGACGTGATGCTGAAGGACACGCGCAGCAGCCCGCGCGAGGCCTGATCGCCGGGGCGCTGTCGCCGGGGCGCGCGAGGCGCTGGTCCCGGCGGCGCGCCCGGCGTATGGACACGGCCACCATGCATCGGGTGTTCATCGACGGGCAGGAAGGGACCACGGGGCTCCAGATCCGCGAGCGGCTGCAAGGTCGCCGCGACCTCCAGGTGCTCGAGATCGACCCGGAGCGCCGCAAGGACCCGGCGGCCCGCCGCGCGCTGATCAACGAGGCGGATGTCCTGATCACGTGCCTCCCCGACGACGCCGCGCGGGAGTCGATCGGGATGATCGAGAACCCGAGGACGCGCGTCATCGATCCGAGCACCGCGCACCGCACGGCCGACGGATGGGTGTACGGCTTCCCGGAGCTGCGCGCCGGGCAGCGCGACGCGATCCGCGGCGCGCGCCGCGTCGCCGTGCCCGGGTGCCACGCGACCGGCTTCCTCGCCCTCGTGGCGCCGCTCGTCGCGGAGGGCCTCCTGCCCAGGGACGCCCGCGTCGTCGCCCGCTCGCTCACCGGCTACAGCGGCGCCGGCCGCAAGACGATCCAGGCCTACGAGCAGGCCGACGAGGCGCGCCGCCGGCAGATGAGCGGCCCGCGCCCGTACGCGCTCACCCTGCAGCACAAGCACCTGCCGGAGATGCGCGCCCTCGCCGGGCTCGACAGGGCGCCGTTCTTCGAGCCGGTCATCGGCGACTTCTACAAGGGCATGCTCGTCTCGGTGCCCCTGTTCGCCGACGCGCTGAGCCGCCCGGCGACGCCCGCCGCCGTGCACGCGCTCTACGCGTCCTGTTACGCCGGCGAGCCGTTCATCCGGCTGATGCCCCTCGGCGGCCAGAGCGCGCTCGACGAGGGGTACCTGAGCGCCCAGGGGTGCAACGACACGAACCGCCTCGACCTGTTCGTGTTCGGCAACGCGGACCAGATCCTTGTCGTGGCGCGCCTCGACAACCTCGGGAAGGGCGCCTCCGGCGCGGCGGTGCAGAACCTGAACCTGATGCTGGGCACGCCCGAGAACACCGGCCTGGACTGACCGGCGCGCGCGCCTGACCGAGGCGCCGCCCCGACGGGAGGCGCCGCGGCGCTCACCTCTTCGGCCGCTCCAGCTCGGCCTCCGCGGCCAGGAACACGGGGGATCGCAGGAGCGCGCCCATCAGCCGCAGCGTCTCGCGGGCGTGAGCCGCGGAGACGTCGACCTCGTCCGGATCCGGCGCGGTCAGATCGTACAGCTCGGGGGCGCCCCACTCGAGCGGCAAGACGAGCTTGTAGCGCCCATCGAGCACGCCCACGCGCGCGATCTGCTGCTCCGAGACCGCCGCCGCGAGCAACGGCAGCCGGCGCGGGGGAGGCTCGGGATCGAGGAGGCCGAGCAGATCCTCGCCGTGGTAGCCGTTCATGGGCGGATCGGGGGTGAGCAGGCGGGCCATCGTCGGCGCCACGTCGATGAGCGAGACGGCCTCCTCGGCGACCATGGGCGGGACCCCGGGGACGCGCAGGACCAGCGGCACCCGCAGGAGCGACTCCCACAGGAACGTCGAGTGCGGCCAGAACCCGCGGTAGCCGAGCGCCTCGCCGTGATCCGACACGAAGAGCACGACGGTGCGGTCGGCGAGCCCGAGCTCCTCCAGGCCGCGGAGCAGCCGCCCGAACTGCTCGTCCAGGCTCCGCGCGACCACCCGGTAGCGCCAGTTCCAGCGGCCCTCGGCGGGCACGTGGTAGCGCTCGGCGGCGCCCTCGACGTACGCGCTGTCGAGCTCGTGCCAGTTGTGGACGTCGAAGTTGAAGACCCACGCGAAGAACCGCTGCGAGTCGCGCTGGGCGAGCCAGGACAGGACCTGGTCCACCATCGGCCCCGCCGTCGGCCGATCGGCGCCGTAGCCCCAGACGCCCCCGCGGGCGTGGTCGGGCACGCGGTACGTCTCGTCGAAAGCGAACGCCGGCAGGAGCAGGGAGATGAAGTCCGCCGCCGAGGCGGGGATGAACAGGCTGCTGGGGATCTCCAGGCGCCTGGCCAGGTCCAGCAGGCTGCCCGGGCTGCGCGCCAGGCCGTCGTAGTTGCCGCCGAGCAGCCCGGGCAACGCGCGCAGCGTGTCGGAGCCCGTCGAGTACGCGCGCTCGAACCGCACCGCCTGGCGCGACAGCGCGGCGGCGTTCGGCATCACCTCCTCGTCGTAGGCGACGTCGCTGCGGAGGCTGTCCACGTAGTAGATGAGGACGTTGAAGTCGGCCGCGAGCGCGCGCTCCCCCGAGCCGGCGGCGCCCGCGCCACGCCGAGCGGGCCAGGGCGCGTCCCAGCGGGGGTCGCGCGTCGTCTGGTCGACGTCGTACCGCTCGCGCAGCTCGTCCAGGCGGCTGGCGTGCATCCCGGCGCCGTCCTCGCCGCGCAGGAGGGCCTGCGCCAGCTCGAGGCGGCGCATCATCCGCCCGACGTAGACGGGGTCTCGGCCCGTGTGCGCCAGCGCCTCCGCATGCCAGCCTCGCAGCCAGGGCGACGACGCGAGGGAGAGCGCCCACACAGCGGCGGCCACGGCGGCCGCGCGGATCGCGGCCCGCGCCCGCGCGCGCCGCGCGAGGCGCGTCAGCCCGGAGAAGCAGGCGCACCCGAGCAGCGCCGCCCCGCTGAGCTCCAGGGCCGTGTGCAGGCGCCTGTAGATGGCCACGAGCACGGTGAGGTCCACGATCATGAGCGCCGCCCCGAGGATCGCGAGCGCCGCC
>NZ_JEMA01001241.1 GCF_001589285.1 Sorangium cellulosum | reverse complement strand
CGCCCCCGCCGGCGCTCGTCCCGCTCCCGGCCGCGGCCCCGCTCGGCACGCCTGCACCGCAGCGGCCCGCCGCGCCGACGAAGCGCGCCGTGGCCGGCCACAGCGCCGGGCAGGTCTCGCCTGTCGAGCTCTCGCCCCCGCAGGCCGGCGGCGGGCCGCAGAGCCGATCGAGCGTCATCAGCGGCGAGAACGTCTTGCCTTCATCCGTGGAGACCCCCGCGGTGAAGCCGTCCAGGGCCTCGTCGGCGCAGGCGAAGAGGCCCTGTGCGGTCCACGTCAGGCAGCGGACGCCGAGATCCCCTATCCGGGTGAACTCGAGGGTCGCCGTCGGGGCGATCCACAGGCCGTCCATGTCGCTGCCCGCGGCGATCTTCGTCCCGTCGGGCGAGAGGGCCAGTCCGAGGAGGCTCGTCGCCTGGAACACCTCTCGCCAGGTGGCGCCCCCGTCGTTCGAGACCAGGAGGGCGTCCGCGCCGTCACCGTCGCGGCGCACATACACGATGTCGGGATCGACAGGATCCACGGCGCCGAGGTACGGCAGGTTGCGATCGTCGCTGCCCGGGACGTCGAAGTCCTCCCAGGTCGCGCCGCGATCGTCCGAGCGCCTGACGATCCCCTGGAACGTGGGGCCGTTCCAGCGCCCGCTCACGTAGATGCGCCGCGGATCGCTCGGCGCGCTGTCCAGGGTCACGCCGAGGAACGTGCTCGGGAGGTCGGCGCCGGCCTGGGTCCAGGTCCTTCCGTCGTCCTTCGACTCCCAGACCTGACTCAATATCGCGTCGTCTCCCATGACGCTCGAGACGAGCAGGAGGGCGCCCGCGGGGGCCGCGCGGTCGATCGACAGGTCGACGACGTAGCGCTGCGCGAGCCCACCCTCCGCGAGCGCCCACTGGCAGCCGTCGTCGTGCGTCGCGCTGAGCCCGTCGAAGAGCCCGGCGAGGATGGATCCGTCGCCGGTGACGACCATCATGGGATCCTCGAAGCCGCTGTAGCCGATGGCCGCCTCGCAGATCCACGACCAGCGCGCGCCGCCGTCGCGCGTGGTGAGCACGCCGTACGTCGCGCGCACGACGATGTGATCGGGATCGGAGGGGTCGACGAGGATCTGCCCGGCGGCGGGATAACGGCCGTTGGCGAGCGCGGGGGTCGAGGCGGAGAGCGCGACGAACGCCGCGGCGGCCCCGAGCCCCGGAGCGAGGCGGTTCATCGGACGGAGGTTCATCGATCCCCCTGCGCCGCGCAACGCCTCGACGGGAGGCCGGCGGAGCTCGGCGCCGTCGAGCCAGGGAGAGCCCCTGGCTCGGGCCGAGCGCGACGTTCGTCGGACGACGGCGACTACTGCCGCCGGAACTGCTGGTTCGTCCCGGTGTGGCACGTGTACTGGATGAACCTGCTGCCGTCGGCGGTGCTGGCCCCGTTGACGTCCACGCACTTTCCGCTGTTGACCGAGCGCAGCGAGATGGCGCCGTTGCCGCGATCGACGAGCTCCCACTTCTGGCTGTTCTTGCTGGCGTCGCAGTCCCACTGCGTGATGTTCGCCGAGTTGTTCCGGCTGGACCCCTGCACGTCGAGGCACTTTCCGCTGTTCACGTTCTTCACGATCGCCGTGGTGCCGCTGATGGTCTCGACCTGCCACTGCTGGTCGCCCGCCCCGGTGCACGGCCGCTGGGTGAGGATGGCGCCGTTGTTCAGGCTCGCCGCGTCGACGCTCATGCACTTCCCCGAATGGAGGGCCGTCAGGCTCTGGCCGGTGCCGCCTGTGTCACCGCCGGTGTCGCCCCCGGTATCACCGCCGGTGTCGCCGCCGGTGTCGCCGCCGCTGCCGCCCAGGCCCGTGACCTGGACCTGCGCGCCTGTGGCCGACACCGAGACGACCTTCAGCGTCGCGTTCGTCCCGAAGAGCTGGTGGGAAGCGCCGACGGCGAGCGGCGCGTCCCTGAAGTTGCCGCCCGGGATCATGTCGAGGAGGTGCGCCCGGCCGCTCTCCCTCGACTGGGTGAAGAACGCGTGGACGAGGACGCCCTTCGTGGAGAGATTGCGCGAGTCGACGACGTTCGTTGGCGACGCCTGGCGGAACTCGATCTGGTACATGACGTCGTTCGGCCCCTTGATGCGGAGGAGCTGCGTCCCGGCGCTCGGCTCGGTGATCGGGGCGAGCGTGTACGTCCCATCCGCGCTGACCGTCACGATCTGCGTCGACGGGAGCCACCCCAGGTTCGCCTTGTAGTTGGCGTTGTAGTGCTGTTTCCCGCCGTTGCCCATCGGGTCGAACGGGTCGCCGTACTCGTCGAAGGTACAGTCGTTGCTCATGGTCACCGTCGCCCCGCCGCTGCGGCACGTCCGCGAGGAGGCGTGCCACAGGCCGAAGTTGTGGCCGAGCTCGTGCACGACGACCTCGGGCCAGAGGCCGGCGAGCCAGGTGGTCTTGCCGGGCTGCGCGCCCATGCCGGCATACCCGCAGTCCATCTTGCCGAAGATCATGAAGTGCTGGTACTTGGTGAGATCGAAGCCGGCGTTCCGCGCCGCGGCTTGCGCCTCGTTCTGCCACCGGTTGTAGTCGTCGCACTTGCCGAAGCTGATGTTGAACGGGCCGGCGACGTCGTACTCGAGCTTCATCTTTCCAAAGGAAGAGCCCGCCAGGTGGGTCGCGGCGCCGTCGAGGGAGTTCCGGATCTCCTGCTCGGTGCCGAGCGTCTGGCCGCCGTCGAACTGCACGCGCAGCGCCAGGACGCGCTTGGTCCCGGTCGTGACGACAGCGCTCGTCAGCGTGCCGATGCCCTCGGCCGCCCGCATCATGTCGACGTCGATGCTGCCGTCGCCGTCCTCGACGCCGAACACGTCGACAGGCGAGCCGCTGGCCGTGCGCCAGTCGGTCGGGTCGGCCCCTGGCGCCTCCGTGATGGAGTCCAGGTTCAGGCGCACGTACGTCCCGTCCTCCAGCTCAAGCATGTACCGGGCCTCGCCGTTGGCGACGGCGACGGTCAGCGTTCCCGAGGCGGTGGGGGTCGGCCCGGCGCCGTCGTCACCAGGGCCGATGCGCAGGCAGCCGGACGCGAGCGCGAACGCTGTGAGGGCAACCGCGGACACGTAGGACTTGAAGCGCTGCATGGTGTCTTCCTTTCCAAGCTCGGTCGATGCGCCCGTCCTCCTCATGTCGGAGGGCGCCGCTCATCCCCCCTCAGGGCGTGAGCGCGGCGCGACGGGGCGCTGCCAAGGAGAGGCCGCAGGCGCGGCCAGCCTCTCCGCTGCTGATGCAACTTGACGGCTGAGTCGATCGTCGACCGCGTGACCGTCGCTCGCGACCGTCACGCTGCGGTTGCCGTTCAAGCACGCTCGCGAGCGAGCCTTGGGCTTCAGAGCAAGATCTCGACCACTGGCTTGCTGCGGCGATCTCGCCTGTCCCGGTGGAAGAATCATCCGAGAGCGGCCGGGGAGTCCAATCAGGCCTCATGTTTGCGCGATTGGCGTGGATCGCGAGAGATCCTGAATGGACATCAAACCACCACCCCTGCGTCAACAACGCTGGGTGCATGAGCCCTTGTGCTCGGTCGCTCGAGCGGTGTTGGAGGATATCGTGTGTGCGCGATCTGGCCACGATGGTGGCGAGCGGTGGTCGAGGGGGACGATGGTAGTCCTCGCGCGAGGACGCTGGCGATCGTGCGCGTCTGCCGGCCCGTGCCGGGGTCGCTGGCGGCGTGTGGGCTTCTGGTGCCGTGTAGGTGCGCTGGCGGTGTGTGCGCTTATGGCGCCACGTGGGCTGCGGGGACTGTGTAGGTCTTCTGGTGCCGTGTGGGGCCGTCGGCGCCTGTCATGCGGCCTGTCGCCCATCGCTTCTCCGGGCCTCGAGGGGGCCTCGGCCGACCGGCGGCGGGGCCTCGGCCGACCGGCGGCGCGCGGAGCTCGCGGCGCCGAGGAGGGGGCCTCAGCGACACGGCCGTTCCGGCGGGCTGGTCATTCGGGTGCACGGCGTCTGCTCCAACCGATCTCCACCGGGAACCGCCCGACGTCGCCGGCAGAGGGCGTCTCCTGTCGCGCTCCGCTCCGCCGTCGCCGCTGGTATAGAGGCGCTCATGACCCTCCTGAGAGACGTCCTCGCCGCGCTCGAGTCGATCGCCCCGCTCCGGTTCGCCGAGCCCTGGGACAACGTCGGCCTGCTCGCGGGCGACCCGGGGCGGCCCTCGTCGTCGGCGCTCCTCACCATCGATTACACCCCCGAGGTCGCCCGGGAAGCGCGCGATCTCGGCTGCGATCTCGTCGTCGCCTACCATCCGCCGCTGTTCGAGGCCGTGAAGCGCGTCGTCGCGCCGAGCCCCCTCTTCGCGGCGATCCGCGACGGCATCGCGCTGTACTCGCCCCACACAGCGCTCGACGTCGCCGAGGGCGGCACCAACGACGTCCTCGCCGACGCGCTCGGGATCTCCGAGGACCGCGCGCCGCTCCGGCGGGCGACGTCGACGGCATGGCAGCACAAGCTCGTCGTCTTCGTCCCGGAGGATCACGTCGACGCCGTCGCCGACGCCCTGGCCGAGGCGGGCGCGGGTCGGATCGGCCGGTACTCCCGCTGCAGCTTCCGGACGATCGGGACGGGCACGTTCCTCGGCGAGGAAGGGACGAACCCCACCGTCGGCGAGAAGGGCCGGCTCGAGCGCGTCACCGAGGTGCGGCTGGAGATGGTCTTTCCTCGCGACAGGACCGAGGCGGTGCTGCAGGCCATGCGCGCCGCGCACCCGTACGAGGAGGTGGCGTTCGATCTCGTCGAGCTCGCCGTCGAGCCGCTGCGGGCTGGCATCGGCCGGATCGGGGCGCTCGCCAGCGCGACGCCGGTGGGCGAGCTGCTCGGCCGGATCAAGGAGCGCCTCGGGGTCGACGCGCTGCTCGTGGCCGGCCCCGAGCAGCGCGACGTCTCCCGCGCGGCCACGTGCGCCGGCGCGGGCGGCGCGCTCCTCGGCGAGGCGATCGCGCAGGGCGCCGACCTCTACCTGACCGGCGAGCTGCGCCACCACGACGCCCTGCGCGCCGCGAGCGCGGGCGTCACCGTTGTGTGCGCGCTGCACTCGAACAGCGAGCGCGCCGCGCTGAAGCGCCTCGCCGAGCGCCTCCGCGCCGCGCTGCCGTCGCTCCGCGTCGACATCAGCGCGCGCGACCGGGATCCGTTCTCGATCCGGTGACGGCGCGGCGCTCGGCGCCTCGGGGCGAACGCTGATCCTGTCGACCCGACCCGGTTGCATCCGCGGCGCTCATCGACCTCGACGCCGCGATCGGGAGGTGCGCAAAGCCGCTGGACGAGGCGGCCGCCGGCGATCAGCTTGCTGGCCTTCATGCGCGACCACGCCACGCCACCTGCCCGCGACCTGCGCGCCGACGCCGCTGCGCCCTCGCCGCCCGCGCCCCGCTCCCGCCGCGGCGCCGGCGTCTTGTCGACGCTCCGCGACGCGGTCCGCGGCGGTGAGCACGACTTCACCACGGGATCCATCGACAGGGCGATCGCCCTGCTCGCGATCCCGATGGTCATGGAAATGCTCATGGAGTCGCTCTTCGTCGTCGTCGACGTCTTCTGGGTGTCGCGCCTCGGCGCCGATGCGGTCGCCGCCGTGGGCCTCACGGAGTCGCTCCTCTCGGTTGTATACGCCCTGGGGATGGGCCTCGCGGTGGCCGCGTCCGCGACCGTCGCGCGGCGGATCGGCGAGGGGCGCCCCGAGGAGGCGGCCGCCATGGCGGGGCAGGCGATCGTGCTCGGCCTGCTCATCTCGCTGCCCATCGCGGGGGTCGGCGCCCTGCTCGCGCCGCGGCTGCTCGCGGCGCTGGGGGCGTCCGCCGGGGTGATCGCGGTCGGCGCGCCGTTCGCCACGATCATGCTGCTCGGCAACGCGACGATCATGATGCTGTTCGTCATCAACGCGGTCTTCCGGGGGGCCGGCGACGCGGCGCTGTCGATGCGGGTGCTCTGGCTCTCGAACGCGCTCAACATGGCGCTCGGCCCGTGCTTCATCTTCGGCCTCGGCCCGTTCCCGGAGCTCGGCGTGGCCGGCGCGGCCGTGGGGACGACGCTCGGCCGCGGGAGCGGCGTGGCGCTGCAGGTGTTCCTGCTCGCGCGCGGCGGCGNGCAGGTGTTCCTGCTCGCGCGCGGCGGCGGCCGGGTGAAGGTGCAGGCGCGGCACCTCGTCCCTGACCCGAAGGCGCTCGCGGCGCTGGTCCGCCTCTTCGCGAACGGCGCCTTCCAGGCGGTCATCAGCACCGCGAGCTGGATCGGCATGGTGCGCATCCTGGCCCCGTTCGGGAGCGCGGCGCTCGCCGGCTACACGATCGGGATGCGGCTCATCGTGTTCGCGATCCTGCCGGCGTTCGGGCTCGCGAACGCCGGCGCGACGATGGTGGGGCAGAACCTCGGGGCGGGCCGCCCCGACCGGGCAGAGGCCGCTGTCTACCGCGCGGGCCTCTGGACAACGATCATGCTCGGCGCGATCGGCCTTGTCTTCGCGGTGGGCGCCGGCGCCATCATCGGCGCGTTCACGGACGACGCGGAGGTGCTCCGGTACGGCACGCAGGCGCTGCGGGTCGTGGCGAGCGGGTTCCTTTTCTACGGCTTCGGCATCGTGTTCGCGCAGGCGTTCAACGGCGCCGGCGACACATGGACGCCCACGATGCTGCACCTCGTCTGCTTCTGGCTGTGGGAGATCCCGCTCGGGTGGGGCCTGGCGCACGCCGCGGGGCTCGGGCCGCTGGGCGTTTTCATCGCGATCGCGGTGGCGTTCTCGACGATCGCGATCGCGGGCGGGATCATGTTCCGCCGCGGCGCCTGGAAGCTGCGCCGCGTCTGAGGGGCGCCGCCCCGGCGCTGTCGCGGGAGGGCCGGTACGCGGCGCCGCGCCGGGATCACCGCCCCACGGGCCGCGCGAGCCAGGCCTCGATGAGCTTCCGGGCGATGCTGAGCGGCGGCGGCAGCAGCGGCAGCGCGTCGCGGTGGAACCAGCGCGCGTCCTCCAGCTCGCGCGTGTCGACGCGGAGCTCGCCGCCCGCGTAGCGCGCCGTGAAGCCGACCATCATCTGGTGAGGGAAGGGCCAGGGCTGGCTGCCGAAATAGGCGATGTCGGCGACGTCGACGCCGGTCTCCTCGTGGACCTCGCGCGCGACGCACGCCTCCAGCGTCTCGCCCGGCTCGACGAAGCCGGCGACGAGGCCGTACATGCCCGCGGGGAACCGCGCCTGCCGCGTCATCAGGACGCGCGGGCCGTCCTCGACCAGCACGATGGTCGCCGGCGTGATCCGCGGGAAGTAGCTGCTGGCGCAGCGGGCGCAGCGCTTGACCCGCTCGTCCTGCCCGCCCTCGAGCTCGGCGCCGCACGCCGCGCAGTACTGGTGGGCCCGGTCCCAGTGCTGCACCTGGTACGCCGTGCCCGCGACGTCGAACAGCTCCGGATCGATGCGCCCGTGAAGGCGCCGCAGCGAGACGTACGCGTGCCCCTCGGGCGCCGGAGCGCCCGGCGCGAGCTCGGCGGAGCGGCAGGGGCGCCCGTCGAGCTCCCCGAGCGGCTGCGCGCGCACGACGGGGACGCCGAGGTCGGCGAGATCGGCGGCGACAGGGACGTCGAAGAGATCGCCGCCGCCGTCGGTCGGCGCGCGGACGAGGAGCTCGTCGCCGCGGAACGCGAACCAGGCGATCTCGCCGGGCGGCGCGCCGGGCCGGCCGAGGCCGGCGCGAAAGCGGGTGGAGGGCATGGCGTCACCGCGCGCGGAGCCGCGCGGGCTCCGCTGCGAGGGGCTGCGCTGCGCGACGGGCGCGCGCCGGAGAGGGGAACGGGTGCATGGGGAGAGCTTAGCGCCTCGGCGGGGGAGCGAGGCCCCGTCGGTGCCGCCTCACCGCAGCGCCGACAGCTTCTCCCGGTGGCTCCGCGCCACCTTGAGCTCCGCGCCCCCGGCCAGGACGACGACCGTCTCCCGGCGCCCCTGCGTGCGGAGCTCCTTGATCCGGTCGCGGTTCACGATCGCCGAGCGGTGGATCCGCACGAAGCGCGCCGGATCCAGCTTGCCCTCGACGCTGTTCATCGTCTCGCGGTGGAGGTAGCTCTTCCCCCCGGCGTGGATCTGGACGTAGTAGTCCGCCGCCTCGATCCAGTCGATCTCGTCGACGCTGAGGAAGACCACGCGGCACCCGTCCTTGATCGCGAGCCGCCGCGGGTGCCCG
>NZ_JEMA01001240.1 GCF_001589285.1 Sorangium cellulosum | reverse complement strand
GGAGGCGACTCGGGCGGCGGCGCGTCGGGCGAAGGCGGCGCGGACACCGCTCTTCCCGAGATCCCGCCGGCTGCTCCGGAGATCGTCGCGCAGCGCCTGACCAGGTTCCTGTGGAACGACGGGGCGCTCGCCGGCGAGATCCGCGCGCGCCTCGGCGCTCCGGTGCAGGCGCAGGCCGCCCAGGACCTCGCGCGCGAGATGCTCGAGGATCCGCGCGCCAGAGACGGCGTGGGGCGCTTCTTCCACTGGTGGCTGCGCTCGAAGCTGCTGAGGGCCTTCACGCCCGAGGGCGAGCCCGTCGACGACCCGCTGCTCGCGTCGATGCGCGAGGAGGTCGCGGCCTACGGGAGCGCGGTCGTCCTCGATGAGGACGGCACCCTGGATACGCTGATGTTCGCCCCGTACACCTTCGTCGACGCGCGCCTCGCGGAGCACTACGGGATGAGCGGCGTCGAGGGCGAGGAGCCCACGCGCGTGCCGTACGGCTCACCGAACCGGATGGGGCTCTTCACGAGCGCCGCCATCATGACGACGTTCCGGAGCGCCTACCCCATCTCCTGGCCCGTGAAGCGAGGCTGGCTCGTCCGCTCTGCGCTGCTCTGCATGGAGCTCCCCGACGGTTCGCCGGCCGAGGAGCCCGTGCTCGGTCGCTCGATCCGCGAGCAGATGATCGAGGTGACCTCCCCGATGACCTGCGACGGGTGCCACGCCCTGCTCAACCCGCCGGGGTTCGCCTTTCTGCGGTTCGACAGCATGGGGCGCGAGCTCGCGGACGACGGCGGCGAGCCGTTCGACACCTCCGGCTGGGTGACCGGCGTGTCGGGCGAGCCGAGATACGGGGATGTCCGCGAGCTTCTCGAGATATTGAAGGAGCTCCCTGAGGTCCACGCCTGCATCGCGCAGGTGGCGCTGCACTACGCGACCGATCCTCTGTCGGCCGCCAAGGCGAGCGCTCCGGCGGCGCTGGGGCCGCGCATCGAGGCGCTGGCGGAGGCCTTCGCCAGCTCGGGGCGCGACCTGCGTGAGCTGCTCATCGCCGTTGTCGGGGCGCCCGAGTTCCTCGGCGAGCCGGAGCTCACGTGGGGCGATCCGGATCCGGACGAGCAACCGTGAGCGACAGGGGGCGCCCGCGCGGGCGCTGCCCGAGCGCCCGCAGGCGCCCGCGGGCGTGACCCCCGGCGCTCACGCCGCGTCGAGCGGGGCGTGGAGGCGCGTGCCGGGCACCACGATGCCCCCGCGGTCGCCCGGGGTCAGCGCGCCGAAGCGCTCGCGGAACACGGGCGGCAGCGGCCGCGCGCCGGGCGGCGCGAGCCAGAGGCGGAGCAGGTGCCGCTTGCGATCGGGCTCGGGCCAGTCCTCGAAGGCCGTGCGGTCGTGGAGCAGCGTGTGGTTGTGCACGAGCTGGATGTCGCCAGGGCGGAGCTCCATGGTCATGTGGAGCGCAGGGTCGTTGGCGAGGGCGTCGAGCAGGTCGAGCGCCTCGACCTGCCGCGCCGTGAGCGGCGGGACGCCCGGAAAGCGGCGCGCCGACGCGATGTACTGCCGCTGGTAGATGGCGGACAGGAGCCCAGCGTGCCAGTTGAACACCGGGATGCGGAAATAAGGCCTCTCGCCCGCGGGCACCTCGCCCCGGCGATCGGTCTCGATCGGCGCGAACAGCGCCTCGACGAGGTCCGGGCGCGCCCGCCGCAGCTCGTTGTACAGCGTGACCGAGCTGACAAGCGCCGACAGCCCGCCCGCCCTCGCTGTGCGGAGGCAGAGCAGCGCCACGACGTCGCACGAGTCGGTGTGGAACGTCTGCCGCTCGCGCGTCTGGTAGATGCGCACGCTCGGGTCCTGGCTCGACAGGCCGAGGTCCTTCACGTGACCGAGGACGTGCCCGCGCGCGTTCTGCGAGCGCGCGCTCCCGAGGTGGCTGCCGATGCCGAGGAACGCGATCGCGGCCGCGCGGGCGTCGACGCGATCGGGGGGATCGAGCCAGCGCCCGCGCAGGCCGCGGAGCACGGCGAAGCCGCGGCCGTCGAGCACCTCGGCGAGCGCGCGGCGGAGGCGCCCGGCGAGCGACGGCAGGGGGAAGTCCTCGCAGCGGAGGCTCGCCGGGTCCTTGCCCGTCCCGGCGAAGCGGCGGACGGCGGCCTCGACCTCCTCGATCTCCGCGGGCGTCAGGTGCTCGATCCAGCCCTCGCCCTGGGCCATCGCGGGGCCGTACCAGGCCGCGGGGCCGTCGATCCACGGGGGGATGTGCGAGAGGTGGACAGTCTGCGCTGTGTCTTCGGAGCTCATCGTCTCGCCTCCGGTCGCGACGCGCGAGGCGCCTCTGCCGGAGGCGCGCGCCGGAGCGCACGTCTATCGCAGCGCGGGCCTGGGCGCACGCGCTGCGCGCCAGCGGCCCGGCGCTGTCACCCCTTGGGCTTGCCGTTCGCGTCCCACTCCGCCCAGAAGCGCTCGAGGCCGAGATCCTTGAGCGCCCGGTTCAGGAAGCGCCTGTCGGTCCAGGGCTCGACCTCGAAGGTGTTCCTGATGAGGCCGAACTTCTTCGAGTCGGCCACCGCCGACCTGTAACGGGCGATGACGTACTCGTCGAGCAGGGGGCTCGCGTTCTGCTTCATGTCCTCGCCCTGCTGGGCTTCCTTGTAGTTCGCGAACGGCGTCCCCGACTTCGACCAGAGCTGGAAGGCCTGGATGCGGTTCTTCTCGTCGGCCACCCACGACGCGGACTTGACAGCGAGCGTGATGATCCGCTGCACGACGTCGGGATGCTCGTTGATGAAGTCCTCTCGCGCGACGATGCCCGAGTTGCTCGGGTAGGCCGGCGAGGCCCCCTTCGTCGTGTAGACGATCTTGGCGATCCCCTGGTCCCGCAGGGAGAGGTAGTCGGTGCCGCCGAACACCGCGTCGATGTCCTTCGTGGCGATCGCCGCCTTGGCCGTGGCCGCGTCCATGCTGATGGCGCGGACGTCCCGCTCGGTCAGGCCGTGGCCCTCGAGGATCCGGTTCGCGGAGAGCTGCGTTGCCGTGCCCTTCTGGAAGGCCACCCGCTTGCCGCGCAGGTCCTTGACCCCGCTGATGGGCGAGTCGGAGGGCACCACCAGGTAGGCGTGGCCGCGCCGGCTGGCGCTGGCGAGGAGGCGTGTCTTCAAGCCGCTCGCCCGGCCGACGACCGAGGGCAGGTGTCCGTGCGTCCAGATGTCGAGCAGGCCATTCGCGACGGCCTCGTTGACGGCCGGGCCGGCGCCGCGGAAGAAGTTCCACTTGACCTCGATGCCGTCCTTCTTGAACTCCTCGGCCAGGCTGCCCTGGAGGTGCAGCAAGGAGAAGAAGCTGCCGCCGGTGACGGGGCGATTGCCCACGCCGACGCCGGGCACGCCGACACGGATCACGCTCGGCCCAGCAGCGTGGGCTCTGCCTGCGAGGAGAGCTCCGGATACAGCGGCCGCAGCGCCCCCCAAGAACTGACGTCTATGCATGGATCACCCGTCATGCAGCGGGCGTGCCGCTCTCCCGAGAGCCCTCGATTTCCACGGCTGGCGCGGCGCGCTGCTGCTCCGCGAGCACCGGATCCGCAGCGCGATGCTGCTGGCGCCGCAAGCGCGAGGCGCGCGCCGCTTTGCCTGGAGCGAGCGGCGCCGGGCGAGGTAGGGTGCCGCGATGTCGATGCCCGATCTGGCGCGCGTGGGCGCCTTCCTGGAGGAGGTCGCGCACGAGGACATGCTGCCGTTCTGGCGGCGAATCGCCCAGGCGGAGGTGACGCCGAAGGCGACGGCCCTCGACCCTGGCGACGTGGTGACGACCGTGGATCTCGCGGTGGAGCGGCGCATCTCGCAGGGGCTGCGCGCGCTCCTGCCCGGGTCGGCGGCGGTCGGCGAGGAGGCCGCGCACGCCGATCCGCGGCTGCTCGACGCGCTCGGCGGCGGCGGTTGGTGCTGGCTCATCGATCCGCTCGACGGGACGCGCAACTTCGTCGAGGGCAACGACCGCTTCGGGATCATGGTGGCGCTGCTGAGGGCCTCGGAGCCGCGCGCGGCCTGGATTCACCTGCCGGCGCGACGACAGACCTTCTTCGCCGAGGAGGGGGCCGGCGCCTTCCTGAACGGCGCGCGCTTCCTCGCCGACGCCGCGGACGGGGCGGAGGCGCCGGCGGGGACGATCTACACGCGCTTCATGCCGGGTGAGGTGGGCGCGGAGATCGAGGCCCGCGCGGCAGGCGCCTACCGGCCGGCGCAGGGCGCGGGCTGCTCCTGCGTCGATTACCCGAGCGTCGCGCGAGGCGAGACGGACTTCTGTGTCTACTACCGCCTCTTGCCCTGGGACCACGCGCCCGGAGCCCTGATCGTCCGCGAGGCGAACGGCGTGGTCGAGCACCTCGACGGGACGCGCTATTCAGCGATGAGCAGGAGCCAGGTGACGATCGTCGCCCGGAGCCGGGATGTCGCCGACCGGATGAGACGAGCGCTCTCCGCCCGTCCCGGTCAATCGCAGCGGCAGTAGAGGCACCCGGGGTGATGGGGGCCGGTGCCACAATATCCAGCCCACCCGGTATTGCTGCACGTGCAGGGGTCATGAGGGCGGAGACAGTTGTCCAGCCTGCACGCCTGGTCTGGCGCCTCGCTCTGCGGATCGACGCCCGGGGCGTCTGCCGATGCGTTGTTTTCCGGAGCCTCGCCGATCGCCGGGCTGTTCGCCGCTGGCTCATCCACCTGCGCTGCGCTGCCGGCGCCGATCGACCCGATGGCGGATAACAGCGCGACAATCGACATGAACCAGCGAGTTTTCATGGTCAGTCCCCCCGGGGTGCATTCGAATTGCTGCTCGTCGGCGCGTGCGGCAGCAAATGTCGACAAAACGCATCATTCAACGACGAGAACGACGAGCGCGCCGTTGATGCCCGAGTCCAAGATGGCCTGGATCCTCGCTGGCGGCAAGCGGCCGCGCCGGCGCGGAGCGGTTGTCCGCGGGTCGGATCGAGAGGGCAAGTCGGGGTCTGCCGGGAAGAAGCGAAAGACCGGTCCTCGACCGCTTCTCGCGTGTCAGCGAACCTGGCGGAGCGCAGCTCCCGGGCGTGACCCTGAGCGGTGCTCGGAGCGGCCTACGATCTCGTCCGATCGGAGGCGGCGCGCGCGGCCGACGCGCGCAGCGCCGCGTCCGCGCTGAAGACCGCGAGCCCGGTCCAGATGCAGGCGAAGCTCACGGCCTGCGTGGCCGTGAACGGCTCGCCATAGACCAGCACGGCCAGCAGGAACTGGCCGCTCGGCGCGAGGTACTGGAGAAAGCCGAGGGTGGTCAACGACAGGCGGCGCGCCGCGTTCGTGAACCAGACGAGCGGCAGCGCGGTGATGATGCCCGTCGCGGCGAGGAGGAGGTCGGTGCGAACGTCGACGTGGCCCATGGCGCCGGCGTCCCGGGCGTGGAGGGTGGCCAGGTAGGCCGCGCCGAGCGGGGCGATGAACAGCGTCTCGAGGGTGGAGCCAGGGAGCGAGTTGACGGCGGCGACCTTCCGCAGGAGGCCATAGACACCGAACGTCCCCGCCAGGGCCAGCGCGATCCAGGGGACCGCGCCCGCGCGCACGGCGAGGTGCACGACGCCCATGGCGGCGAGGCCGAGCGCGATCCACTGCGCCGGGCGGAGCCGCTCGCGCAGGAAGACCATGCCGAGCAGGACGCTCAGCAGCGGGTTGATGAAGTAGCCGAGGCTCGCGTCGAGCACGCGCCCCACCGAGACGGCGTAGATGAAGAGGACCCAGTTCGCCGAGACGAGCGCGCCGGTCGCCGCCATGGCCCCGACGACGCGCCGGTCAGAGAGCGCCGCGCCGAGCGCGCGGAGCTGCCCCGTGGCGAGCGTGAGGGCCGCGAAGGCGAGCAGGCTCCACACCGTGCGGTGGGCGAGGATCTCGACCGGACCGACGTGGCGGAGCTGCTTCCAGAAGACGGGGACGATGCCCCAGGCGCTGTAGGCCGCGACGCCGTACACGACGCCGAGGGCGGCCTCTCGGCGGCTGTCGCGGGGGGTCTCGGGGGTGAGCATCGGCGGTTGGGCGCTTCGGAGGTGCGATGCTCGCGGCTCGATTCGGCGCGGCCGTGACGCGGCGCCGCTCGCGTCTGGCCGGTGGCAAAGATGTCAAAATCGTTCGCGAATTTCAAGCATGTTCTGCGGATGGTCCCCCTCCCGACCCAATTATTGCCATCGAGTACTGGCGCGGTCTCCCTCCGGTCGCGTTCGTGGCCGGGCACCGTGAGCCCTGGATCCGGCAGCAGTTCGCGACGCCAACACCGTGAGCATGTATGTCGCCGACTCGAGTATGGAGGAGGCGGTCCCCAGGCTCCTCGCGCTCGCCCGCAGCGACGCGCGTGAGCCGGTGCGGCATCGCGCCATCGCCGCGCTCGCGAACCTTGACGCGCGCCTGGTGATCGGGGCGCCTGTCCAGCTGCGGGATGAGTCATCGCAGGTCACATGCGCGAACCACCTCGCGATCCGGCCGGCGTGCAGGTATCTCGGGCTCGATCAGGCTGGTGCGACGCGCTTCGCGTGGCGGAATTATCGATGTTCTGGTCGCGCTTGTGCCCATGACGGCAGCCCAGCCCCGCCGATTGGCATCCACAGGAGCCTTGAACCGTTGGGACCGCTGCCGGTCCGACGACCGGCTGCGGAAGATGTTGACACGGGGCGGCGCCTACGATTTGCTTCTCTTGAGGGAGAGGGAGCGCGTGGACCAGCCGAGCATCGTCGACCTCCATCCGGGCGCCTTGTTTCACAGGCGCTACCGCGTCGTGCGTCGCATCAAGGCCGGCAATATGGGCGCGATCTACGAGGTCGCGGACGATAAGACTCGGAGCCGTCGCGCTCTCAAGGTCATGCTCCCGGATCTAGTCGAGCATCCGGATCTGCGGAGCCGTTTCGAACTCGAAGCTCAGGTCACGGGTGACATCGAGAGCGATCACCTCGTCCGCGTCTCCGATGCCGGGATTGACGAGGCCACGGGGACGCCTTTCCTGGTGATGGACTTGCTCCGAGGTGAGGAGCTCGGATCGCTTGTTCGCAAACAGAAGGCACTGCCGCCAGACGAGGTGGTGCTCTATCTGCAGCAGGTCGCGCGCGCTCTCGACAAGACGCATGCGGCAGGCATCGTTNCTCGACAAGACGCATGCGGCAGGCATCGTTCACCGCGACCTCAAGCCGGAGAACATGTTCGTCACCCGCCGGGATGACGACTCTCCGTGCGTGAAGATACTCGACTTCGGCATCGCCAAGGTGGTAGAACAGAGCCAGAAAGCCCGGACCACGCAGGCGGTCGGGACGCCGCTTTACATGTCGCCGGAGCAGATCCTGGGCGACCGCGAGATCGGCCCTCGTGCTGACCTCTACTCGCTAGGGCACATCGCCTATACGCTTCTGGTCGGGGAGCCGTACTGGGCCGAAGAGGCGAGCCTGCACGAAGCGATCTTTCCGTTCCTGTCGACAGTCCTCGGAGGTGTGGTCGAGTCGCCGCGCTACCGCGCCTTGCGTCGGCGTGGCACATCCTTGCCGCTCGCGTTCGACGCGTGGTTTCGAAAGGCCACGGCACCTCGCCCGGAGGATCGCTTCGATCGGGCAACCACGGCGGTCGCAGCGCTCGCCACGGCGCTCGCGATGGTTCCCTCGAATCGGTCGATATCATCACCTGACACCTTCGAGGTGAGCCAGTTGCCGGTGCCCTCGGACGCGCATGATGACACCGTCCCTTTGCGTGACTCCGCCCAGCGTCCGCCGGAGCCGAATAACACGGTGCCGCTTCCGACGCTGGTCGACGCGGCGTCACGTCGGCAGGAGCCGAATAGCACCGTGCCGCTTCCGACGTTGCACCGCGCGGCTCACCCGTCGAGCCAAGATAGGAGCGCCTTCCTTGCGCCGGTTAGTATGACGGCCGCTCGAACCCGATCTTCGAGGGTGCTCCCGAGCGTGCTCGGTGCGCTGCTGGTCGTTGGCGTTTCGTGGACTGGTATCACCGTGCTTCGCGGCGGCGCTCCGGCGGGCCCGGAGGCGTCTCCTCTGCCCGCAACGACGACGCTCGATGCGGCCGCGACATCGAGCGTATCGGCGATCGCCTCGGCGGCACCATCGTCCGCGTTATCGGCGGCGCAAGACGCACCCTCGACGCTCTCGGCGCCTGCCGAGCCGCTCGCTCCGCCCACGACGTCGCCGCGGACACCTGCTCCACAAACTTCAGCCAAGCCCGTGTCCAGCGCTGGCCGCATTGTGCCGCGAGACGCGCCGAAAGCTACATCTGCTCCGAAGCCGGGCCTGGCGAAGGTTGATGCGCCCCGTGAGGTGGATGCGGCAGCTTCTGCAAAGCAAGAGAGAACTACGGATGCTCCTCCCGTCACCTCGACGCAAGTTCCTCCCATAGATTGAAGGCCATCACCTGTTTTTCAGGAGCTTTCTGTGAAACAAATGTGGTTGCAGAGAGTCATCGCCGTCTTGGTCGTCACCATGACAAACGCGTCTGTCTGCTCCGAGGCGTTGTCACAGGTGAGCGACGCTGACAAGCGAGCCAGGGCTGAGGTGCTCAACAAGGAGGCTGCGGTCGAGATGGCGGCCGGGAAGCATGCGAGCGCCTGCCCCAAGTTCAAGCAGGTCGTGGAGCTCGTGCCCAGTGGTATCGGCGCCAAGATGTCGCTGGCAGCGTGCTACGAGCAATGGGGTCGCCTCGCGAGCGCCCTGAAAGCGTATCGGCAGGCCGAGCAAGCTGCGAAGGCTGCGCGCGACCCACGAGAGGCAGCGGCGCAGGCCAGGGCTGCGCAGCTGCAGGCGCAGGTCGCGACGCTCAGGGTTGTCGTACCTAATCCGGTGGCAGCGTTGCCCGGGCTGGAGATCACGCTCAATGGTGAGGTGCTGGGACCGGATGCTTTGAACAAGTTCGTGCCGATCGATAGAGGAAACTATACACTCAGGGCGACAGCCAAGGGGAAGCAGCCATGGACGATAGAGGTTCATGTCTCCCCCGACGGGTTTGCCGCATCTCGCACCGTTCAAATGCTGCGCGATCCCTAGCCTGGAATGCCGAGGGGCCCCACCTGGCTCCGGGAAATCGAGGAGAAGCCGACTTCAGCGTTCGGCTGCACGGCGCGGGCGCTGAGGCTGTCATGCTAACGGGCGCGCAAACAGAGGTGCCTCGGGGCTCACCGCGCGGTCTTCGCTCGAGCGATCGGGTCGGTTTACCGCCGGATACGCCGACTCGCGCGCTCGCCCGATACTCGCCGTGCTCGCGGCCGCCACCGCGCAGCGCGTGCGCGTCGCTCGACGCCCAGCGCTCGCCGGT
>NZ_JEMA01001239.1 GCF_001589285.1 Sorangium cellulosum | reverse complement strand
GCGCCGGCGCCCGTCAGCGCGCCTCGGGTCGGCGCTCGAGCACGGCCAGCAGCCGCTCGAGAGCCGGCAGGCTCACGCCGCGCTCGCGGCCGAGCGCGACGACGGTGGCGCCCATCGCGAGGTGCTGCGCGCGGAGCTTGGGCCCGAAGTGGACGTCGAGGAAGCGCAGCGCCTCGGGGGCCAGGAGGCGCACGAGCGCGACGCCGGGCTTCAGCGTGAGCGGGCCGATCGCCCGGGTCAGCAGCGTCGTCCACGGGGCCACGTCGCCCATCCGGCCCGCGAGCGCCGCGCACTCCTTCGTGGCCTCGAGCGCGGTGCCGAGCACGCCCTCGTCCGCGACGAGCGCGCTGGTGCCGCCGCCCGCGTCGATGGCGGCGATCAGCGGGAAGAAAGCGATCGTGGTGGCGAGGTTCTGCGCGCCCACGTCGCGCTCGAGCCGCGCCGGGATGTCGGCGATCGTGAGGCGACGCGCGAGCTCGTCGAGCGCCGGTCGCTCCGCGGGGGCGCCGCCGTCCTCGTCGATGAGCGTCGACGTGAACCCGACGATCCAGGTGCGGACCACGCCGCGCTCATCGAGGTAGCCCGAGACGCTCGGCATCGCGGGGGTGATGCGGCGCTCGGCGGCCTCCTCGAGCGCCGCGCGCTCCGGGGGCATGAGCGGCGTGAGCACCACCACGGGGGCGGCCGGCCCGCCGCGGAGGAGCTCCGCGACCGTCCTGCGCCCGTCGGCGCGCGGCGCGACCCCGTCGAGGTCGGGCCGGGGGGCGAGCTGATCGAAGCGCACGGTGACCAGGACGACGTCCGTGTCGGCCGGGATGTCGGCCGCGAGGCGCGGGCGCTCCAGCGTGTCGCGGCGATCGGCGCTGTTCACCTGCTCGATGACGAACGGCCGTACGTCCGAGACCCGCTCGGGCCGGACCACGAACGTGACGTCGTCTCCCTGGGCGGCGAGGCGTACACCGTAGATGCGCCCGAGCGCGCCTGCGCCCACGATGCTGATCCGCATGGCTGCCCTCGCTAGCGTGCGCGGCGCCGCGCGGGAAGGGGCGGTCGCCGACGGCGCCCGTCAAGGCGGCGTCAGAACGTCCGCTTCGAATCGATCAGGATGGTGACCGGGCCGTCGTTCTCGACGAACACGCGCATGTCGGCGCGGAAGCGGCCGGTGGCCACGTCGAGGCCGCGCGCCCGCAGGGCGGCGACGAAGCGCTCGTACAGCGCCTCGGCGCGCACGGGCTCCATCGCGCCGTCGAAGCTCGGCCGGAGGCCGCGGCGGACGTCGCCGAAGACCGTGAACTGGCTGATCGCGAGCACCCCGCCGCCGGGCACGTCCGCGAGCGCCCGCGACATCTTGCCGGCGTCGTCGCTGAACACGCGGAGGCCCGCGACCTTGTTCGCGACGTTGTCGGCGTCCGCGTCGTCGTCGTCCTTCGCGGCGCCGACGAAGACCACGAGGCCGCGCTCGATCGCGCCGACCACCTGACCGTCGACCTCGACGCGCGCGGCGAGCGCGCGCTGCACGACCGCGCGCATCGCTAGCGCTGGGCGGCGCGCGGGGCGGGGGCGGGCTCTGCGCCGTTGCCCGCGCTGAGCCCGAGCTCGCGCATCAGCTTGGCCGTGAGCTTGAAGTAGGTGCCGCGATCGTAGGGCTGGTTGAGGATGTGGAAGTCCTTGCGCACGAGGCCCACGCAGCCGAAGCAGTAGGTGCAGCCGGTGCAGTCGACCGAGCGCACGAGGTACGACGACTGCGTGCACCGCTCGGACGCGACGCAGTGGCTGCACGCGATGAGGTCGCGGCAGCCGCGGCAGTGCGTGCTGTCCGAGCTGCGCTGCGTGTCGACGCAGTAGTGGCACCGCTGCAGCGCCTTCGAGTTGCGGCAGAACGTGCAGTCGACGCAGCGCTCGCACGACACGCACGCGACGCACCGCTCGTTGCCGGTGCCCGTCTCGAACGCCTGGATCAGCTTGCGGAGCTCGGCCTCGAATTCCGCGCGCGTCATTCCGCCTCGCCGCTCGCTTCGGAGATGCCGTCCGCCGCGCCGGGCGGGATGGCCTGCGGGCTCGACGGCCGCGCCTGGAAGCCCGCGTCGGCGGGGGCGCCGCCCGCGCTCGGGGCCTCGGGCCTGCCGCTCACCTGGCGGCGCAGCCGCTCGGCGGCCTCGCGCGTCGCGGGCTCCTCCGCGAACTCCTCGATGCGCCGCAGCCGCGACTCGAGCACGGCGCGCCGCTTCGGCAGCTCGCCGACGAGGATGCCGGAGAGCTCGTCGATCGCCTCCTGGATGCGCTGCTCGTCGCTGTGCTCGAGGAGCTGCAGGTACACGTCCTGCTCCGCGGGGAACGTGTGGCCGGCGCGGAGGAAGTCGTTCGCGGCCTTGGAGATGTTGGGCCGGCCCGACGCGCAGAGAAGCTTCGACAGGAGCTTCTGGCGCTCGACGGCCTTCGGGTCGCTCTGCGGAGGCGGCGCGAGGACGATGCGCCCCGGCGCCTTGGACGCGGCGTCGCGCCCGGACTTGACGCGCGTGCCCTTGCCGTCCTCTGCCTCCGGCTCCTTGCGCGGGGAGAACAGCGCCTCGAGCGCGGCGCGATGTTGCTTCGCCGCCCGCCGGTCCTCGCCGGTCTGGGTCGGGCGCGGCAGCCCCGCGCTGTTCGGCTGACCACGGCCATAGGCGGTGTGGAGCTCGGGATTGTGCCAGACCTTGGTTGCGTCTCTACGAATTCGCCGCATGTCGTGCCCCTGGTAACCTCGGAGCGATCATGGACGCGCCACCGGGTTCGGCTTCCGCATCCCGCGTGTGGCGCCCCGCTTGCATCGGTTGTGTGGTGATTGAGGCTGGTGCGTGTTGGACCGGGCTTCCCCCCGCGATCCGCGATGGCCCGGACGATGTTTCAAGGGACGCGACGCCCATCTCTCGCCGATCGCGTCGATCGCGGAGAAAGGGTCGCGCCGCAGTGCGCCGAGAGGTACCCGGCGGCGGACCGTGTGATGAGGGGCTCTGCCCCCACGCACCCCGGATCCGCGCTCACGACCCGACCGCAGTCGCGAGGTAGCTGGTTCCTACCACAGCCTCTGGTCAGCGCCGCAGAAAATTGGGCTGCCCTCCGCACTTCATGACATTCGGTCCCAGAGCTCCTCGATACGCATCGCTCCTCGATCCCTTCTGAGCTTCCGCGAGGGGCGTCCTGGAGACGCTGTGTCGAGGTCGCTGACCTCGTCCCAGGTTCCCTGTCCCCTGGTTGATTCAAGAAGCGGACCGCCGACTGCCTTTCCCAATCCCCATCCTGCGGACGGGCGGCGACGCCGTGTCTGGGAGATCCGATCCCAGGGTGGATGGCATTCGCACCCGACCCGACTGGAGCTTTCCATGATGAGCCTTCGATCCGTGAGCAGTGCAGGCGCGGCGCCGCTGGTCGCGGGGGAGCCCATGCGCAGCGCGGAGCCGCGCGCTCGCCTCACGCGTGCTCGCGCTGCCGTGCTGTCGGTGCTCGTGAGCATCGCGGTGCCGGCCGTCCCGGCGGGGCCGCTGCACGCGGAGCCGCTGCCCAGGGCGCACACCGCGGAGAAGGCCGGAGAAAAGGCCCGGGAAGAGGCCGGCAAGCAGGCCCGTCGCGAGCGCTCGCCGGCGAGCGTCGCGGGCGTGGAGCGCGCGGGACACGCGCGCGGGACAGAGGCGCGGGCGAGGCCGCGCCGCGGTGACGCCAGGGCGGCCTCTGCAGCGCGGGCGAGCAGGGATGAGAAGAGGGGCAGCGCGGAGGAGCGGAAGAGCCGCAGCGGCGGGAAGGCGCCGCGCGCGGCCGAGAGCGCGGCCGGGAAGGAGGCCGCCGCGGCGAAGGGGGCCCGGGAGAAGCGGAAGGAGAAGAAGAGGGCCGCGCGCACGGTGGAGAGCAAGCGGCGGGCGGCGAAGAAGGGGGGGAGCCGGGAGGGGGGGAGCCGCGAGGCGCCTCCGAAGCCGTGCCTCGGTCCGACGCTGTCGATCGATCGCAGCGGGATCGAGCCCGAGCGCCTCGAGCTCGTCGACTGCGCGGGGAGGCCGCGCGAGGAGGCTCGGCGCGCCCTCTCGTTGCTCGCGCGTCCGTGGGGCACGCCGCGGCCGTCGCTGCCCGACGAGCGCGCGCCTGCGCGGAAGCCGGAGGCGGCCAGCGGCAAGCGGCGGTCGGCCGGCGACAGGCGGGCAGCGGCCGGGGGCAAGCGGGGCGGGGAGCAGGCCGGGGAGATCGCGCCCGGCGTGCGGCTGCTCGATCCGGGGCTGCTCTCGCGCATCGACGCGCTCGCGCGGCGGTACCCGGGGCGGCTCGTGTCGCTCGTGAGCGGGTACCGGCCGCAGAGCCAGGGCAGCCTGCACCAGACGGGGCGGGCGCTCGATCTGCGCATCGCGGGGGTGCGCAACGACGAGCTCGCGGCCGCCTGCCGCAAGCTCGCCGATACGGGCTGCGGGTACTATCCGAACAGCTCGTTCGTGCACATCGACGTGCGCGCGCCGGGGACAGGGAGCGTCTCCTGGATCGACGCGTCCGGGCCCGGCGAGGTGCCCCGCTACGTCACCGCGTGGCCGCCGCCGCAGGAGGAGCAGCGGGCGGCGCCGGAAGGGGTGTCCGGCGACGATGACGATACGGAGGAGGTCCTCCGGCGGGAGCGCCGCGAGAAGCCCGCGACGGCAGTGGCGGTGAGCGCCGGGCTGGAANAGAAGCCCGCGACGGCAGTGGCGGTGAGCGCCGGGCTGGAAAAGGCGGCGAGCGCGGTGCCGGAGAAGGCGGCGAGCGCGGTGCCGGAGCCGGAGAAGGCGGCGAGCGCGGCGCCGGAGCGGGAAAAGGCGGCGAGCGCAGCGCCGGAGAAGGCGGCGAGCGCGGCGCCGGAGAAGGCGGCGAGCGCAGCGCCGGAGAAGGCGGCGAGCGCAGCGCCGGAGAAGGCGGCGAGCGGCGCGCCCGCGCGCGGGGCACTGTAGTATCGAGACCCGATGGGCATCACGATCCCTCGCCGACACGCATCGACGGTCGCCGGTAGCTTCGGTCCGCTTGCAGTGCACCGCCACGAGGTCGTGGCCGCGGACGCCTCGTATACCGCCTTCACCCTGGAGCTCCCGGACTGGATCTCCGTGGCCGCGATCACCGATGCAGGGGAGTTCGTCCTCGTGCGGCAGCACCGGCACGGCCTCGATGCGGTGACCATCGAGACGGCAGGGGGCATCGTCGACCCCGGGGAGGAGCCGGACGCCGCGGCGCCACGCGAGCTCCTGGAAGAGACGGGATATGCGGCGGCCTCGATCGAGCCGCTCGGGTGGGTGCACCCGAATCCGGCGCTCCAGGGGAATCGCTGCTTCCTCTACCTGGCGCGCGGCGCGAGGCGGGTCGGCGAGCCCGAGGGCGACGAGCACGAGAGCACCGAAGCCGTGGTGATGAGCGCAGACGAGGTGACCGCGGCGATGCAGGACGGCCGGATCAGCCACTCGCTCGCGGTGATCACCCTGCTGCGGGCGCTCGCCGTCGCGGCGGCGCCGCCGCGCTGACCGAGGCGCGCGCCGGACGCCGGCGACGGGACGCGGAGTAAAGTCCATGGCGCGCGGGCGCTCCGCGCGGAGGGAGATGCACGCCTCCTCCATCCATCGAGCGCGCGCGGATCCGTGGAGCTGTCTGTCGGCCCGCTCACGCGGCGATTCGCACCTTTGTCGTGGGGAGTAGGCGAGAGCACTCCCGCTGTGCGCGCACCTCGTGGGGACCCCTGGAGATGGAGCATCACCAAGCGCTTCGTCGCCGCGCTGACGCTGATGCTCCACGCGGAAGGCCGGTTATCGCTCGACGACGCTGTCTCCAGGTACGTGGACGGCGTCCCCCGCGGCGAGCAGATCTCCGTGCGGCAGATCATGAGTCACACGAGCGGGCCGTTCGACTTCACCTCTCGTCGATGCGACGTGCGCGCTCGACCCGTCCGCGGCGGGCACGCCGGCGCGCTGGTCTCGACCACCGGCGACCTCACGCGCTTCCACCGCAAGCTGCTCGACGGTACGCTGCTCTGCCCCGCAGTGCTCGCAGAGCTGACCACGTGCGTGGACGCGCCGCTCGGCGAGGTCGACGGATACGGCCTCTGACTGTCCCGTTGTGAATCCCCGCTCGGCGTGTCGTACGTGCACGACGGCAGCATCTGTGGATTCACGTCGTCGTCCTATCACGCGATCGACAGCGACGCTTCGGTCACCGTGCTCGTCAACCTCGATAGCGGCGACGCTGGCAGGATCGTCGATGAACTGTCGAATGTCCTGATCATGCCCTGAGCCCGCGCGGGGGCGCTGTCACCAGAAGCCCGTCACGAGCGGGCGCCCGCGATGGCGTTGCCTTGTCCACCGCTTGCACACTGGCCACGGGAGGGCCCCGCTCGGCCGAGCTCGCCCGCGATGGGCAGCGCGCGGCGCGCAGTGCCGGCAGCCGCGGCGGCTCCGCGGCGGTGAAGTATCCTGCGCCCGATGCGCTCCCCCGACTCAGCCGGCGCCGATGCAGCCGGCCCCGGCGCCCCGCAGGCTCCCGCCCCGCGGGCGCCCCTCTCGCCCGCCGAGCTCTTCCACCGCGTCTTCGAGCTCCTCGCGGCCATGGAGGAAGCGCAGCGGGCCAAGGTCATCGACCTCGCGCGGCGCCTCGTCCCCCACCTCACGGCCGAGGACATCCGCAACCCGCACGACTTCCCCGACCTCGACGACCCCGACTGGCACTTCGAGGACGGGCAGCTCGCGGGGATCGAGGCCGTCCGGTTTGCGCTCCGCGGCCTCGCGAGCGATGTTCTGGGGGATGGCGAAGAGCGCGAAGCGCGAGCGAGACCCGAGATCGGCGGCCAGCCCCGCGAAGGCGGCGGCGGCGCGCAAGGCGAGTGAGGCGTTCTACCAGCCGTTCTCCGCGCTCCGGCAGCTCACCAAGCCCAAGCCGAAGCCCGCCGCGGCCGGCGCGCAGGCCGCGGCGCCCGAGGCGAAGC
>NZ_JEMA01001238.1 GCF_001589285.1 Sorangium cellulosum | reverse complement strand
GGGGGGGCCGGCGGAGGGGGGGCCGGCGGAGGCTGAGGGCGGGGAGTGTGGTAGCCTGCAAGCCATCGCCATGAGCAGCATGGAAACCAGGGCCGTCCGGGAGCTCGCCGTGTCGAAGCGAGCGTTCTCCGTACCAGCGCGCTCGCTCGAGGATGCGGTCCGCCTCTGCGACCCGTTCAGCCCGCTGGACCCACGCGAGGACGCGCTCCTGCACGAGGACCTGAGCCGGATCCGGGGCGGCGACCGACTCGCCAGGATCGCGCGGAGCATCCGGCGCGCGGGCGGGACGCCCACGCTGCACCTCTTGAGCGGCCACATCGGGGGTGGCAAGACGACGGAGCTCCTCCTGATGAAGAAGCGGCTCGAGTCTGCCGAGGGCGGGGCGGCTCCTGTCACGACGCTCTTCCTCGACGCCGATGCGGTCCTCGACCGGACCGACGTCGATCTCGAGGACATCCTCGTCGCGCTCTGGGGTCTCGTGTACGAGAAGGAGCCAGTCGCCGCCGCGAAGACCCTCGGCGCGATCTGGAAGACCCAGATAGCCGACATTGTTCGCAAGGTGATCGCGAACCTGCCGGACAAGGTGCCCGACGCGGTGAACAAGCTGCTCGGCGACGTCCGCCTCGCCGGTGTGGACCAGAAGAAGACGGTGAGGACAGCCCTCGGCTCCGTGACCACCGCGCTCATCGAGGGGCTGAACCTCGCCTTCGACGAGATCCGGAGGACCCCGCCCAACGACCCTACCGGCCCGCTCGTGGTGCTGATCGACAACCTGGAGAAGGTCAGCGAGGGGCAGCGCGCCAGCGTCGAGCGGCTTTACCTCGACCGGATGGTGGCTTTGAAGCGCCTTGACGCGCACCTCGTGATCACGGTCCCGCTCTACCTTTGCTATGTGGCGGCGGGGGCCAGCCTGATCGGCCTGTACGGGGGAAATGTCGTGGTCCTGCCGATGATCGAGGTGCGGAAGCGGGCGGCAGACGGCGACGGGGACAACCAGGGGGGTCTCGACGCCCTGGTCCATCTGCTCGAGAGGCGGGTCGCGTTCGAGGAGCTCTTCGAGGAGGCGCGGGCTGCGGCAGCGCGGATTGCGCGGTACAGCGGCGGGTGCATCCGCCACGCGCTGCGCCTCGTGCTCGACGCCGTGAACGAGCACGACCAGCCCAGGGTCACGGCGGCCTCGATCGAGCGCGCGGCAGGCGGCATCCAGGCCGACTTCGAGCGGGCGCTCCCGGAGGCCTATGTGCCCATCCTCCGGCAGGTGGCGCGGGACAACCGTTTCCCCGACGGCTGCGACGACCAGGTCAAGCGGGAGCTGCTCCGGCACCTCTACGTCCTCGAATACCAGAACGGCGAGCCGGACCCCTGGTGGGCGGTCCATCCGCTCGTGGAGCGGTGCCGCAAGTACCGCGAGAGCGCGTGAGCCAGGGGGCGCAGGAGCCGCTCGCGCTCCTCACCGCAGATTCGGAGCACAACCTCGACGTGCTCCGGCGCGGTCTGCGCCGGGCGGCGAGCTTCGCTTTCTACGTCGTCCTGGCCGCGGACGCTGCGCGGGCCGAGGTATTGCGTCGCCTCCGCGCGTGGAGCGGCTCGGGGGGCGTGCCCGAGCTGCGCTTCTTCGGGGAGGGGGCCGACGGGGCGGAGGAGGTCGCGCGGTTCCTCGCCGTCTCGGATCGAATCCACCCGCTCGCAGGCGCGGTGATCCCTGACGGCGTTGCTCTGGTCGACACCGGAGGTGGCGCCGTTGTCGCGTCGCTCAACATGGCGCGCGACGTCCTTGGCAAGCTCATTCGCGGGCCGCTCGTGCTGGTGATCGCGGCGGATCGCGCGGCGGAGCTGTCGGGGATGGCGCCGGATCTGTTCGATGTGCGGGCAGCGACGCTGGAGATCGCGTCGGTGCCCGGCGATCCTGCTCCGACGTTCGCGCTGCATTCCGCGGAGACGCGAGACAGGCCGCAGGCGCGGTCGCAGGCAGAGCTCCAGGCCGAGGCAGCCCGGTTGCGGGCGTTCGCTGACGACGAGATCCCGGCCGGCTCGCTCGCCGATGCCTGGCTCCGGCTCGGCCGTGCGTTCCTCGACGCGGCCGAGCTGGGCGAAGCCAGGGCGGCCGCTGAAGAGGCGCGGCGGCTCGCCGAGGGCGTCGGTTACACGAGCGGTGTCGGCGACGCGCTGGCGCTCGAGGCGCAGGTGCTCGAGCAGACAGGGCCTGCGGAGGCATGGGAGCAGGCCTTGCGACGGGCTCTCGTGCTCCGTCGTGAGGCCGGTGATCCCGCCTGGACCGCGGTAGACCTGTGCAGGCTCGGGCGGGCTGTGGCGTTCCTGGGCCGGCCGGAAGAGGCCGAAGGGCTCCTGCGCGAGGCCATCGGCCTGTTCGAGAAGCTGGGCGAGGTCCGTGGGCGCGCCGTTGCATTGGGTTGTATCGCCGATCTTCTTGAGCGTCGTGGCCAGCTCGACGAAGCGCTCCGTATTCGCCAGCAGGAAGAGCTGCCCGTTCACGAGCGCCTTGGCGATGTGCGCTCCCGCGCCGTCACGCTCGGCAAGGTCGCCGACATCTATCATGCCCAGGGGAGGCTCGATGAGGCCCAGCGGCTCCTCGAGCGGGAAGTGCTCCCTGTCCATGAGCGTACAGGCGCTGTGAGGCTGCGCGCCATCACGCTGGGCCAGATCGCTGGCGTGCTCCAGGCTCGAGGCGAACTGGATAAGGCCCTCCACCTCCTCGAGCGGGAAGTGCTGCCTGTACTCGATCGCCTCGGCGATATCCGCAGCAAGCTGTGCTGCGAGACCAACATGGCGATCATTCACCTCGAGCGGCACGCCCCCGGAGACAGCGAAGCCGCCGCCGAGCTGCTCCGTTCTGCCGGCCGCGATGCCGAGCGTCTTCGGCTGCCCGAGGCGGCGATGATCCGCGACCTGCGTCGCAACGCTGGTCTGGACCGCTGAACCCCAATCACGGCCCGCGTCTCTCCGTGGCGCAGCCGCGCAAGGCACCCGTCACGCTCTCGACCCGATGCGACGCGGCGCTCCTGTGCTCATCGATGATCTGACCCCCGGTCGGCCGTGAACGGGTCCACCGCTGTCGAGCGGCATCGGTCTGGGCCTGTCGAAGGGCCGGATGTCACCGCCCGTACGCGGTCCCGCCGAGNATGTCACCGCCCGTACGCGGTCCCGCCGAGGTGTTACCGATCGTAACGCGGCCTCGCCGAACGAGCCCACTCGCGCGTCTGCCGCCGGTGAAACGTGTAGGCCCTCCAATCCTCGTGTGGTACAGCAGAGCGCGCGTGTGAGGAGCAATGGCATCGACTCGCGCTCTCGCGCGCGCCGCCCGACACCGACGGCGGGCAACGCTGCCATCTGATTGAACTCTTTGACCGGCCCGGTTGCCGCATCACGCAGGGCGGGGATCCGTCTGGATCTGCCGATCTTGCGCCGGATGGGCTGAAGGGCAGAGGGCTGGGGCGCTGCGCCGCGGGGGACTCGGGCGAACACGAACGGAGCAACCTTTCGAGGGTTGATGACCATGCGGAAAATTCTCTGGGCTCTTCTGTTTCTATCGGTCGCCGCTTGCGGCGATGACACCTCCGGATCCCCGACTTCGACCAGCAGCTCTGGCTCGACGGCCGCGTCCGGCTCCACCGGCGCGCCGACGACCACCAGCGGCACCACCGGCCCGGGCAGCACCGGGCACGGTGGCGGCGGGGAAGGCGGCGTCTCCGGCACCGGCGGCGCCGGCGGAGCGACAGGCACCGGCGGAGCGCCGGGCGAGGGCGGCGGCGGCGGCACCCCCGGTGAGCGCCGCTGGGTCGGCACCTGGACGACAGGCCCGCAGCTCACCGAGACGAACAACAACCCGCCGGCGCCGGGCCTCGGCAACAACACGCTGCGCCAGGTCGTCTATACCTCGATCGGCGGCAGCAACGTGCGGCTGCTGCTCTCGAACGAGTTCGGCGACGGGCCGGTGACCATGCAGTCCGTGCACATCGCGGACTCGACGACCGACGACGGCATCGACGCGAGCACCGATCACGCCCTGACCTTCTCGGGCGCCGAGTCGGTGACCATCCCGGTGGGCAAGGCCGTCTTCTCCGATCCGATCGATTACAACCTCAAGCCCGTCAGCAAGCTCGCGGTGACCATCCGGTTCGGCACCGTCCCGGCCGGGATCACCGGGCACCCGGGCTCGCGGACCACCTCGTATATCCAGACCGGCGATGGGGTCTCGTCGGCGACGCTGACCTCTCCGGTCAAGACCGATCACTGGTACTACATCACCGGGCTCGACGTCATGGCCGATCCCACGGCCGCGGCGGTCGTCATCCTGGGCGACTCGATCACGGACGGCCGCGGATCGACGACGAACGGGAACAACCGCTGGCCGGACTTCCTGTCGCGGCGGCTGCGGACCAACATGGGGACCGAGAACGTGGCCGTGCTGAACCTCGGTATCGGCGGGAACAACGTGCTGTCCGGCGGGCTCGGGCCGACAGCCAAGGCCCGCTTCCAGCGCGACGTCCTGGAGCAGCGCGGCGCGCGCTGGCTGGTCATCTTCGAGGGCGTGAACGACATCGGGACCTCGGCCGCCGGCACCGGCCCGACCGTCGCGGACGGCTTGATCTCGGCCTTCGGCGAGTTCATCGACAAGGCCCACGACAAGGGGATGCTCGTTTACGGCGTGCCCATCCTTCCGTTCAACGGCCACGACTACTACACCACCGAGCGCGAGGCCGCCCGTCAGGAGGTCAACGAGTGGATCCGCACGAGCGGCGAGTTCGACGCGGTCATCGATCTGGACGCGGCGGTCCGCGACCCCAACGATCCTTCGAAGCTGCAAGATAGCCTCGACTTCGACGATTGGCTGCACTTGAACCCGACTGGCCTCGAGACGATGGCGAAGGCCGTCGACCTCTCGCTGTTCACCAAGTGACGTCGAGGTAGGTCCGGGAGCACGGCCGGGCGCCTCGAGCTCGTGCGCGCCCGGCGAAGGCCACCCGCTCCCCCGGCGGGGAGCGGGTGGTGGCCCCGACCATCGCGCGGCGCTGCGCCCGGTGACGACCGGTGCCCGGCGCATCGATCGATCATCGAACACGTAAACGCCCGATCTGCTGCATGTTCACGCTTTGCGTTGTGCGTCCGCACGTGGTCAGCCGTCGCGGTCCTGAGTCGCCTTGGCTGGAGGCGGAGGCATGAGCCGGATCCTGCTGGTGGAGGACGAGGTCGTCATCCGGACGGAGCTGCGGAGGCTGCTCGCCCGCCACGGCCAC
>NZ_JEMA01001237.1 GCF_001589285.1 Sorangium cellulosum | reverse complement strand
GCTCGCGCGGGTGCGCGCCTCGCCCGAGCGCGCGTGGGAGCTCGCGGACCTCGCGCGCCAGGCGGGGCTCTNCGCCCGAGCGCGCGTGGGAGCTCGCGGACCTCGCGCGCCAGGCGGGGCTCTCGCGCTCGGCGTTCGCGGCGCGCGCGACGGCGCTCCTCGGCGAGCCGCTCGGCCATCACCTGCGCCGCCTGCGCCTCTCGCGCGCCGCGGTGCTGCTCGGCGAGACGACGCTCCCGGTGAAGGTCGTCGCCGCCCGCGTCGGCTACGACAGCGAGCCCGCGTTCGCGCGCGCCTTCGCCCGCGCCCACGGCGTGAGCCCCGTCGCGTACCGGCAGGCGAGGCGGCGAGAGGAAGGCGCGCTCGAGGCCGGGCGCGCGGGCGGATGAGGCGGGGGCGCGGGGGAGCTCTCCGCCGCCCAGACAGCCACGCCCGCGTCCGGCGCGCCTGTGCCCCGTGCCGGCGCGTGGACCTCATGTCTCCCAGCGGGTCAGAAGAGCACGGCAGTCGAGGAAGTGGGACCACCAGTTGTCGAGCTTGCCGTCGGACACGCTCGTGAAGCGCGGGATGTGGCCGGACATGAACTGATGATACCCATCGTCGGTGCAGCCCAGGCGGTGCACGACACGCCGGTGGTGACGTCCTGGAGGAAGGAGTAGTACTGCCAGCAACGGCGGTCGCGGAGGCGACGCCGGCGGCGGGCTGGGCGGCGCATCCATCGGCATCGCCTACGTGGCGCCCAACTTCGCCGTTCGACCCGGGACCACCATGATTGCCGGACGCCCCGGTGACGGCGGCCCGGCGTGGCGCGACGAACGACTGGAGAGGAGCGGCCTTGGCCCCATCTCCTCCAAGCAGCGTCGTTCGTGACAGAAGGCGCGGGCGAGGTGAGCTTACGTGAACCCCAGCCGTTTCTCGATGGTACCGCGCTCTCTGGGATTATTTTTACGTTCTACCCTCACCGAAGACTCTCTGTGCTATAGGCCCCGTGTTTGCACCTGGATCAGTACAATCGTCGAGGGTATCTCATGAAAATCTCTCCCGAACGCTTCGGGGTCGTAGCATCAGCGTGCGCCGTGGCCGGTCTCCTCGCTCGTGGAGCCTCTGCGCAGTCGGCGCCCTCCGTGGAGACCAAGTACGTCGAAGCGCCTGCGACCGATCCGGGGCGCGTGGAGGGCTGGTCACCGGGGTTGCTCCTCGGCGGCACGTTCAACCTGGCCAACAACCGCAGCGTCGTCGGGCAGGCAGACGGGACAGGCGTGTCCGCAGGCTTCATGCTGGAGGGCTCCCTCGACTTCAATCAGGCCGCCCATGAGCTCCGCATGACGCTCGGGGCTGGCGCTGGCGTGACGCGCACGCCGGCCCTGGATACATGGGTCAAGACGCGCGACGCGCTCGCCTTCGAGGCCATTTACCTTTACCACGTCGTGCCCTGGTTCGGGCCGTTCGGCCGCTTCGCCCTCGATACGCAGATGTTCCCTGGCAGCGACCCGCGCTCGACGCCGACGACCTACGCGATCACGCGCGCAGACGGGACGACCGAGGCGATCACCGGGACGCGCCTTCACCTGAGCGATCCGTTCCAGCCAGTGACGCTCAAGCAGTCGCTCGGCGTCTTCGTCCAGCCTGTCAATCGGGAGTCCATTCTTGTCGAGGCCCGCGCCGGCGCTGGCGCGCAGGAGGTCATCACGTCGGGCGTGCTCGCCCTGGGGGACGACGACGGGACGCCCGATGTCGAGGTGAGCGAGCTCTCGAGCTATAACCAGCTCGGCGCCGAGGCTGTCATCGAGGCCTCGGGCGCGCTCCGTGAGAAGCAGATCACGTACAGGGCGGGCATCGCCGCCCTCTTGCCGATCGTGTATTCGGATCTGGACGCAGGCGACGAGCGCGGCGCGCTGGACCTCATGAACGTCGACATCGTCGGGGGGCTCTCCTTCAAGCTCGTGGAGTGGGCGTCCCTCGACTACCAGCTCCATGTCGTGCGCCAGCCGCAGCTCATCGATGCGTGGCAGGTGCAGAACAACCTCCTGCTCACGCTCTCCTATGCCGTGGGCTCGAAGGTGCCAGGGCTGCCGCCCTGCGTGCCCTGCAGGCCGGTGCCGACCAAGGCGGAGCCCGCGCCAGCGCCTGCGCCTGCGCCGGCCCC